>NZ_CP032514.1:907473-1209964 GCF_003606385.1 Actinomyces lilanjuaniae | reverse complement strand
TTGAGGCCCCGGCGTGTTCGCCCCCGGAGCCACCGCCCCGACCTGCTCCAGCCGCTGTGAGGAACCACGGCGCCAAGGCACCTGAGCACCTGTCACCCTGACTGCTGTCACCGCTACGCCCGCTCTCACCGCTGGGCGCCGGAGTCCTCCGGAAGGCCCGACTGGGAGGTTGTCGGGTTGTGCGGTGAGGACACGTCGTAGACAGCGGCCTCAGTCTGCATCAGCACCGACAGCGCCCGGGCCTTGAGGTCGTTGTCCTCACTGCCTCCCCACACCACTGTGGCGCCGCCCTCCATCACCAGAGTCACCTGGCCGTTGTCCGTCGAGGTCCCGCTGGACACCTGGGCCAGAACCTCCGGGTCCAGGGCGCCCACGGCCTGCGTCACCGCCGAGACCTGCTGAGCGCTGAGCGCCCCCTGGGGACTGTCACCGGAGTCGGCACCCTCCTGCGCCACGATACTGACCAGATCCTCGGGAACGGAGTCAGCCGTCTCAAGGACCACCGCCTCCTCGTCCAGGACCTGGTAGCCGTCCTCACCCCGGTAGGAGGCTACCGGCACCCGCATCTCCAGAGCCACCTCCACACCGTGGGGCCACGAGCGCGTCACCTCAGCGGTACGGACCCGAACCAGGCTGTCCTCCACGGCGGCCGACATCTCGGCAGTATCCAGGAGCAGCAGAGAGTCCCCCTGGTAGCCAGCAAGCACCTCACGGACCTGCACATCCTCCACGCTCCCGTCTGAGCCCGTCACCGTGACGGCTGAGCCACGCAGGGCGACAGCGGGAGAGGCCAGGAGCACCCAGGCCACCGCTGCGGTAGCCAGCACGGCCGCAGCGAATAGGGCCACCTGCCGCAGACGCAGACGGGCCAGGGCGTGCCTGCGCTCTGCCAGCCGATCAGCCAGGCCCGTGGAGACCACGGTGCGCTCGTGCCGTGGCTCGGAGACCGGGCGACGGCTGAAGACGGCCAACTCGGTCGAGCCCGACGCACCCGCCGAGTCCCGTGAGCCGGAAGAACGTACCGCGTCCGCGGTACCCGCGGAGGCGGCTGGCACAGCCGAGGCCCTGGCCGGGCGAGAAGCCGAGGAGGACCCGGGGAGGACGCAGCAGCACCGCTGGCGGCTGGAGGTGAGCCCGCCCGCCCGGGAACTGGTGCGCCGCTGCCCCACCACGACGCTGCCGCCCGGAGGCAGCCTCGGTCAGGCCGGGGGAACGACGTCGGTCGGCAGAGGGTGCTCCGCGGCGGGAGGAGCCCCCACGCACGGGCGGGACAGCAGGCGGAAGATCCTCCCGCTGGGTAGCCGGCGCCTCCGGGCGGGGGCGAGCGGGTTTCCTCATCACGGCTCAGTCCCCTGCCCGTCGGAGAAGGGAGAGCATTACCTCCCGCTGGGCGGAGGAGGCCTCCAGCTGCTCCAGGACTGTCACACCCAGCTCGGTGACGTCACCAGCCCCCACCGTCAGCAGCACGTCCCGGGACGCGCAGCCGAGGCGAGGGTACGTGCGGCCTTGCACCGGTCAGGCACGTAGAGGGCCGCAGGTCCTGCCCCACCAGACCCGCCAGAAGCAGCAGGAGCGCCGCCCTGGCCACGGCCCTGCACCACCTGGTCCACGACCATGGCGCCGGAGACCCCGGGGAAGTCGGCCTGTGTCTCGCGTGCCGGGTAGATACCCGTGACCACCACGGTGTCGGCCAGGGCAAGAGCCTCTCCGAAGCGCTGGGCGAAGGCCCTGGTGCGTGAGTACAGGTGGGGCTGGAACAGGACCAGGACCCGCCCGTGACGGGAGCGGGCGACCTCGCGTGCCGTCCTCAGCAGCGCCTCCACCTCGGTGGGGTGGTGGGCGTAGTCGTCGATGACCCGTACGCCAGCAGCCTCGCCGCGGTCCTCGAACCGACGCCCGGTACCGGAGAAGGCCCCCAGTGCCCGTGCCATCGCCTCAGGGTCCACACCCAGCTCCAGCCCGACCGCCCACGCCCCTGCGGCGTCCAGCGCGACGTGGTCCCCCGGTACGGACAGCCGCAGAGGCACCGGCCCCGTAGCGGAGGGACCGCCGTGGCTGCCACGCGAGGTCAGGGTCACGGCAGCCCGGGTGGCGGCCTCCGTGCGCTCGTGCACATCCAGGTGGACGTGGCCCTCCCCCAGCAGTACCTCACCCGGCAGCCCCTCAACGCCCTGGGAGGAGTAGGTCACCACCCTCAGTCCCTCCTGGACGGCTCTGACCGCCAGCCGCAGCGACCCCTCGTCGTCGGCACAGGCCACGAGGAGCCCGCCGGGGACCATGCAGTGCGCGAACTCTGCAAAGGCCTCCTCAAACGCCTCGGCGGTGCCGTAGCTGTCCAGGTGGTCCGGCTCCACGTTGGTAACCAGCTCGACACGAGGCCTGTAGTTGAGGAAGGAGCGGTCGGACTCGTCGGCCTCCGCCACGAAGGCTCTCCCGCTGCCCAGGTGGGCTCCCGTCCCCAGTGCGCGCACGACACCCCCGACAGCAAAGGACGGGTCGGCACCGACCAGGGTCAGGGCCTCGGCCAGCATGCCCGAGGTCGTCGTCTTGCCGTGGGCGCCGGCCACAGCCACGAAGTCGGTGCCCTGTGCTGCCAGAGCCAGGGCCTCGGACCGGTGGATCACCTCCTGGCCGCGCTGGCGAGCCACCCCCAGCTCCGGGTTGGTCTGCCTGATAGCCGAGGACACCACCACGACAGCCTCGGTGGGCACCTGGGACGGCTGGTGCCCCACACGCACGTCCAGCCCCAACTCGGCCAGCTGTCTCAGGGCGGGGCTGTCCTGGGCGTCCGACCCGCTGACCCGGGCACCACGGGCCGCCAGGAGCCGGGCCACCACGCTCATGCCCGCGCCGCCGACGCCGAGGAGGTGGAACGCCCTGCCCTCCAGAAGCGGACCACCACCCCGGCCCGTCTCGCTGCGGGCGGCCTCCCCCGAGCCCCCGGCTACGGGCATCACCCCGGCCGCCCTGGCCGCCTCGGTCTCCGTACCAGCCTCGCTGCCGCTGCTACGACGCTTACTCCTGCTCATTGGTCCCTCTCCCTCAGGTTCCTGCCTGGCTGTCCTACGCCGGCTACCCGCAGACCCGCACCTAGCGCGGCTCGTCCTCTCCCGAGGTCACGTCCACGTCGCCCGTCCGTCCGGCGCTGTCCCGCACCAGGGCCGTCAGCCGGGCAGCGGCGTCACGCACACCTGTGGAGGCCGCGGCCTGGGCCATGGCGCCGCGCCGTCGGGGATCAGTCACCACCGCCGTGAAGTCCAGGACGTCGTCCACGGTGAGCCGGGCGTCGAGGACCAGCCGCCCGCCTCCGGCCGACACGACGTCGGCGGCGTTGAGACGCTGTTCCCCGTTACCCACCGGCAGGGGCACGTAGAGGGCCGGTAGCCCCAGGGCGGTCAGCTCGGCCACCGTGCCTGCGCCCGAGCGGCAGATCACGCCGTCCGCGCACGCGTAGGCCTGCTCCATGGTGGTCAGGTAGTCCAGGACGTGGTAGCGCTCCTCCAGGTCCCCTCCCCCTCGGTGCGAGCCGCCTGGGCCAGGGCCTCACGCACCGGGCGTCCTTGCCCCGGCCGGTGAGGTGGACAACCTGAAGGGAGGCGGGCAGACGTGGCGGGTCGGCAGCGACGGCCTCAACGAGCACCTCGTTGAGCCGCTGCGCGCCCAGGGAACCCCGGTCACCAGCAGCACCGGGGCCGAGGGGTCCAGCCCCAGCGCCGTAGCAGCCTCCTGGCGGGCCTGCCAGGCCTTCTCCTCCGTGGCGCGCGCGGCCACCAGGTCAGCCACGGCGGGCCTCAGGGGCAGGCCTGTGACCTCGGTGCGTCCTCGCCGGGCTGACAGCCGTGTCGAGGCGAAGGTCAGGGCAACCGCTCTGGCCCAGGAGGCCCCCAGGCGGTTGGCCAGCCCGGGCCGGGCGTTCTGCTCGTGGATGACGACGGGCACTCCCGCCTTGCGGGCTGCCAGGTAGGCGGGAGTAGCGACATAGCCGCCGAACCCGACGACCACCTCCGCGCCGATGGCCTCAATGGCCTCGGCAGCCGCGCCGACCGCCCGACCCATCTGTCGCGGAAGCCGCAGCAGGTCCCCGCTGGGGCGGCGCGGCAAGGGGACCCGGGGGACGTAGGCGAGGTCGAGACCAGCCTCGGGCACCAGCCGGTCCTCCAAACCCTCCCGGGTACCCAGGACCAGGACCCGGGTCCGAGGGTCCCCGCCGCAGCCGGGGTCCTGCAGCGCCGCTGCGGTGGCCAGCAGCGGGTTGACATGCCCCGCAGTCCCGCCTCCCGCCAGAAGGACCCGCAACGGCCGGGCACCGGGCGCGCCAGGGCCGGAAGCGGCAGCGGTGTCGGCGGACTCAGCAGGCTCAGGCACGGTTCCTCCTCGGGACGATCACCGACAGGGTGCGGCGCAGAGCGCCGGGGCTTGATCTCAGGGCCTCCTGGGCGCCTGGCTCGTGACGAGCGAAGGCCAGCAGGACGCCCATGGCCAGCAGGACGGAGACCAGAGCGGTCCCGCCCCGGCTGACCAGGGGCAGGGGCAGCCCCAGGACGGGAAGGATACCGGTCACGACCATCATGTTGATGAGAGCCTGGCCCACCACCCAGGCACCGATGGCCGAGGCGGTGGCCACCACGCAGGGATCCGTATGCCGCCGCATGGTCCGCAGGCAGCAGCCCCCGATGACCGCGAACAGGGCGATGACCGTCAGGGTGCCCAGCAGGCCGAACTCCTCTCCCAGCACCGCGAACACGTAGTCGGAGTCCGCCTGGGTGAGATAGCCCCACTTCTGTCGCGAGGAACCGGGGCCGACCCCGAACCACCCTCCCGTGCCCAGCGCCCACTGACCGTGGCGCGGCTGGTAGCCCACACCAGTGGGGTCGGCGCCGTCGGGACGCAGCCAGGCGAGGATCCGGGCACGACGGCTCACCGACAGCAGGGAGGCGGTCATGAAAAGGAGCAGCCCCAGGCAGCCCAGGGCAGCGAACCACCTCCGGGCCAGGCCGCCCACCCACAGCGCCCCCGCGACGATGAGGACCAGGACGATCACCGTTCCCAGGTCCTGGCCAGCCATGACGCTGAGGACAGCCAAGGCCACCATCACCCACCCGGCCATGACCGCTCGCCCTCGGCGACCCTGGGCGTACCAGGCCACCAGCGTCCCCAGGGCCAGGGCCAGGGCCAACTTCATCGGCTCCGAGGGCTGGGCGGTGCCGATTCCGGGAACCTGGATCCAGTTACGGTTGCCGTAGACGTTCACGCCGACGGGAGAAAAGACCAGGAGCTGCATCCCCATCGTCAGCACCAGCATCACCCAGGCCAGCCTTGGGAACCAGGACAGGGGCACCCGGGAGAGCGCGAGCATCCCCACGACACCCACGACGGCAAAGACCAGGTACTTGGCGAAGTCCGTGTACGGGTTGCCCCCGTGGCGGCCACCGTCACCGACTGGACCGAGAAGACCATGACAAGCCCCAGGGTCAGCAGGACCAGGGTGGACAGCAGTAGCGCGTAGTAGGTCAGTGTCGCCTGCTCCCCCCCACGGCGGCCCCTCCCGCCTGCGGCGCCACGGTCGTCGTCGGGCCGGGACCGTCTCCAGGAGCCGCTCCATGGCCTCCACCGCCGCAACCGGGACCGCAGCCCCTCGCTACCAGGCAGGTCCTGGCCGACGTGGCCTGCCGACGTGGAGGGAGCCGCAGCAGGACGCAGCCTCGGCGGTGAGACAGGCACGCTCACTCCTGGCACCTCCTCTGCCCCCGGCTACGCCCCCCGGCTCCCGACAGGTCCCCGGCGTCACCCGACTCCTCCACCAGCGCGCTCACCGCGGAGGCGAAGAGATCCCCGCGCTGGGCGTAGGAGGAGAACTGGTCCCAGGAGGCGCAGGCGGGAGCCAGGACCACCGTGTCGCCAGCGCGGGCCAGGCGGGCGGCCTCGCTCACCGCCGCGCGCATCAGGGCGCTAGGCGGGGCGTCAGGGACCTGCCGCACCGGCACCTGGGGAGCCTGTGCCGACAGAGCCGCCAGGACGTCGGTCTGGTCCCGTCCGATGACAACCGCACCGCGAAGGCGCGACCTCACCGCGGAGACAAGGTCGAAGAACCGGGCGCCCTTGGTGTCGCCCCCCACGACCCACACGGCACTACCGGCAGGCAGGCCGCTGAGCGCCGCCTGTGCCGCGTGGGGGTTGGTGGCCTTGGAGTCGTCCACCCAGGTCACCCCGTCCGCCTGGGCCACGGTGACGCTGCGGTGCGCCCCCGGGCTGTAGGCACGCAGCCCCGCGGCGACTGCCTCCTCGTCGGCGCCGCCGGCACGGGCCAGGCACGCCGCAGCCAAGGCATCGGCCACGATGTGCCCGGGCAGCCTGTCCACGGCTGCACCCGGTGCAAGGTGGGCCAGGTCCAGGGTCGTGGCCAGCTCGACGGCGTGAGAGCGTCCACGAGAGTGGAAGGCGCGGTCCACGAGCAGGCCGTCCACCACGCCGACCTGGCCCGGGGCGGGGGCACCCAGAGTGAACCCGACCGCCCGGCAGCCCTCCACGACGTCGGCCCTGTCGACCATGTCGACAGTGGCCCGGTCAGCGGCGTTGTACACCGCCGCGGCCCTGGTCCGGGCGTAGACACGGGCCTTGTCCGCAGCGTAGGCCTCCAGGTCCCCGTGCCAGTCGAGGTGGTCAGGCGCCAGGTTAAGGCAGGCCGAGGCCAGCGGGGAGATGCTCGTCGTCGTGTGCAGCTGGAAGCTGGACAGCTCGACAGCCAGGGCGTCCGCCCCGCCCTCCAGGACCGCCTCAGTCACCGGCCTACCAATGTTGCCTACGGCGGGTGCCCTCAGGCCCGCCTGGCCCAGGATCTCCGAGAGCATCGAGACGGTAGTCGTCTTGCCGTCCGTACCGGTCAGCGCCAGCCAGGCCACGTCCGGGCGGGAGGAGTCCTGCTGGAGCCTCCAGGCGAGCTCGACCTCGCTCCACGTCGTCGTGCCGACACGGGCCAGCGTCCTCAGGACGGGGCCGGTGGCGGGAACTCCCGGAGAGACCACGACCAGTCGCAGGTCGCTGTCCTCCAGCGCCCGCGCCGTCGCCTCCGCGTCACCCACGGTGACACCCGCCACCGTGCTCCCCAGTGACTCGACCGAGGGCTCCCGGGAGTCGAAGACGTGGACCTGCGCACCCAGGGTGGTCAGCGCCTCCACGGCAGCACGGCCGCTGCGCCCCAGGCCCACGACGCCAGCGCGGGCACCCTCCAGGTCCTGGCGCAGCGGCCTGCCGACCGGGCCGGTGGTCCGAGAAGGCCGCTGCGGGGGCACACTGCTGGTCGCTGCGGTGGTCACGGTGCTGTACACCCTCCTGCTGGTCCTGGCTGTGGTCAACACTGTCAGCACTGTGCTGAACACCGTGCTGAACGCGGTGGCGTCGGTACGCCCCGCGGCCCGCCGACGTGGGTGCCGCGGCACGGCCGCGCCCAGAGTACTCAGGCTACGAGGAACTCCGCGTAGAACAGGCCGAGCCCCGCGACGACGCACAGGCCGGCAATGATCCAGAAGCGGATCACGACGTTGACCTCGGTCCATCCTCCCAGCTCAAAGTGGTGGTGGAGTGGAGCCATGCGGAAGACACGCTTGCCGGTTGCCTTGAAGGAGGCGATCTGGATGACGTCGCTCATGACCTCGGCCAGGAACAGCCCTCCCAGGACCACGGCAAGGAACTCCGTACGGGTCAGGATCGACAGCCCGGCCACGGCTCCCCCCAGCGCCAGGGATCCGGTGTCCCCCATAAAGATCTTGGCCGGGGAGGCGTTCCACCACAGGAAGCCGAAGCTGGCCCCCATGAGCGCTGCGGAGACCATGGCCAGGTCCCGGGGGTCGCGTACCTGGTAGCAGGTCGTGGCCACCACGTCGGAGTGCCCGTAGAGGCAGGACTGGTTGGTCTGCCACACCCCGATAAGGGTGTAGGCAGCGAAGACCATGGCGGAGGCGCCCGCTGCCAGGCCGTCGAGTCCGTCGGTGAGGTTGACCGCGTTGGACCAGGCAGTGATGAGGAAGTTCGCCCACAAGATGAACAGGAGGAGGCCCACAAGAGCCCCGGCGAAGGCGAGGTCCAGGGAGGTGTCCCGGGCGAAGGAAACCCGGGTCGAGGCCGGGGCGACGCCGTCACGGTCGGTAAAGCGCAGGGCCATGACCGCAAAGCTGATGCCGATGAAGGCCTGGCCGACGATCTTCTGCCAGGCCCGCAGGCCCAGGGACCGCTGCTTTGAGATCTTCTCGAAGTCGTCCAGGAAGCCGATGAGCCCCAGCCCCACGACCAGGTACAGCAGGAGGACCCCGGAGGCCCGGGGAGTACGCAGCTCGCTCAGGTTGGCCAGGGCGTAGCCCGCCACCGTGGACAAGATGATGACGACACCACCCATGGTGGGGGTGCCACGCTTGGTGAAGTGCCCCTGCGGGCCGTCCTGGCGGATGAACTGCCCGTACTCCTTGACCTGGAGGTAGCGGATCAGCAGCGGTGTCCCCAGGAGTGTGCCGACCAGGCCGACAAGGCCGGAGACGAGGATGGCGGTCATCGGGGGCGAGCCTCCTTGAGGTGGTCGGCCAGGCGCCAGGCGCCGGAGCCGTGGGATCCCTTGATCAGGACGGCGTCGCCGTCACGAAGCAACGTGCTGGACCGTGTCACAGCCTCCTGGGCGTCGGCGAGGCCGACGGCCTCCACGCCCTCAGCCCGGGCCGACTCCAGGGCCGGCTCCGTCCCCGCTCCGATGCCTACCAGCAGGTTGGCCCCTGCCTGGGCCGCCAGCAGGCCCGTCCGAGCGTGGTCTGCCACCGAGGCCCCACCCAGCTCCAGCATCTCCGAGACGACGACGACACGCCGCCGCTGTCCCGCCAGGGCAGGCAGGGCTGCCAAGGCTGCGGTCATGGAGTCGATGTTGGCGTTGTAGGAGTCATCGATGAGCAGCAGGTCACCCCCGAGCACAGCCACGTCCATCCGGTGCGGGCTCTCGATCTCCACCTGTCCCAGCTGGTCGGCGACGACCTCGGGAGCGGCCCCGGCAGCCAGCGCGAGCCCGGCCGCGGCCAGCGCGTTGGAGACGTTGTGCGCCCCGGGAACAGCCAGGTGGACCCGTCGGGGCTCGGCGAGCCCGGGAAGGCTGAGAGTGAAGGACGCCCGGGCTCCCTGGCCCACGACGACGTCGCTGGCGCGCAGATCAGCGCGGCCTCCGCTGGCTGAGAAGGTCAGGACCGGTCCGGGTGCACTGGTGACCATAGCCGCAGCGCGCTGGTCATCGACGTTGAGCAGGGCCGTGCCCCCAGGCAGCAGGCCGGAGAGGATCTCTGCCTTGGCCTGGGCCACGCCCTCGATGGAGCCGAAGCCGCCCATGTGCGCGTGGCCGACCATGAGGACGGCGGCCGCGTCCAGGGGCGCGACACCGGTGAGGTAGTCGATGTGGCCGGGGCCGGAGGCCCCCATCTCCAAGACCAGGTAGCGCGTGGCCTCGTCAGCCTCCAGCACCGTCAGCGGCAGCCCGATCTCGTTGTTGAAGCTGGCTCGCGGCGCGACGGTAGGACCACAGGCGGCCAGGACCTGACGCGTCAGGTCCTTGGTGGTGGTCTTGCCCACCGACCCGGTCATCGCCACCACGTCCAGGCGGCTGCCTCGAGCCAGGGCCGCACTGCGCAGGTGCTCCAGGTGGGCACGGGCCAGGGCACCCAGCGCCTCTACCGTGTCGGGGACCACCACGAGTCCCAGGGGCAGGTCGGCACCCGCCTCAGGGCTGCTCACCAGCGCACCCACGGCCCCTCGCTCCAGGGCCGAGGCCAGGTGGGCGTGCCCGTCAGTGCGCTCCCCGCGCACCGCGACAAAGAGCGAGCCGGGTCGAGCCTGCCGGGAGTCAGTAACCACCGGTCCGTCCACGACCGCGTCAGGTCCGAGGAGGCTTCCGCCGACGACAGCAGCAGCCTGCGCCAGGGTGCGGCTCATGCCTGGGGCCACTTCTGGGCGACGGCCTGGGCCATGACCGGGGCGTCGTTGTAGCGGATGAACTCGCCCCCGGCCTCCAGGAAGGGCTCGTGGCCCTTGCCTGTGACGATGACAGTGTCCTGCGGCCCGCACAGCTCCACACCCCGACGCACGGCGTCGCCGCGCCAGGTCGTGACCTCCTCGACGTCGCGCAGGTCCGGACGCACCGAGCGCACCCCCTCCAGGACGGCGTCACGGATGGACTGGGGGTCCTCGCTACGGGGGTTCTCGTCAGTGACGACGAGGACGTCCGCGAGCCTGGCGGCTACCGCGCCAAGCATGGGGCGCTTGCCCTGGTCACGATCGCCGTCGGAGCCGAAGACCACGATGAGACGCCCCGGGGTGATAGGCCGCACAGCCTGCAGCGCCAGCTCCAGGGCGTCCGGTGTGTGCGCGAAGTCCACGATGCACAGCCCCCGGGTCCCGTCACGCTGGCTGATGCGCTGCATCCGTCCGGGCACGGCGTGGGCGCCCGCCAGCGCCTCCACCGCGGTCTGCGCCGGGACCCCGGCACACAGGGCCATGACCAGGGCCAGGGCGGCATTCTGCACGTTGACGGCGCCGGGCAGCGGACAGGAGGCGGGGAGCTCCTGCCCGTCGGGGCCGTGGAGGACAAAAGTGGTCGCGGCCTGCGTCAGGGAGACGACGGCGTCGCTCACCCACCACTGCGCCTGCGCGTCACCAGGGTAGGTCCGTACCCGCTCCACCGGCACGGCCGCCGAGGCGGCCAGCTGTCGGCCCCACTCGTCATCGACGCACACCACCCCGCGGCGCGCGTGCTCCGGGGTGAACAGCCGGGACTTGGCCTCCAGGTAGCCCTCCATGGTGCCGTGGAAGTCCAGGTGGTCACGCTGGAGGTTGGTGAAGCCGACGACGTCCAGGACCGTCCCGTCCAGCCGGTGCAGGACGACAGCGTGGCTGGATGCCTCCAGGCAGGCCGCGCCCACCCCCTGCTCCGCCGCCAGGGCGAACATCCTGTGAAGCACCGGGGCCTCGACGGTGGTGCGCGGAGACTCCACCCGGGAGCCGCCCACACGCAGCTCGACGGTGCCGGCCAGCATGGTGGACCCCAGGTGCGCCGTGAGGATCGCGTCCAGGAAGTAGGTGGTGGTGGTCTTGCCGTTGGTCCCGGTCACAGCCGTGGTCACCAGCTGCCGGGCGGGGTGGTGGTAGATCTCAGCAGCCAGCGGCCCAGCGAGCGCCCGCGGGTCGGGGCAGGTCAGGACCGGGGTGCCGGGAGCCGTCTGACGAGCCAGGGACACCCCGTCAGGGTCGGTCAGCACGGCGACAGCGCCGTCGGCCACGGCCTGACCGCAGAACCGGGCACCGTGGGCAGTGAACCCGGGCACCGCGACAAAGACCTCCCCAGGTGCCACGTCCGCGGAGTCCACAGAGGCCCCGGCCACAGCCAGCCCGGCCAGGGCGGCCGCGTCCTGGTCAGTCGCAGGGCTGGCACCCAGGCGCTGGGCGAGCACCTCTAGCGAAGTGGGCGCGTTGTGCTGCGGCCGCAGCGAGGCTGCCGACTCGTAGGCGTGGTTGGTCATAGTTCCTCAATCTATCGCGAGCCCGGATGTCGATCCCCCACAGATGGAGTATCAGTGACGCATCTCGGAGGTGCTTGCTGTCACGTCCGCCTCTTCTACCTCTCCTGCCCCGTGCTGTCCCGCACCGCAGCCCGGTCACCGCGCGTCCACACCGTCAACCTGCTCCCCGTCCCCCTGTGCCGCGGCCCCGGCAACGACTGCGGGGTCGGGGGCGATTCCCAGGGACTGCATGGCCGCCAGGGCCACCTCACGGAACACGGGAGCGGCCACCGTGCCCCCGTACACCCCCTTGGGGCGGTAGACGATGACGGCGATCGCCAGAGCGGGCTCCTTGGCTGGCAGGAAGCCGACAAAGGATGCCACCGTCCCGTCCTCAGTGAGGATTTCAGTGGTACCGGTCTTGCCCGCCACCAGGTAGCCGTCAACGGAGGCCGCCTCGGCGGTGCCACCCTCCTGGGTGACACCGATGAGCATATCCGTGAGCGTGGCGGCCGTCTCCTCGCTGATGACGCGTACCCCCTCGGGCACCGTCTGCGTGGTCTCCTCGCCGTCCGCAGTGATCCAGGCGTCGATGACCCGTGGCGCGACCCGCACACCACCGTTGGCAATGGTCGCCAGCACCTGGACGGCTTGGAGGCTCGTGCAGGCGATCCCCTGCCCGAACATGGTGGTGTAGCGGGTGCGGTCGTCCCAATCCTGCGGGGAGGTGAGCAGCCCGGCGGACTCGGCGGGCATCTCGATCCCGGTGGGCGCCCCCCACCCGAACCTCTCCATGCAGGAGTATCGAGCCTCGTCCGAGACCCGTTCGCCGACCTGGACCGTACCGACGTTGGAGGACTCCGCCAGCACCTGGGCTGTTGTGAGGACCTGGTGGTCGTGAGGGTGGGAGTCCCGGAAGGACTGGCCGTTGGAGGCAGTCCAGGTGTAGGGCACGTTCCACGTCTCCTCGGCAGTGACGGCCTCCTCCTCCAGGGCGGTCGCGAAGGTCACCACCTTGCCGACACTTCCGGGCTCGAAGACGGCCTCCACGCTGCGCGCGCCACGGTCCTCCTCGGCGGTCGCCGCCGGGTCGGAGGGGTCCACAGAGCCGGAGTCGGCTAGGACAAGCACCTTGCCAGTGGCCGGCTCCACGGCCACGACGACGCCCCACAGCGCCGACTCCTGGGCAACCACCTTGTCGATCGCGGCCTGGGCTATCGACTGCAGGTCCGGATCCAGGGTGGTGCGCACGGTGGTGCCGGGTACCGCCTCGTCGTCCTGCTGGTCCCCGGTGGGGATGATGGCCCCGGTACGGCCGATCTCCTCGCTGCCACGCCCGTCGGTACCGGTCAGGAGGTCGTCCTGGGTCAGCTCGAGGCCGGCGGAGCCGATCAGCTGGCGGCTGTCGCCCTCGTAGGTGTAGCCCAGGACGTTGCCGGCGACGTTGCCCGCCGGGTAGGTGCGCCGGGTCCGCTGATCGGGCTCGACACCGGGTATCCCCAGAGCCTTGATCCGGCGCCAGGTGTCAGGATCGACCTCCTGGGCAATGATTGAGTAGGACGAGTCACCAACCAGCGCGGCCCCCAGCTCCAAGGGGTCCTGGTCCAGGACCGCAGCCAGCTGGGCCGCGGCGGCCGCGGCCCCGTAGCCCACTACGACCTCTCGCGTGCCGCCGGTAGCCTCGTCGGCCTGCTCCTCAACCTGCTCGTACTGGGACACAGCCTGCTGGTTGACTCCGACGTCGTAGGTGACGGCGCTGGAGGCCAGCACCGTCCCGTCCCGTCCCGTGATGTCCCCGCGACGCGCACGGTTGACCCAGCTCACGGTCCGCTCCGCCTTGGCCCGAGCTGCCAGCTGTGGTCCGGCGACGGCCTGGATGTAGACAGTACGACTCGCAAGAAGACCGAACAGGCCGATTCCTGCCAGCCGCAGCGCCTGGCGACGAGAAGGGTTCACCGCAGGCTACCCCGCCTGGTTCGCGTCATCGGTGGCAGGGGAGCCCTCCGTCAGCGTGGAGCGCTCCAGGTCCACCACTCCGGGCGCCCCCGCCGGGACCATACCCCGCTCGGAGGCACGGGTCGCCAAGGAGTCCGGGGCGGAGGCCTCCTGGACGTCGGTGCGCAGCGTCTCCACGTGGTCGTTGAGGACGTTGAGCTCGACCTGCGCCTCCTTCATCCGGTAGGCGGTGTCAGCCATGCGGGCGTTGAGCAGCATGGAGGCGACCAGCGCTCCCGCCAGGACGAGGATGATGATCGCCAGGAAGGGCAGGGTGGTGCGTGCGGGGGCGGTTCCTGTGACCACACGCAGCCGAGGACGACTGGTACCTGCCTCGTCGTGCTGGAGCCCACGGGCGTCGCCCTCACCTGCTACCAGGGAGCCGCCCCAGGACACTGCGGAACGACGTGTCGCAGCGGGACGGGTTGCTCGCGCTGTCGCGGCTGCGCTCATCTCTTGCCGGCCTTTCCTCGTCGGTTACTGGTGTCTGTACGGCGCGCATACGGGCCGCCGCGGGGCTCGGGTGCGGGCGCCTCCTGCACGCTCCTGGTGCGGGCCGCTGCCCGCAGTCTCACGGATGCCGCCCGCGGGTTGAGCGCGACCTCGTCGGGACCAGCCCTGACGGCACCGTGGGTGAGCAGCTCGAGGTAGGGGCGGTCGGAGTCCGGGACGGCGGGAAGACCGTGGGGCGCTCTGGTGGTCGCGCCTGACACCAGTGCCCGCTTGACGATCCTGTCCTCCAGGGACTGGTAGGACTCCACCACCACGCGCCCACCGACCCGCAGGCAGTTCAGTACCCGCGGTACCGCGGTCTCCAGGATCTCCAGCTCGGAGTTGACGGCGACGCGCAGCGCCTGGAAGGTGCGCTTGGCGGGGTGGCCTCCGCTACGGCGCGACGCCGCCGGGACCACCTGGCGGACCAGGTCAGCCAGGTCCTGGCTGGTGGTCACCGGGTTCCCCGCCTCACGGCGACGCACCACCGCCCGGGCGATCTGGGAGGCGAAACGCTCCTCCCCGTACACCCGCAGGATCCAGGTAAGGCTGGCCGCGTCCTCAGTTGCCAGGAGGTCACGGGCCGTGGGACCAGTGGTCTGGTCCATACGCATGTCCAGGGGCACGGGCCTGGAGTAGGCGAAACCGCGGGCGGCCTCGTCCAGCTGGAGGGAGGACACGCCCAGATCCATGAGGACGGCGTCAACAGTGCCGTCGGCTGCACCTGCGAGGAGGGGGGCATGCTCCCGCACGATCTCAGCCACCTGGTCGTAGGTACCGTGGACAGCGAGGAAACGTCCCCCGTAGCGGGCCAGCCGCGCCTGGGCCAGGCGGAGGGCCTGCGGGTCGCGGTCGATACCGATGACACGCAGGCCCTGGAAGCGGTCCAGGGCTGCCTGGGTGTGCCCACCCATGCCCAGGGTGCAGTCGACCATAAGCGGTGCGCCCCGCCCCGCCTCCCCGTTGGCGTCCGCGGTAGCCAGGGCAGGTTCCAGGAGGTCCAGGCAGCGCCCCAGGAGGACGGGAGCGTGCCGACGGGCGACATCCTCCGCCTGCAGCGGCTGTGGTGGTAGGCGTGTAGTGCCAGCAGCGGTCACGGCATGTCCTCCTTCCGGCTGTCTTCCTGCTACGTCGGTCTGTCCTGCCGGGGCCAAGGCCCCCGCCCCGGTGAGCCACCTGGCCAGGACTCCTCCCGTGGTTCCGGCACCGGGGAAGAGGTGCCGGACTCGGCATCGGGCGGAGACCTCGTCAGGCGGGTCACCGTCGGGGCGTCTCAGAAGAACCCGGGGATGATCTCCTCGGCTGTGTCGGCAAAGACCTGCTCCTGAGCGGCCAGGTAGTCGCTCCAGGCAGTGGCGTCCCATATCTCCACCCGGGCCCCTGCCCGATAACGGCCAGGTCCCGTCTCAGCCCGGCATAGCTGCGAAGCTGAGCGGGGAGGGTGATCCGCCCCTGCTTGTCCGGAACCTGGGAGTCCGCTCCTGAGAGCATGACTCGGATGTAGTCGCGTGCCTGCTTCTGGGCCAGAGGTGCCTCACGGAGCTGTGCGTACATGCGCTCGAACTCCGCAGAGGTGAACGCGTACAGACAGTGCTCCTGACCTCGGGTGATCACCACGCCGCCAGCCAGCTCCTCACGAAACTTGGCAGGCAGGATGAGACGGCCCTTCTCATCCAGCTTTGGGGCGTGGGTGCCCAGGAACAACGGGACACCTCCTTCCCCTCGGCTTTCCCCTGGCCCCCACCTTACTCCACTTTCCTCCCCTCCTTCCCACGCCGTGCGGGAAGGCTGTCACGTCACGACGTCGTCTTCCGCCAGATCAAGCGGATCTGCCGTGGTGGAGGGAAGTGGAGGGGGACGCGACACGCCAGTCACGGCCGACCTCTCCGGGCACCGGGCGCAGGAGAGCCGGGACGACTACGCCCCAGCCCGGGCGGGTCAGGAAGGGTCAGGAAAAGGCATCAGAGAGGGACAGGTAAGAGGGACAGGCTGGGTGTTTAGGGATCGAGGGAGCCGGGAAGGGGTCCGGGGACAGGCGAGGTTCTCACGCGGGACTCATGTGGAGGCTGCGGGAGGGAGCCCGCAGCCTCCACGTCTACCGGGCACGTTGGCGAGGCCGACCGGGTGGAGGACAGTGGAGGGAGGAGACGCGATACCCGGCACCACACAGGAACGACCGGCGCACCCGGTCAGGGCGTACACATCACTCGATGCCGACGCAGCGTGCGCACGGCACCCAGGGACACCTGCTCGTGGGCACGCACACGTCACCCCCGTCAGGCACGGCTCGCTCAGCCCTGAGAACCGCGCCGACGGTCCCACCGCTGCGACTGACGGTCCATGAAGGAGGAACGCCGTGAGGGACGTCGGGACGACCCAGGACCGCCACCGGCCTCCACACGCGTCAGGGCGAGGGTGACACCCCAGACGGCCATCCCGAAGCCGACGACACCCAGCAGGATAGAGATCACGCTGTTACGCACAACCACACCGCCGACGACCAGGCTCATCCCCACTAGCACCAGGGCGACTCCGGCCCCGATGTGCCTGGGGGACAGACGCAGGGGCCCAGTCGTCCTGCTGTCCATCGTGTCGGCAAGTCCCGGGTCCTCCTGGTGGAGCTGCGACTCCAGATCACGCAGGACCTGCTGCTCTCGCTCTGACAGTGCCATCGTGCTCCTCGTTTCTGAGCCAGGGGGTGGAGTCGTGTGCGTCGTAGCGGGACGGTCTACGCGGTCGGCTGGGGCCGCTGTTCCGCCACAGCCAGGATAGGCCTTGTTGTGCCCCGGGAAAACCTGGGAGCCAGATTGGTCATCCCTCGGGACGTGGTGAGGTCGGCGGGGGCAGCAGGCTGGCTGGCCTCAGGGCCTGCCCGCCCCAGCGTCTGCGCACGGCGTCCGCAGCCCTCTCCGGCGCGCCGTATCGGGGGTCCTCGTCCAGGAGGAGCTGGACACCCTCCTGGACGCGGAACAGTCCCTCGACCCGAACGCCCAGCAGGCGGAAGCCTCCGGGGGCGTGGGCAGCGCGTCGAAGAGACCGCCCAGTGCCTGCCAGACGTCACGGGCCAGGTCCGTTGGCACGGCCAGGGTCCGCGAGCGGGTCACCGTGGTGAAGTCCGCCCCCCGGGCCTTGAGCACCACGACGCGGCAGCGCAGAGACCCAGCGCGCAGCCTGGCGGCGCACTGGTGGGTCTGGTCCAGCAGGACCCGGCGAGCGTGCTCACGGTCGGTAATAGTGGAGTAGAAGGTGGTCTCGGTACCGACGGACTTCTCCTCACGGACCGGGTTGACAGGCCTGGGGTCGATGCCGTGGGAGAGGTCGTGAAGATGGCGCCCGGCAGCGGTACCGAGGATCTTCTCCAGACGGCGCACGTCCGTGGCGGCCAGGGTCCGCACGTCCTTGATACCCCAGCGCTGGAGCACCTGCGCGCTCCTGGCACCCACCCCCCACAGTGCCTCCACGGGGAGCAGGTCCAGGAAGTCCCTGGTGGCTTCAGCCGGGATCAGGAGCAGGCCGTCAGGCTTGGCGTGGGCCGAGGCGAGCTTGGCGACGAACTTGGTGGAGGCCACCCCGACCGAGGCGGGAACCCCTACGCGGCCGCGCACCTGCTCACGGATCCAGGTAGCGACCTGGACGGGGCCGCCCATGCGGCGCCTGGCGCCCGAGACGTCCAGAAAGGCCTCGTCCACACTGACCCTCTCCAGGACAGGGGTCACTTCGACCAGCACCGCCATAACCCTGGCCGACACCTGGCTGTAGAGCTCGTGGCGCACGGGCAGCACCACGGCCTGGGGGCAGCGCCGCAGCGCCTCCGCCATGGGCATGGCCGAGGACACGCCGTAGGCACGAGCCTCATAAGACGCGGCAGAGACCACGCCACGTCCGTGGGAGCCCCCGACGACGACCGGCCGCCCCTCCAGCTCAGGATGCTCCATGACCTCCACGGAGGCGAAGAAGGCGTCCATGTCCACGTGCAGGATTGGGGTCCCGGAGTCGTCCTCCCCCCAGGAGCGACGGGCTGACTCCGCCCGCGGAGCCCTGCTCATGACCCTCACCTCCCTATCCGCAATCTCTTCCTCAGCCGCAGCGGTACCGCCGACAGCGCCCCTCCTCAGAGCCGGTGACAACGCTACGACCGCGTCCACTCCGCAGCGCACCCCGGCAGGCACCCCGCACGCGGCATCCTCGTCCAGGCTAACCTGTCCCTGTGACACGTAAGCGCGGATTCAAGGGGGTCGTGTCCCGCCAGTCCCGCAGGCCCGACGCTGTGCAGACGCTGCCCTCGGGGCCTGTCACCACCTCCTGCTCCACCGCCGAGCTGGTCGTCAGGGACACCGGGGTGCTGCTTCTCCTGGACGGCGCGGAGTCCTCCTACCTCGACCTGCGTGACCCCGCCCACCTGGACTTTGAGTACCACCAGCAGATGGACGCGGTGCTGACGGTGCTGCGCGGCCCGGAGGCAGCAGTCCGGGCCGCGCACCTGGGCGGAGCGGGATGCGCGCTCGCTCGGGCCTGGGACGCGGCTCGGCCAGGGTCCCGGCAGCTGGCGGTGGAGATCGACGAGGTACTGGCCCGTCTGGTACGGCAGTGGTTCGACCTGCCACGCTCACCTCGGCTACGAATCAGGGTCGGCGACGCGGCCGAGGTCGTGGATACCCTGGACGCCGGGAGCTGGGACGTCGTGGTACGTGACGTGTTCGCGGCCGGACAGGTCCCGGACTTCTGCCGCACCGAGAAGTTCCTCACCTCCTGCTCCTCCGCCCTGGCACCGGGGGGACTGCTGCTGACCAACTCCCTGTCGACCCCGCGCGCGCCGCTGCACCAGGAGCTGTCCGTCCTCACCGCGATCTTCGGAGGTGTCCTCGTGGTGGCTGACGCTGCTGCCGCTAGGGGCAGACGACAGGGAAACGTCGTGACCGTCGCGCGACGCGACCCCTACAGCACCCGCGAACGCGAGGAGATCGACCGTGCGGTGCGACGCCTGCCCCTCCCCGTACGCGCCTGGGACCCCGCAGACCTCCCGCTGACCCGTGGCTGAGACTGCGTTGCCCCGTCGCTGAGGGACGCTGAGGGACCCCGAGCGAGCCCGGTCGGGCAGCAGGAGCTCAGCCCTCTGGGCTGGGGCTCCAGCCCTGCTGCCCCAGGTCGCCGGACTCGTTGGCCTCCAGGAAGGCCTCTAGCCGGGCACCGATCTCATCCGCGCTGGGCAGGTCGAGCACCGGGGCCGCGCCGGAGGCGTCAGCTGCCGAGATCCGCGGAGCCAGTGCGTCGTACTGGGCCTCCAGGGCCGACACGACGGCGGAGACCTCCGGCTGCTGGGCGGCCTCGGCGTCGATCTCGGCACGATTAGCGCTGGCGGCCGCCTCCAGGTCTCCCACAGGCAGAGCCAGCCCCGTGGACTGCACGACGGCTGTCAGCAGCGCCGAGGCTCCTTGCGGGAACTCGTCCCGGGCCACGTAGTGGGGGATAGCAGCCGAGACTCCCCGGGAGTCCAGCCCCAGCTCACCCAGGCGCATCTCCAGGTAGGCCGCCAGTGAGCCAGGAAGCTCCACGTGGCCGAAGATCTCGGCCTGGGTGGGCAGGAGGTCCGGCTGGCTGCCGTGGAAGTGGACGTAGGTCGGGCGTGTGTGGGGCACGGCCATGGGAATACCACCGATACCCACCGCCTGGCTCACACCCATGGACACCGCCAGGTGCGCGACAGCGCCGACGAACTCGTCCCACCGGTAGTCGGGCTCGGTGCCGTGCAGGAGCAGGAGGTCCTCCCCGTTGTCGTCGTGAAGAAGGTCCAGGACCAACTCAGGCATGGACACCGAGCTGTAGGTGTTGTGGGTGAAGGTCATGACCGGTCGTCGGGCACGATAGTCCACAAGGGAGTCGACGTCGAAGGTCGCCAGCCGCTCGTTGGGAAGCGTCATGAGGAGCTGCTCGACAGCGAGCGACCCAGCGTTGCCGGCGTCCATGGCCCCCTCGAAGTAGTGGATGAGGACGCGCGGGGAGACCGGCTGGTCCGCTGGGTGCTGCACGCTGAACAGTGGTCTCACAGATCTGCCTCCTTCCTCGTGTCTCCTCGTGTGGTGCTGCCTGGTCGGACCGCTGCGGGGCGACCCGTACTGCTCGAAGCCTAGACGAGCAGCGCCGTCTGTAGGCCGAACAAGCCGAGGCGCCCATGTGTTCCCGGCACACCAGGCAGCGACGGCCGCTGTTCGCCGTCGGCTTTCCCGCCGCCACAGCAGCAGGAGAATAATAGGGCGTCCCTGTGCCGTGGGAGGCTACGGCACCGTGCACCGTGTATACCGTGCGGACGGCGGCACACTCTGCTGCCACCAGCCTGACCGCGCTCCGTCCGCCCTGACCCTCAGTGAGGCCACGTGAGTCACACACCACCCTCCTCAGGCGACCAGCCGGGACCCCGACAGCCAGCATCTGCTGAGTCTGCTGAGGCCGCCCGTCGCCGCGAGCTCGACACCGAGCAGCAGGTGGTCGACCTCGCCTACGCCGAACTGGACCGCCAGCTGGACCGGGCCCGCCGGTCCCTGGCCGAGACCGAGGCACAGGAGGTCTCCGGCACCCACCAGTCGCGCGGTGAGCGCGACGCCTACGCCGTCCACTACTCCGGCCTGGTCTCCTCCCTGGAAGGAGTGGAGTCCAGGCTGGTCTTCGGACGGATGGACATGACGGCCCAGGCCGCCCAGGCAGCAGGAGGCTCCTCCCCCGTCACACGCGGCGGCGCACGCCACTACATAGGCCGCACCGGGCTGCAGGACTCTGCGCATCGCGAGGTAGTCCTGGACTGGCGCGCTCCTCTGGCCCGCGCCTTCTACCAGGCCACTGCACGCGACCCGATGGGCCTGGTGCGCCGCCGCCACATTGACACCCGCGACCGCACGGTGGTGGGGGTGGAGGACGAGTTGATCGACGTCACCGCCCTGGGCGGGAAGGACGGGCACCAGGATGACGGGGGCAGCGGGAGGCGCACCCACGACCTGCAGGAGGAGGACCTCCAAGGGGAGGGGGCGCTCATCGCGGCCATGTCCGCGGCACGTGACGGCCGCATGGGCGACATCGTGGCCACGATCCAGGCGGAGCAGGACCGGGTCGTCACCTCCGGCGGCAGGGGCGTCCTCGTCGTCCAGGGCGGTCCCGGCACGGGCAAGACCGCAGTGGCGCTGCACCGGGTGGCCTACCTGTTCTACTCCGAGCGCGAGCGCCTGGAGCGCTCCGGGGTGCTGCTGGTCGGCCCCTCGCCGACGTTCCTGCGATACGTCGAGCAGGTCCTGCCCTCGCTGGGAGAGACCGGGGTGGTCTCCACCACCATGTCCGACCTCCTGCCCGGGGTGCGGGCGCGCGGCACCGAGCCTGCACAGGCGGCAGAGATCAAGGGGCGCTCCGCGTGGGTGGAGATCCTGCGTCGCGCGGTGCGCAGTCTGCAGCGGGTTCCTGACGGGCCGCGCACTATCAGGGTCGAGGGCACCAGCCTGGTCCTGGAGCCCTCACAGGTGCGTGAGGCGGCCACGCGGGCCCGGCGCTCAGGTAAGCCCCACAACCAGGCCAGGGAGCCCTTCGTCCTGTGGCTCCTGGAGAGGCTGACCGACCAGTACGCGGCCGCCACGGGACAAGACGTCTCGGACCCTGACACGCGCGCCTGGATCCGCGAGGACATCCGCACGGCACGCGACGCCCGCCGGGAGATCAATCTGTGCTGGATGCCGACCACGCCCACGGGGCTCCTGGAGCGGCTGTGGACGCGTCCCCAGCTCCTGGAGACGCTGGCCCCCGAGCTTACCGCGACCGAGCGCGGCCTCCTGCGACGACCTGCTGGCTCCGCCCTGACGGCCGCCGACGTGCCTCTCCTGGACGAGCTGGCCGAGCTACTAGGTCCCAGCGAGGACGCCCAGGCCCACCAAGCCCGTCTGGAGGCTCAGCGCCACGAGCAGCTGGTGGCCTACGCAGCCCAGGCCATTGAGTCCCAGGAGCTGGGCAACGGCATGGTCAGCGCGCAGATGCTGGCCCAACGGGTCCAAGGTACAGGCCCGTCCCTGACCTTGGCGGAGCGCGCCCGCGCGGACAGGAGCTGGACCTACGGGCACGTGGTCGTCGACGAGGCCCAGGAGCTGGGCGCTATGGCCTGGCGGGCCCTGGCGCGCCGCTGCCCAGTCCGCTCCTTCACGGTGGTCGGTGACCTGGCCCAGTACTCCGGCCCCCACGCGCCCGCCAGCTGGCAGGAGGCGCTGGCCGGGCTGGGGACCTCGGCGGGTGGGAGCCCCCCGCGAGGATCTCGTGGCCACAGTGGTAAGAGGACGTCGGGGTCAGCGCCCCTGCGCCAGGAGGTGCTCAGCGTGTGCTACCGCACCCCTGCCACCATCATGGCGGCGGCCGAGGCCGTGGTCGGCGCGCTCGGGCACCCCACCCCCTACCCGGTGCGCTCCGTGCGCGACCTGCCTGACTGCCTGCACGTGGACGACCTCTCCGGCACCCGGTCGGCTCAGGACGACCAGGCCTGGGCACAGGTGCTGCGTAGCGCGGTCAGCGAAGAGCGTGACCTCCTGGACTCCTGGGCCGGTCCCGGTGGTGGACGCCTCGCCGTCATCACTGCGGAGGCTGACCAGGAGACCGACCAGGTGGTCCAGGCGCTGGCCCAGGACCCGGCGCTGGCTCAGGCCATGGAGGCACCCGGCGGTGACGTGCTGCGTGCCCGTGTGGCGGTCATGGCGGCGGCAGCGGCCAAGGGCCTGGAGTTCGACGTCGTCGTCCTGCTGGACCCCGACCGCCTGGCTGCGGCCAGCCCGGGGGACCTGTACGTGGCCATGACCCGGCCTACACGGCGTCTGCGGGTCCTGTGCCGCTCCACCCCGCCCCAGGGCCTGGACGGACGACACCGCTGACACCAGCTACTGACCACACCGACCACCACCGGCCGCGCCGACCACCGTGGCATCATCTGACACTGTCCGTGAGCGTGACGACACACTATTCGCCTCCTCCCCCACGGGACGCGAGGCTACGCATCCGTAGGTTAGCGTTGCGCCAGGCACAGTACCTGCCTCGGTACCTGCCCGCCTCGGCGGGCAGGTACCGACACCACCCCGTGTTCTTGAGCGAAGGAGAGACCGTGAGCACCCAGAGCACGCCCGTGCCCCCTGAGTCCCGCGGCGACGGCACACCTGCCCCCGCTCCCCTCACTACGCCCCGGGGTCCCTGCCACCATCCCCCCGGTCACCGAGCCCCTGTCCTGTATGCTGCGCGACGCCGCGAGGCAGTTCCCCGACCAGGTGGCCCTGGACTTCATGGGTGCCACCACCACCTATAGCCAGCTGACCCATCAGGTGTCCCAGGCCGCCCAGGCCCTGCGAGGGCTGGGAGTGCAGGCTGGCGACGTTGTGGGGGTGGTGCTGCCCAACTGCCCTCAGCACGTGGTCCTGGCCTACGCGGCGTGGCGCATCGGCGCCGTGGTCGCCGAGCACAACCCCCTGGCCCCGGCCTCCCAGCTGCGCGATCAGGTACGTATCCACCGGGGGCGCGTGCTCATCGCCTGGGAGAAGACCCTCGAGCGCCTGGTCCAGGTCACCGGCTCCCTGCGCGAGGCCGGCCTTGCGGACATGGAGGTGTACTCCGTGAACCTGTCACGGGGCTTGCCCCTGCGCAGCCGCCTGGCGCTGCGTCTGCCAGTCGCCGCCGCCCGGGAGCGCCGTCGCGAGCTGCGGGGCCGGGTCCCTGCCGGAGTCCGCTCCTGGGACGACGCGGTCGCCTCAGCCCCGGCGCTGGCCAGCAGCCACCCGCTGCCCGGCGCGGGGGACCCGGCGGCCCTGCTGTACACCGGCGGCACCACCGGCACGCCGAAGGCCGTCTGCCTGACCCACGCCAATCTGCGATCCAACGCGGAGATGAGCCTGGCGTGGGCCTCACAGACTACCGTAGTGGGGCAGGAGACCTTCTACGCAGTCTTGCCGTTCTTCCATGCCTTCGGGCTGTCCCTGTCGCTGCTGTGCGCCGTGGGCCTGGCCGCCACTCAGGTGGTGCTGCCCAAGTTCGGCACCGACATGGTCCTGGCGGCCTGGAGGCGCAGACCTGCCACCTTCTTCCCCGGAGTCCCCGTCATGTTCGATCGGCTGGCGGCCCGGGCGGCAGCCACGGGTGCGGACCTGTCCTCCTGCAAGATCGCCGTCTGCGGGGCCGCTCCCAACCCCGTGGCCGTGGCCCAAGCCTGGGAGGAGGCCACCGGGGGTGTCATCATCGAGGGCTACGGAATGACCGAGTCCTCCCCATCGTCCTGGGCAATCCGATCTCGCCCGAGCGCAGACCCGGGACGCTGGGCATACCCTATCCCTCCACCGAGGCGAGGCTGGTGGACCCGGACAACCCCGACCGTGAGGTGGCCCCGGTGAGATTGGCGAGCTGGTGGTCCGTGGCCCGCAGGTGTTCCCGGGCTACTGGCAGGACCCGCAGGAGACGGCAGAGGTGCTGACCAAGGACGGGTGGCTGCGTACCGGTGACCTGGTGCGTGAGGAGGAGGGCTTCTACGTCATCGCCGACCGCCGCAAGGAGCTCATTATCTCAGGGGGCTTTAACGTCTACCCCTCCGAGGTAGAGGAGGCGGTGCGCTCCATGCCGCAGGTTGAGGACGTCGCCGTCGTCGGCCTGCCCGGCGAGGCGGGTGGGGAGTCCGTGGTCGCGGCCATCCTCCCTAAGGAGGGGCAGAACGTGACCCTGGAGCAGGTCCGCGACTGGGCCGCCCGGACGCTGTCGCACTACGCCCTGCCGCGCCAGGTCGCCATCCTCTCCGAGATGCCCCGCTCCCAGATCGGCAAGATCCTGCGCCGGGCGGTGCGCGAGGAGCTGCTGGCTGCGCGCGAGGCCGCCTCGGTGGCGGCCACCGCGGCCGTCACCTCTGTCAAGGGGCACCTGGCTGGGGGTACCGGCCAGACCGGGGACGGTCCGGCCTACCAGGGCGGTACCGAGCCCGGACACAGGGACGACCAGAGGCCCGGCAAAGACAGCACTCCGGCGTGAGCAGCCTGCTGGAGACGGCCACGGACTTCTACCCCAGCGGATCGCCCTGGACTTCAAGAGTGCCACCCTCACCCACACCGAGCTGCTGGAAGCCTCCGAGCGTGCCGCCTGGCTGCTGCACCGCGCCGGTGTGCGCCACGGCGACCGGGCGCCCCTGCTGCTGCCAAACTGTCCCCAGCAC
Organism: Actinomyces lilanjuaniae; assembly: GCF_003606385.1. NCBI lineage: Bacteria > Bacillati > Actinomycetota > Actinomycetes > Actinomycetales > Actinomycetaceae > Actinomyces > Actinomyces lilanjuaniae. Next base: position 1,184,770 of record NZ_CP032514.1, on the reverse strand, counting down.
GTCGTCGCCATCTAAGCGGCCCTGCGGCTGGGGGCGATCGTCTCCGAGCACAACCCCTGGCCCCGGCTGCCGGGGTCCGCGCCAGCTGGTCGGCGACGGCGCGCAGGTGCTGGTGGCCTGAGAGAAAGGGCTGGGACCGTGAGGTCGCCCGAGCCCAAGCCCAGCGCCTACCCACCGCTCACCCCTACCCTGCGGTCCACGACGTCGCGGTCCTGCTCTACACCGGCGGTACCACGGGCACACCCAAGGCGGCGCTGCTGACCCACGCCAACCTGCGGGCCAACGTGAACCGGGTGCCGATGCCGCACGAGGGCGCGGAGACCTTCCTGGCGCTCCTGCCGTTCTTCCAAGCCTTCAGGCTGACCTTCAACGTGCTCAGTGCCGTGCACAAGGCGGCAACCCAGGTGCTGCCCCCCAGTTCGACGTGGACCAGGTGCTGGCCGCCCACAGACGCCGACCCTTTACGTTATGCGGATGACGCGGGCGGCGGGCGTCCACTGTGAGATCGCGAGGGCGGGGCCGGGTCCGCCCACATGTCGCCTGTTGACAGACCGTCCACCGAGGGATTAGTATTCCTGTTATACTTACTAAGTAGTAAGTAACGACCGTTGTTGAACACCGCTGTTCAATGAAAGGGTCCACGCACATGGCACAGCAGCCCGCGTCCCCCGCCGAGGAAGACACCTCGGCCCTCTCCAATCTCGCGCCCGACACCGGCCTGCCGCTACAGCGCGCCACCATGGTGCGCTTCGGCATCGGCTTCTTCGGCATCTCCATACTGTGGGCGATCGGCCTGAACACCATCGCCGCAGTCCTCCTTCCTCAGCGCCTGAAGGACATCGGCGTCGACAACCCGACCGCCCTGCTCGGATCCATATCCGCGGTCACCGCCTTGGTGTCGCTGTTGTCCAACTTCATCTTCGGGAATCTCTCCGACCGCACCCGCTCCCGCTTCGGCAAGCGCAGCCCCTGGGTGGTCAGCGGCGGCGTTCTCGGCGGCCTGTGCCTGTTCGCCATCGGCATCCTGACCAACGCCAGCGCCATCACCTTCATCTACTGCGTGTGCATGGTGGGCCTCAACATGATGCTGGCCCCGGCGATCGCCGTGCTGTCCGACCGCGTGCCGGAGACAATTCGCGGCACCATGTCCACCTTCTGGGGCGTCGGCGTCTCCATCGGCTACCCGATCGGCGCGATCGTCGGCGCCCGCTTCATCTCCGAATCTGGCGCCTCCGTCTCCGGATTCACCCTCGGCGGCATCCTCATGGGCATCGCCGGCATCTTCGCCGTTGCGGTATGGCCGCGCGAGCGCTCCCCCGTGAATGAGGCCACCGACGCGGGGGGCCTGGTTGACCTCCTGCGCTCCTTCATCCTGCCGATCCATGGCGCGGCCGACTTCTGGAAGGCCTTCTTCGGCCGCTTCACCATGCTGGTCTCGTACCAGATGATCAACGCCTACCAGCTCTACATCATCCAGGACTACCTGGGCCTGTCTACCAGGGAGTCCGCGGCCACCGTGACGCTGATGTCCACGATTACGCTGGTGGTCGGATTGATCGGCGGCTTCATTGGCGGCCCACTGTCCGACCTGCTGCGGCGCCGCAAACTGCCGGTGGTCATGGCCTCCATGTGCTTCGCCCTGGGTGTGCTCATGCCCTGGATCATGCCGACGACAACCGGAATTTACCTGTTCGCCTTCATCGCCGGCTTCGGCTACTCCGTGTACAACTCGGTGGACCAGGCCCTCAATGTGGACGTGCTGCCCAACCCCGACACCGCCGGCAAGGACCTGGGCATCCTCAACATGTCCACCACCCTCGGCCAGATGTCCGGGCCGGTGATCACCTCCACGATCGTCACCATCACCGGTGCCTACACGCTGGTGTTCCCGGTATCCATCGCCTGCGCCCTGATTGGCTGTATCTCCATCCTGGCGATCCGCTCGGTGCGCTGAGCGCAACCTCGCACGCGCCCGGCCGGGCGCGCCTTATTGTCGCCACCCGGGCCAAACGTCGGCCGGACGCTTCTCAACCACCTGTAGAACCGTACGATCTCAACGACCCGCAGTAGGGCGGCCACCGCTGCGGGTGCGTTTGTCCCGGATTCAGACAGTTGACAAGCCCTGGCCATAGGATCGGCACATGCCGCTAGCGTCCTCCACCAAGCGTCACCGCATGACCGCCGCCCAGCGGCGCGAGCAGATCGTGGAGGTCACCACCGAACTGGTGGCCAAGCACGGGTTTAACGGACTGTCGCTGCAGGAGGTGGCCGACGCCGTCGGCATCACCCAGGCGGGACTGCTGCACTACATCGGTACCAAGAACGGCCTGCTGGAGCTGCTGCTGGATAACCGCTACGACCGCCAGGGCACCCCGCAGGACTTCATCGACTCCGGCGACCCGGCGGCCACCCATCCCGATGGCATCAGCCTGCCGGCCTACTTCCGCTACCTGGTGGCCTTCAACGAGGCCCGCCCGGAGCTGATGGAACTCTATATGACGCTGGGCGTGGAGGCGACCGACCCGCGCCACCCCGCCTACGACCACTTCATCAACCGCCCCGACCAGGTGTGGGACCACTACTCCACCTTTACCTGGCGCCTGCCACCCGACATCGTCGCGGCGGGCGGCTGGGAGACGATGCGGCCGCTGGTGGAGATGGCGATCGAGGCGATGGACGGGGCGCAGATCCGCTTCTTCCGCCGCCCGCCCATCTCCCTGACCAAGGAGTGGGCGCGCTGGGAGGCTGTGTTGTTCCCCTCCCCGGTCTGGGACGACTACCGCTAGCCGCACCCCATACATTGCACGACCCCGGGGTCGTAAAACGTCACCAAGGTCGTGGAATGGGCCTACAAGCGAGCGCAGCCGGGAACAGCAAGCTGCGAGCGCGGGCGGGAACAGCGGGCTGCAGGCGTGGCCGGGGCTTGGCAGGAGCACTCCGAGGCGCGAAGGCTACGGATGGTAGACCAAGGCCTCTGCCGCTCCCGCCCGTCCTGCGGGGGCCGCTCCCGCGCACCGCTCAGGCCAGCGGCTTGGGGGCCACCTCCACGTGCTCGGCGGGCACCACCACGGTTACCAGGGAGTCGGCCGGGGCGGTGAAGGACACGTTCTTGTTCCCCACGCCCACCACGAAGTCCTGCGGCGTGGTCATGTCATTCTGGGCGGCCACCACCACCGAGCCGTCGGGGTTGTGGAAGGCCAGCAGGTTCTCATACCCGGTGTAGGACAGCGTCGGCACGAAGCGGGCGCCCGGCTGCACGAAGCCGGACAGGTGCCGCAGCACGTAGTACTCGTAGGTGAAGCGGCTCTTGCCGGTTTCAGGGTCCACGGTCACCAGGGAGTTCTGGCTCCACCCCCAGCGGGAGACGCCGCCCTCGTCCAGCGCCAGGTTCCAGTAGTCGTAGACGCAGGCCCCGTTGTTGAAGTAGTGGCGCATCATCGTCCAGGCGTAGCGGGCGTAGCGCCAGTCGTTCCTGCCGTCGCCGCACTCCTGCTCGGACTGGTATATCTTCAGCTCCGGGTGGTTGTGGTGGACAAAGGGCACCGCCCGCTTTCCGTCCCACTGGAAGCCGGCACCGGCGATGTGCGGGCCCACCTCCGGATCAGCCAGGACCTTCTCCACCATGGTGTCGTCCGGGCGCTCCATGGTGCCGAAGAAGACCTTCACGCCGCGCCGCTCCATCTCGGGGACCAGGTGCTTCAGGAAGGCGATCAGTCCCTCCGGCGTCCAGGTGCAGGCGGGGTAGATCTGGGCGGAGTTGAACTCGTTCTGGGGCATGACCATGGAGATGTCGATGCCGCGCTCGGCGTAGGCGTCGATGAACTTGCCGAAGTAGCGGGCGTAGGCGTCCAGCACCTCCTCGGTAAGAATCAGCCCGTCGGTGCCCTCCTCGATCTGGTTGTCCGGGGGCAGGCCGTTGTCGAAGGCGGTCTGCTCGCTCATCGGGTTGGGGGCGGCGCAGGCGTAGTGCTTGTTGCGCTTGAACCAGGACGGCGGCCCCCAGGGGGAGGCCCACAGGGTCAGGTCGGGCCGGTGGGCCTTGGCGGCCTGGATGTAGGGCACCAGGGTGGCGTCGTCGTGCTCGACGCTGAAGTGCTCCAGGGCGAAGTCGCCGTCAACCTCGTCGTAGGAGTACCAGTCGGTGGCGAAGTCGTTGGCGCCCACCGGCATGCGGCACACGGTGAGGTCGGTGCCAACGCCGGGTGCGAAGACCTGCCGCAGCACCTCGTTGCGCTCGGCCTCAGACAGCCGGGACAGCGCCACCCAGCCGAGCTCGTTGAAGCAGACGCCGAAGCCGTCGATCTCCTGGGCGGGCGCGTCCAGGCGCAGGAAGGTGCCGGGGAAGGTCTGCATCGGCTCGATGGTGACGGGCGTTTCCGGGGTGAACCAGGGATCGGCCTCGGTGGTGGCGTAGAACTGGAAGCCGTCGGCGCCGACGGCGAGGGGGCTGGCTGGGCTGGTGTCGGTCATGGTGCTCTCCCAGTGGTGCAGTTTGTGTGCTTCATTGCGGGTTGCCGGGGCGGCTCAGGCCTCGACGAGGAGGACGCCCCAGGCGGGAATGGTTACGGTGGCGCCGGACTCCAGGCGAGTGCCCGGGGCGACGACGGTTCCCAGGACGTCCTCACCGCCCTCCGGCAGGGCGATCTCGACGGCGTCACGGGAGTAGTTCAGGAAGTAGCTCAGCCCCCGGCCGCGGCCGTTGGTGCCGCGGCGCACGGTGACGGTGCCGGCCAGGTCCTGCGCCCAGTCGGTCACGCCCGCCCGCTCTGCCACCAGCCGCAGCACGGCGCGGGTCAGCGCCGGGGCGGTCATGGTGGCCAGGTGGGTGATCGAGCCGGCGCCGACGGCGCGGGTGGCCACCGCCGGCCCGGACCAGGTGTGGTGGTCGTACTCGGCGAGCACCTCCACCTCGGCGTCACCCTGGAGAGTGTCGGCGTCGACGGGGGTGAGCAGCTCCATGAAGGTGGAGGCGGCCAGCTCTGTCGGGACTGCCGGATCTGTCGGGCCGGCGGCGCCGTCGTCCAGGGCCGCGGCGAGCGCGCCCACCGGGCGCAGGGCGACGCCGTCGGGGCGGGTGAACTGGTCGGTTCCCAGGCCCAGCAGGCCGGACAGGCCATGGGGCTGGCGGTCGGTGAAGACCTGCAGGTTCTCGTCGGCGACGCCGGTGCGGAAGGTGGTGACCAGGTGGCCGCCGCCGGCCACATAGGCGCGTAGGGCGTCGGTGGTGGCCTGGGCAGTGACGTACAGGGCGGGGGCGATCAGTGCGGCGTAGCGGTTAAGGCGCTCAACGGGGGCATCGGCGGGGACGACGTCAACCTCCAGGTTCAGGTCGAACAGGGCGTCGTAGAGCCAGCGGAAGACGTCGTTGTAGTTGGCGCCACCGCCCGCGTACTGGCGGGGGAAGCCGGCCTCGAGGCTGAACCACTCCAGGGCGGTGTAGGCCTCGTTGGAGACCATGACGGCGATCCGGTTGTACTTGCGCAGGCCGGTGAGCGAGTCGGCATGCTCGGCCAGCTCGCGGCCGATCGCGACCGCCTCCCGGTAGGTGGGGTTGGGCGTGTAGTCCTGGCTGAGCAGGCCCTTCCAGTAGGTCTCGAAGGAGTTGTGGATGGAGCCCCAGTGCCAGTACATGACGCCGCAGGCGCCGGAGGCCAGGTGGGAGTATGCCTGCAGGCGCAGCTGGCCGGGGTAGGGCAGCCAGCCCATCTGCCCCTGCGCCTGCGTCTCGATGACCAGGTAGGGGTCGCCGTCCTTCAGGGAGCGGGAGATGTCGCCGCCGAAGCCGATCTCCCTGCCGGTGAGCTGGTCCTCGCCGGGGTGGTAGATATCCACACCGGCCAGGGTGACGGCGTCGGCGGCCTGGAAGTGGTCAACGGCGGGCTGGATGCCGAAGGAGTAGCCGCGCCACTCGTAGTCGAAGTTGTGGGTGACGAGCTGGTCCTCGCGGCGGTACTCGTCGACGATGGCACGCTGCCAGGCGAGGAAGTCAGTGACCAGGCCGCGACGGAAGGCGTCGAAGGCGGCCGCCAGGGAGGCGTTGATGGTACCGGTGACGTCGGGGAAGTCCTGCCAGGCACCCACCCGGTTGGACCAGTAGTTCAGGCCGAACGCTGAGTTCAGAGCGTTGAGGCCCTCCTGCCCGTCGCCGAAGCGGTCCTTGAGATGGTCGACGAAGGCGCGCTGGATGTCGGGGTTGGCGGCGTCGTAGTACTTGGTCTCGTTGTCCAGCTGGAAGCCGACCACGTTCGCACGCGGCGCGGTGTGCTCCACCAGGGCACGGATGGCCGCCTCGCCGTAGCGGCGGTAGGCGGGGGCGAGGATGTTCATGTTCTGGCGCGGCCCGTACTTGTTGGGTCCGGCGGCGGTGACACCGAGGACCTCGGGGTGGCGGGAGGCCAGCCAGGTGGGGATGGCGGCGGTGGGGGTGCCGATGATGACGTCGAGGCCGTGGCGCTGCGCGGCGTCAAGGGCGCGGTCGATGTGGGTGAAGTCGAAGACGTCGGGGGCGGGGTTCCAGGTGCCCCAGGTGAACTCGGCGATGCGGATCGTGGTGAAGCCTGCCTCCATCATCATCTGCATGTCGCGTTCGAGCCGGTCCGGGCCCGCGGCAGCGGGGGTGTACTCGTCGTAGTAGGCCGCTCCGAAGATGAGCCGGTCCGGGTACTGCGTCATTGTGCCCTCCTGTGCGGCGCCCTCGCCGCTTATCTAGTAGTTACTAGATAGTAGGTCAGATGGGCGTGGAAGGGAAGACACGGTCGCGAGCCGGAGTTCTCCGGCCACGCCCGAGGACAGCACTCCGGGCCGGTGGCCGCTGTGCGCTCGAACGCGACAGCACCACCGGCCCGGGGGCCTTTCATTTCGTTGATTTACAGCCATATACCGACGTGCGTGTGGCGGACCCCGACGGCCCCGACCTCGCCCGGGAGGTGCCCGACGGCGAGCCGGGCGAGCCCCTGGTGCGCGGCCCCAGGTCTTCGCCGGGTAGTGGGAGGACCCCGGGACGACTACGGCTGCTGTGCTAGGGGACGGCTGGCTGCTCACCGGCGACATGCTGCGCCGGGAGGCCAGGCGCAGGCTGCTGGAGAGCGGCTCCTGACCGGTGGGGGCCGCAAGGCACTGGCACGACAGGCACCCGGCTCAGCTCTCTGTGCGTTCTGTGTGCGCTCTGTCCCCAGGCGTAGGTGCCAGGCGGGCGGCTCGCGTACGGCCGCCCGTGCTGGTCAGGGCCTGGACGCGTCCCGCCCGTCTGTCCACCACCTGCCGGTGCTGTCCTCCTTGAGCGAGGCGCTTAAGGCGGCCGTGGCAGCGAGCAGGACGATGATGGCCAGGGCCTGCAGCCCCGGCTGGTTGAGCGCGGCGGCCAGGGGGACCATCATGGACCCCAGGGCCATAAGGACCCATCCGGCGAGGCGGCTGAGAGACAGAAGCATCTTTGTACGGTCCTTTCCTGGTCGAGCCCCGGCCGAGCACCTAGGAGCCGGGGGCTCCCAGGAGACTGCGGAGGGGGCGCAGACGGCCAGCGGGCTGCCGACCTGACACGTCCTATTCCACAAGAGACGCACCGACCGCGAATCACCCCCGGGAAGGAAAAACCGAACCAGGCCTCCCCAGAAGGAGGAGACCACCCTCACAGCACTGTCGGCAGGGGACGAAGGCCGCCCAGGCCGACCGCAGAGCCCGTCGTGCCGCGCCCTTTCGGACTGCCCTTGAGCCGCGTGCCAGCGGTCTGCTGCCATCAGGGCCAGCAGACCTAGGGCACGCAGCAGTCAGGCTCCCTGCGCCAGCAGCCCACAGGCCTCCAGGGTGGTGCGCAGCGCCTCGACCTCCGCCGCCTGCGCGCGTACCAGGGGCAGGCGCAGGCCCGCGTAGGGCAGGCGCCCCTGGAGCACCAGGGCCTCCTTGGCCATGACCGCCCCCTGGCCACCCCCCATCATGGCCCGTACCAGGGGCCTCATGCGCTGGGCGACGGCCCGGGCACCTGCTAGGTCCCCAGAGTCGACCTCAGCGATCATCTCCCGCCAGGAGTGCGCATCAGCGTGAGCCACTACGGAGACGACGCCGGAGGCACCGTGGGTCAGCCACGCAAAGTTGAGGCCGTCGTCGCCGGAGTAGTACTCCAGTCCTGTGGACTCCATGCGCTCAAAGCCTTGCTCGACGTCACCGGTGGCATCCTTGACCGCCTTGACGCGGGGGTGCTCGGCCAGGCGGGCCAAGGTCTGGTCACTGATCCGCACTCCGGTGCGTCCGGGGATGTCATAGATCATGATCGGCAGGTCGGTGGCCTCCACCACAGCCATGATGTGGCGGTAGACACCCTCCTGGCTGGGGCGGTTGTAGTAGGGGGCGTTGACCAGGAGCCCCTGCGCCCCCGCCTCCTGGGAGCCCACGCCAATGCGTACCGCGTGGGCGGTATCGTTGGAGCCTGCCCCGGCGATGACCATAGCCCGCTCCCCCAGTGCCGCCCGGACCTCCCTGATGAGCAGCTGCTTCTCCGGCAGGTGGGTAGTGGGGGCCTCCCCGGTGGTGCCCGACAGCAGGACCGTGTCCACGCCGTCGTCCACAAGGCTGACCGCCAGGGCACAGGCGGCGTCCACGTCCACCTCGCCGTCAGGGGTGAAGGGCGTGACCATAGCGACGCCGACGGAGCCGAAGGTGCGGGAGGCAGCGGTGCTCATGGAACAAGCCTACCGGTGCCGCAGCGCCTGTTCCGTGGTTCCTGGGACCATGATCGCGCACGGCCACCTACCCCGACCTCTCCAGGAGTCCTGCACGTCCCCGGCCCGGGCCTGGGGCTTCAGTGGGACAGCAGCACTTCCTGGCTACTGCCTCTCCGCAGAATATCGCCGGTCGGTTACCGCCAGAGCTTGTTACACTGCGCAACAGCCTTCTGAAGATGTGCAGACGGATAGGCTGGGGGCATGACCGCCCCCCACACGCCCAAGGTGCCAGAGCCCACCGGCCACGACGACGCCGCGCCAGAGCCGACGCAGCTCCCACAGCAGCCAGACAGCCCCGCACCGGACATGGCGGGAAGCGCGATCGCGGACCTGGACGCCCGCACCAGCCGCCTCGACTATCTCAGCGGTCACGCCACCCCCGCGAAGCACAGCCCCGGTCGTGGCCTTTCCCAGGGCGCTGGTACCGACGGCACGGGCCCGGCGGGCGTCACCGGCTTTGTGCGGGAGGCCCGCCCCAACGACCTCCCCGCGATCGGCACCGTCCACGCCGCGTCCATGCTGGCATCCCTGGAGGCAGGCCACCGCAGCGCCCACGGCACGGACCTGCCCGAAGGTGTGCGCGCCATGGTCGCGCCCCCGGTTGTGGCCACCGGCTGGCAGGAGGCTGTCACCTCTCCCCCGTCCCCGGACCACCACGTGCTCGTAGCCACCCAGGAGGGGACGGTCGTCGGCCTGCTGGGGCTGGCCCCGACCCGGTCAGTGGGTACCCAGCCCCTTGCCCCCGACAGCTCCGAGCCTGGCAGGGCTGACAGCTCCGAGCCTGGTGGAACTGACAGCACCGGGGCTGACGGCACCGGGAGTGTCGCTACAGGGCGCACCGGTTCTGAGTCCGTCGTGCCCGCCGCTGCCGGGACCAAGCCCCCTGCACTTACCGATGCGAACAGGTCGCAGGTCCCCCCGAGCCTCCCGGTCCCTCGGGACTCACGGCCGACCGAGAACCGGGCGTCCCTGCCCGCAGCCGAGGTCACGGCCCTGGGCGTGGACCCGGCCTACCAGCGTCGTGGTCACGGCTCCCGCCTGCTGGCTGCTGCTGCTGACACGGCGCGAGACCGAGGAGCCAGGGCGCTGGTGGTCTGGGCGGTGCGCGGTGACGACTCGTTGGCCCGGTTCCTGCGCTCGGTCGGCCTGGCCCCCACCGGGGCGCACCGTGGGCTTCCCGTGGGCCAGGGGGTCACCGAGGACTGCTGGGTGGCGCAGCTGTAGCGTGCCAGGACTGTGGGCACCCACCGCGCGTGCACCAGCCGGGACCCTGCGGGCGCCTCACAGACCCCAGGCCAGCTCCTAGAAGTCCTTCCTGGTGAGGCTGCGGTAGCCCCACAGGAACAGGGGCAGGCACCAGGCCACGGCCAGCAGCACCGTTACCGCTGGCTCCTCCAGCCAGATGGAGGGGGTGTTGGCCACGCCCTGCAGCCTGGCCAGGACCGCGTTGGGCGTCACCGCGTACACCGGGTACAACAGCGCCGCTCCCCGCCCGGGCATCAGCAGCGAGACAGCCACCGCGCTCATGACCTGGGCGCCCCCGATCGCCAGGGCGAAGATGATGGAGGCGGTCGCGACCAGGCGTGTTCCCATGGACAGCAGGGCGCCAGCCGCGCTGGCTAGGGCCAGTACCAGTCCCGCCCGGACCACGGCCTCCAGGGAGGTGGCCAGGTCGAAGGGGACGGACTGGTAGTCCATGTAGGGCCTGGTGGTCAGGGCGAGCCCCAGCATGAGCATCAGCGCGGGCAGGGCCGGGACCGCTGCGGCGCAGACCAGTTGTGCCCAGAACAGCCTGGAGCGGCTGCCGACCGCGACTACCGTGGGCATGATGGCGCCGGAGGCGTACTCCGCCCCGCCGATGACGATGCCTGCAAGGCCTGCCGGGACGCAGGCCGCCTGGACCCCGGGCACTCCGACGTAGGAGGAGAAGAAGCCTACGACGCACAGCTCGAGGACAACCAGGACCTGGACCGAGCGTGTCCTCACCGCCTTGTCGAGCTCGCCAGCCAGCACCCGGCGCCAGGTCACCGTCGACGGGGCGGCACGGTCACCAGTCATGACTCCTGGCCTCCTTCTTCCAGCACGTGGAAGAACCAGTCCTCCAGCGTGCGGCTGGCCTGGCGCATCTCGGTGAAGGAGAGCCCCTCCTGGGAGAAGGCCTTCTGGACCTCCTCAATCTCCGCGTCTATGAGCACCGTGTCCTGGTCCTCGTGCTCCTCCACCTGCCACTGTCTGGCCCGTGCCAGCACGAGGACCCGGGCACGCTCACCCGAGCGGACCAGGACCCCACTCGAGCGTCGCACGTCATCGGTCCAGGCCTGGGCCAGGACCCGCCCCTCCGTGAGGACGACGACGCGGTCGGCTATGTCCTCGACCTCGGCGAGCAGGTGGGAGGAGACCAGGACGGCTCTGCCCTCCTCGGCCTGGCTGCGCAGGAGGGCGCGCAGCCACCGGACCCCCTCGGGGTCGAGGCCGTTGAAGGGCTCGTCCAGGACAAGGTTGCGGGCCTGGCCCAGCATGGCAGCCGCCAGCGAGAGACGCTGGCGCATTCCCAGAGAGTAGGTCCTCACCTTGCGGTCCCTCACCGCCGCGATACCGGCCTCTTCCAGGCACTGCCTGACCCGGCTCTCCGGGACCCCGGAGGTCATGGCCAGACCCTTGAGGCTGTGGAAGCCGGTGCGGGACTCCACCCAGTGGTCCGGTCCGAGCACGAGCCCCAGGTGCCCCAGGGGGAAGGAGGAGGTCCCCGGTGCGGCACCGTCCACTTGGACCTCTCCCCCGTCAGGCCTTACCAGTCCACCCAGCGCCTTGAGCGCGGTGGTCTTCCCGGCGCCGTTAGGCCCCACCAGGCAGGTGACAGCGCCGTCGGGAACCTCAAAGGAAGCGCCCCGAAGCACCTGGACGTGGTCATAGACTTTATCCATCAACGTGACAACTAACGACATCTACACCCCCAACAAACTACGTAAACAAATACGGCCTACACGCTGCTCGTCCAACTATTGGAGCGAACTTTTACAACAGTTCCACCAGAAATCTCATAAACAGCGTCCGCATATTTCAACGTAGATTTCCTATGAGTTGCACAGATAACAGCGACCCCCATTCCCCTCAACCTATCAGTCAGTAACATCATGCCGCTTTTGTCGACTTAGCTCATCTAGAGCATTGGATTCTGATTGAGGATCATCTTTTCTCGAAGACATATGGCATTTATCGTACTGATTACGAACATGGCATATACGCACAGCAGCGCTGTGATGGTCGCATCGCCTTGCTGGTGTAAACTATTGGAGACAAAAACACCATATGTACCCAAGCTGTCCACCCTGCCCACCTGACTCGGACAGGAGTCGCACTAGCGAGGAGGCGCACCCAGACCAGCTGCTCCACAATGAGAACGCAGTAGACTACAATGGTGGCCCTGACGCTTGTAGGCTCAAAAGCAAGCGGTTGCGACGAGAGGCACGCATCAACCAGGAACGCGCAACACAACGCTGCTCCAGCAAGAAACAGAAGACGGGCCGTTGTAAGTCTAGGAGAAACATGTGCGGTTCCTCGCGGCGCTGCTTGCATTGTCCGCTCGGACACCATGCGTTACCACTCTTCCTCTGGGCGGTTGGTTTCGATTGCGGGCTACGTTGTTGGCGGGTCCTTATGTAAGTAGTTTAGCAGACGCGGATGTGTCGCAGTTCACAATACTGCCGATTTTCTTTACTCTCAATGAGATGCATCACATACATTTATGCTTCGTTACATCTCCATCACTGCGTCCAGCCCCACTGTCAGGCCCTCCAGCCAGCCCACCTGGCGCACCGCCAGGATGACGCCAGGCATAAAGGAGGAGCGGTCGAAGGAGTCGGTACGGATGGTCAGCTGCTCCCCCGGGTTGCCCAGGACCACCTCCTCGTGCGCCGTCAGCCCGCGCAGGCGCACGGCGTGGACGTGGATACCGTCGATGACCGCGCCCCGCGCGCCGTGCAGGTCCGTCTGGGTGGCGTCAGGAACCGGTGCCAGACCTGCCTGCGCCCGGGCGGCGGCGATCCCCCGTGCGGTAGCCACCGCTGTCCCCGAGGGGGCGTCCACCTTGTCCGGGTGGTGGAGCTCAATGACCTCGGCGGACTCAAAGAAGCGCGCGGCCCTGGCAGCCAGGCTCATGGCCAGCACCGCAGACAGCGCGAAGTTGGGGGCGATGAGCACGCTGCGCCCCGCCGCCTCAGGGCGGGCCAGGTGCTCGCGCACACGCTCGTAGGCTGCCTCGGTCCACCCGGTGGTGCCCACGACGACGTCACACCCTGCGTCAACGAGGGCGTGGACATTGGCCTCAGTCACCCCAGGAACAGTAAAGTCCACAGCGACCTGGGCGCCGCCCAGGTGCTCGACGTCGATGGTGTCCCCCACGTCCAGGCGGGCCACAAGCTCTAGCCCCTCGGCCTGCTCCACCGCCTGGCAGACGGTAGAGCCCATGCGCCCGGCGGCGCCGATGACAGCAACAGTGATGCTCATGGCCCGACCCTAGCAGCTGTAGCCGCAGCCGACTCACGGCACCACCCACGCCTAGCAGCCTGTCCAGCACCACGCTGGGCGTCACAGGACCAGCACCAGCACGGGACAGCCACACCCGCCGTGGCACTGACCAGCTGCGCGCAGAACACTCTGCTCCGCCGACCCGCCGCGTCCCCACACCGATCCCCGTTGATTTAGCCTGGGCACCTACCGGGCGCCACCGGGACCACGCACCGAGCACGAGAGCGAGGGCGAGCGCGCAGGGGACCTCTATCGGGACTGGCACTCGCTGGCCAGGCGGGCGATATGGAGGGTCAGGTAGGCCAGCTCGGCGTCGGTCAGGCACGGCCCGTTGACCTCAAGCAGCGCGCGCACGCGAGAGGCGGCGCGGAAGGCCAGGGGCTGCGCCTGGCGGATCGGCGTGACCAGGTCCTCCAAAGAATCCGATATCTGGCGGCCGTCCTCCAGCCGGACGAACAGGTAGCGCAGGTGAGTTGCGAAGCGCGCCGCGCTCATAGCCTGCTCATCCACCTGGATGCCCAGCACGGCGGAGACCACGCCCAGGATCTGGGTGATGGTCCTGGTCATCCGCACCGTGGGAGCCAGGTCGGAGCCCGCGAACTGGGCGTTGACCAGGTGCAGGGCCAGGGTAGTGGCCTCTCCGTCGTCCAGCCGCACGCCCAGACAGTCCTCCACCAGGCGCACCGCCTGCCTTCCCCAGCGGGTCTCCTCCGGGTAGAGCTGCTGGACCTCCCAGCGCAGCGGGTGGTCCACGGCGATACCGCGGCGACTGCGCTCCACCGCGAAGCGCAGGTGATCGGCCACGGCCAGCAGCAGCGACTGGCTGACCGCGACCCTCCCCTGGGCGCGCACTGGCTCCAGTGCCTCCGAGGCGAGCCGGACGGTCTCCAGCGGGGTCTCAGACAGGAAGGACACCAGCCCGGGCACCGAGTGCTCGGCGTCAGGGACGAAGATCTCTGAGACGGACCCGGCGTCAACCGGGTCGCCCAGGTGCCTGCCGTAGCCGATCCCCCGCCCCAGGAGCACCGCCTGGCCCGCGTCACGGTCCCGGGCCAGCACGGCGTTGTTGTTCAGCACCCTGACGATCTGCCAGGCCCTGGCCCCGGCGCTATCCGACATCCTCGTGTCCTTCTTGTCCCGTGGACCTTGCTCCACAGATCCCGCTCCGCAGACCGTGTGTTCCCCGGTCCGTACTCCTACCAGAGGGTCCGTACTCCTACCAGAGCTGCGCGCCGTTAGAGGCGATGACCCTGCGGTACCACTCGAAGGAGTCCTTGGGCCGCCGCTCCAGGCTGCCCTGGCCCGCGTCGTCGCGGTCGACGTGGATCATGCCGTAGCGCTTGCGCATCTCACCGGTGGTAAAGGACACCAGGTCGATGATCCCCCAGGGGGTGTAGCCGATGAGGTCCACTCCGTCGTCGAGCACGGCCCGCTTGAGCTGGTCGATGTGGGAGCGCAGGTAGTCGATACGCTGGGGGTCGTGCACGGAGCCGTCCGGCTCAACCTGGTCCACAGCCCCGAAGCCGTTCTCCACCACGAACAGTGGCAGCTCGTAGCGCTCGTAGAGCATGTTGAGCGTGTAGCGCAGGCCCACCGGGTCCACCGGCCAGCCCCAGTCGGTGGAGGCCAGGTGAGGGTTGTCCACCGAGTTGGGCATGCCTCCGTTGAGGCTGGTGGAGGTGTCGGCCCGGGCCCCGGCCCGCACCACCTGGGACATGTAGTAGGAGAACCCGATGTAGTCCACCGTCCCGGCTGCCAGGATCTCAGCGTCCCCGGGCTGGACGCCCAGATCCCACCCTTCCCGCTCCACGCGCCGCTGCCAGGCGGCCGGGTAGTGGCCGCGCACGTGGACGTCGGGGAAGAGGAAGCGGTCGCGGTTGGCGACGGCAAAGGCCATCATGTCCTGCGGGTCGCAGGACCAGGGTAGATGGTCGGGGAAGAGATCATGCAGCCGATGCGTAAGGCAGGGTTAAGCCCATGGCCGACCACGACCGCCCGTGCGGAGGCCACCAGCTCGTTGTGTCCGGTGCGCAGCATGACCTCCACAGGGTCGTCGCCCGCCTGGAGGGTCACCCCCGAGTTCGTCCACAGGAACAGGGGGTTGTCCACGTTCATCTGGTTGTTGATCTCGTTGAAGGTCATCCAGTAGGTGACCCTGTCCCCGTAGCGCTCGAAGCACACCCGGGCGAAGCGCACGAAGTGGTCAGCCACCTCCCGGTTGCGGAAGCCGCCGAGGCTGCGAGCCAGGTGCAAGGGCATCTCAAAGTGGGACAAGGTCAGCACCGGCTGGATGCCGTGGGCCAGGAGCTCGTCGATGAGGGCGTCGTAGAAGGCCAGCCCTCCTCGTTGGGCTCGGCCTCCTCGCCCTCGGAAAGATCCGGGACCAGGCGATGGAGGTGCGCAGGCACCTCAGGCCCATCTGGGCCATGAGCGCGATGTCCTCCCGGTAGCGGTGGTAGAAGTCGATCGCCTCATGGTTGGGGTAGTACTCCCCGGGCTCGACGCGCTCGGTGATGCGCCGTGGCACGCCATGGGCGCCCGCGGTGAGAACGTCCACGACCGAGGGCCCCTTGCCGCCGACGTCCCACCCGCCCTCCAGCTGGTGGGCAGCCACGGCACCTCCCCACAGGAAGTCCGCGGGCAGGGGCCTGGTGTCGGCCACATCAGGCGGCAGGCCCCACGGGTCGCCAGCCACGTCCTGGCGGAAGGGCTGCGCGCCCGGAGAGGACGGACTGGGGCGAGAGGACTGGGACGACTGGGCTGTCATGGCTGTGCTCCTCCCGCCCGTCAGGACTCGTCCCCGGCCTGTGCCTGGGAGACGGCCGCCCCGGAGACCTGCGCCTCGTCCTCAGCCTCGTCCTCAACGCCCTCAGAGCCGGTCAGGAGGGCCGTAGCCAGCTCCTCACCGTGCCTGACGCTGGACTGGGGGTAGAGCAGCACCTTGTCATAGGCGTCAGCGTTGGTGACGATGACCGGGGTGACGGTCTTGTAGCCGGCCTCGGTGATAGCCTCGCGGTCACACTCCATCAGCAGGTCGCCAGCCCTCACCTCCTGGCCTGCCTCGACGTGGCTGGTGAAGTGCTTGCCGTCGAGCTCGACAGTGTCGATACCGATGTGGATGAGGAGCTCGACCCCGTCGGAGGAGATCAGCCCCAGCGCGTGCCTGGTAGCCGGCACCATGACCACCTTGCCGTCAAAGGGCGCGTAGATGCTGTCCTCGCTGGGCTCCACGCCCACACCCTTGCCCATGGCACCCGAGGCGAAGACGGCGTCAGGGACGTCACGCAGGGGCACGAGCTCGCCGGAGACCGGGCTGGCCACCGCATAGCGCTGGGAGGCCGCTGCCAGCTCGGCGTCATAGTTCTCCTCCCCCAGCTGGGAGACCATCGCACCAGGCGCCGCAGAGGCCTCGGCCCCGTCTGCACCGGCGGCCCCACCAGCCTCGGCAGGGTCCTCAGGGTCCTTGGGGTCCTCAAAACCGGTGACCCACACCAGGGCGATCGCACCCAGGAAGGCCACCAGGCAGCCGATGGCCTCGCCGACCAGGGAGCCTGAAGCCGTCTCGGAGTAGCTGTTGAGGATGGTCAGCGGGCCGGGCAGACCTGCGTAGGCGTAGTAGTGGGAGCCGAACAGGGCGACCACGACCGCGCCGGCCGCCCCGGCGAGGCAGCCCATGACGAAGGGACGCTTGAGCCGCAGGGTGACACCGTAGATGGTGGGCTCGGTGAT
The DNA here is from genome assembly GCF_003606385.1 of Actinomyces lilanjuaniae. Lineage (NCBI taxonomy): Bacteria > Bacillati > Actinomycetota > Actinomycetes > Actinomycetales > Actinomycetaceae > Actinomyces > Actinomyces lilanjuaniae. The sequence continues at coordinate 1,167,797 of NZ_CP032514.1, read as the reverse complement.
GCCGAAGATACCGGTGACGGCGGCGGATCCGGCTACCCCGCGCATCTGGCGGGAGCGGGTGCGGATGAGCACGCCCACGGCCGCCCCGACCTGGCCGATGACCGCCGCGGTCTGGAAGGCCTGGAAGGTGTCCTGGCCGTAGTTGTCAAAGTTGGCCAGGACCATGGGCGTAACCCCCCAGTGGACCCCGAAGATGACAGCGACCTGCCACACACCTCCGATGACGGCACCAGCGATCACCGGAGCGACCTCGACGAGCCAGTTGTAGCCGTTGGCGATACCCGTGGCCGTCGAGCTGGACAGCGGACCGATGACCAGGAAGGTCAGGGGCACCATGATGACAAGGCAGAAGAAAGGGGTGAACAGCTGCTTGGCCGCTGCCGGGAGGTGGTTGTTGAGGAAGCGTTCCAGGTAGGACAGCAGCCACACCAGGATGAGGGGAGGCAGCACCGAGGAGGTGTAGACGGTGGGCGACATGGGGATAGTGAGGAAGCTGATGGTCTCCCCCTGCGAGATGGACTCCGCCATGGTGGTCCAGTCCGGGTTCATGATGGCCGCGCAGCACAGGACCGCGACGTAGGTATTGGTCTGGAAGTGGCGGGAGGCGGTGATCGCGATGAGGACGGGCAGGAACGTGAAGGGCGTCCAGGACATGAAGGACAGCACCTGGTCCGTCCCGGTGTCGGTGAAGTCCGGGTAGAGCATACGGGTGATGATCAGCGCCCCCTGGAGGATGCCAGCCGCAGCCAGCACGTAGATGAAGGGAGCGAAGACGCCCGACATCGTGGCAATGACACGGTTGAGGACCGACTGCTTGGGGACCTCGGCCTCCGAGCCTGTGCGGTTGGCCAGGTCAAGCTCCTTAGCAACAGCGTCGTAGACCTCGGTCACGTGGTTGCCGATGACAACCTGGAACTGGCCTCCCGACTCGACGACGGTGATGACACCGGGCATCTGGGAGATCGTGTCCTTGGCGCCCTCCGGTGTGGTGCCCAGCACCAGCCGCAGCCGGGTGGCACAGCGCGAGGCCTGCCGGATGTTGTCTCCACCACCGACGACCTCAATGATGTCGTGGGCAAGTCTGGGGTAGTCGCGGACCTTCTCAGCCATTGAGGGTCTCTCCTTTACGGAACGGGACAGTCGAACCCTGTGACGGCCAAGGAAGACCACGCACTATAGCGCCTACGCTACAGCGCGAGGCGTGCCGCCTCAGGCGTGGCACCACACGACCCCGCGTCCAGGAACGCAGGATACTGGGTACCGCTACCGACCTCGGGTTCTTGCCTCGACGGAGTAACAGGCCCGACGACCATGCCCTAGACTACGCGGCACCACCGCCACAGACAAGCCCCCGGCGAGACTCACCCGGTATGCCCGTGAGAGAGGCTCCGCGCCCCATCAGGCGGATCGTCGTGGAGTGCGGCCCGGAGCAGGCAGTGCGAGGCCGGGGCCTGCGGAGAGGACCCGAGACGTGCCGTCCAGGGGCGCGGTCCCGGGGAGGCGTGGCGACCACGCTCTCAGGAGGAGGACCTGGGGAGCGCGTCAGTCCCCCGGTCCCACCAGTACCTGGCAGCGCTCCTGGCTGACCAGCCACGCCGCCAGGTCACGCACCTCCTGGGCGGTGACCTGGTCCAGGAGGTGCAGGCTATGGTCCATGGAGCGCAGGCGCCCGGTCACCACCTCGCTGCGGCCCAGCCGACTCATCCTGGCCAGGGAGTCCTCGCCTCCCAGCACCATGGCGCCACGCAGCTGGCCGCGAGCGCGAGCCATCTCCTGCTGCGTAGGCCCGTGGGCGGCCAGCTTCTCAAACTCGCCGAGCATGACTGCCCCCACCTCCTCCACGTTGCGCGGCGCGCAGCCCGCGTACAGGCCGAAGGCCCCCGCCCCGGCGTAGGAGATATCAAAGGCGTAGGTGGTGTAGGCCAGCCCGCGCCTCTCCCGGACCTCCTGGAACAGGCGCGAGGACATACCCCCGCCTAGCACGGTGGTCAGCACGCTCATGGCCCAGCGACGCTCGTCACGCACCGGGATGCCCTGGCAGGCCAGGTAGATATGTGCCTGCTCCGTGTCACGCTCCACCCTCACGTCGTGAACCTCCAGGGGCGTGACGGGCTCGGCCTCGAAACGACGCGGCCTGGGTGCCACCGGGGAGGAGTCCCACCCCGCGCGAGCCAGGTCCTGGCTGACCCGCTCGCACAGCTCGTCATGGTCCACCGCTCCGGCAGCAGCCACGACCAGGGCGTCGGAGGCGTAGGTGCGCCGGTAGTGGTCCCACACGGCGTCGCGCGACACCTCGGAGACGGTCTCGTAGGACCCGCCGATCGGCCGACCCAGCGGGCTCCCCTCCCCGAAGGCGGCCCGGGCGAAGGCCTCCTGAGCGACCTCGGCAGGGTCGTCGGCGGCCTCAGCCAGCTCGGAGACGATGACGCCGCGCTCGGTCTCCACCTCATCGGGGTCTAGGAGGGAGGAGGTGACCATGTCCGTCACGACGTCCACAGCCCCCATGGCGTCAGGGGCCAGGACCCGGGCGTAGTAGGAGGTGTGCTCCTTGGAGGTGGCGGCGTTGGCCTCACCGCCGATCATGTCGAAGGCCTCGGCTATCTCGCTGGCACTGCGAGTCGCGGTGCCCTTGAACAGCAGGTGCTCCAGGAAGTGGGTCGAGCCCTCCTGCCCGCTGGCCTCGTCACGAGAGCCCACCCCCAGCCACAGACCGATCGCCGTGGAGCGCAGGCCTGGCACCGACTCAGTAATGACACGCACGCCACCGGGAAGCACGCTGCGGCGCGTCAACGCGCCGTCATCCTCCAGCGAGAACTCAGTGCCTGCCTGTCCGGGCTCGCCGCGCACCAGCTCGGCCTCGGTGTATCCCTCAGAGAGCTCCACACCGCCGACAGGTGTCACCGCCCCGGCCCCCGGGGAGGAGCCGGACGCTGGCTCTGCGCCACCACCTGCCGTACTACCTGCCCTACCGTCAGCGGCACGAGCTGTCACGCTGCGTGCCGCACTACCTGCTGCACTGGTCATCACCGGCTGAGCCTACCGAACAGCGAGGGCTCCAGCAGGCCGGCCCCAGGTGTCAACCCACCTGGCACGCAGCCAGTCCTTGCTGACACTCTCCACCCGGGTGGGATCCGTGCCAGGTGGGCTGGCACGGATCCCACTGAGATGGAAGTGTTCACAGGGACTATCCCGCCCCACCCAGAGAATGTGATATCAAGCACAAGGTCTGGCCTCCTCGCGGGACGCTGCGCCCACCTGTCAGGTCAGGCGATCCGCCCTGGGGGCTGCACCCAGGCCGAGCCCCCTCGTAAGTCACTCCTCCTCTGAGTCTCCCTCCCGCAGCGGCGTTCGCTCCACCGAGACGGTCCCTGTCTGGGAGGAGAGCCGGGCGACGGCGTCCCTGATGCGCTGGCCGACAGCCGCGTCAATACTGTCCCAGTACCACAGGGCACGCTCCAGCACCTCGGCCCGCTCGACCTGGACCAGGCTGGTCGAGACCGTCTCCACCAGCCGTCGGCGCTGGGCCTCGGTAAAGACGTCACGTACCAGGATGCCAGCCTGGCTGAAGTCGTCGTCGTCCTCCCGGAGAGTCTGGGCGGCGACCACCATCTCGCCGTCAGCCTCCCACCCGTCCTCCAGGCGACCCTGCTCGTCAGCATAGGGGCGTCCACCAGAGTTGGCGGCGTAGGTCGGCTGGCCGCCAGAGTGGAAGTAGCGCATCGGCCCGTCGAAGGTGTAGGTGTTGGCGTGCTCACGCACCTCCGGCAAGGGCTGGTTGACCGGCAACTGGTCGTGGTTGACGCCGAGCCTGGCCCGGTGGGCATCGGCATAGGCGAAGACACGGGCCAGCAGCATACGGTCTGGGGAGAACCCGATGCCCGGGACGATATTGGAGGGGGCGAAGGCCGCCTGGTCGATCTGGGCGAAGAAGTTCTCCGGGTTCTCGTTGAGCGTCAGCGTCCCCACGGTGATGAGCGGGTAGTCCGCGTGGGGCCAGGTCTTGGTCAGGTCGAAGGGGTTGATCCGATAGGTCTTGGCCTCCTCGTAGGGCATGACCTGGATGGACAGCGTCCAGCTCGGGTAGTCGCCCCGCTCGATGGCTTCGAACAGGTCGCGGCGGTGGAAGTCAGCGTCCACCCCGGCCAGCTCCTCGGCGTCCTGGCCGCCCCAGTTCTCCACACCCTGGTTGGTGTGGAAGTGGAACTTGGTCCAGAACCGCTCACCCGCCTCGTTGATGAGCATGTAGGTATGGGACCCGTAGCCGTTCATGTGCCGCCAGGTGCGCGGCAGGCCCCGGTCCCCCATGAGGTAAGCGACCTGGTGGGCGCTCTCTGGGGACAGAGTCCAGAAGTCCCACTGCATGGTCTGGTCACGCAGGCCCTTGTCCCCCAGGCGCTTCTGGCTGCGGATGAAGTGGGGGAACTTCATGGGGTCCCGCAGGAAGAAGACCGGGGTGTTGTTGCCCACCAGGTCCCAGTTACCCTCGCTGGTATAGAACTTGAGGGCGAAACCGCGCACGTCGCGCCAGGTGTCAGGCGACCCGGCCTCCCCTGCGACGGTGGAGAACCGCAGTAGTGCGCGCGTGCGCGCACCCGGCTGCAGAGCGGCAGCCTTGGTGTAGCGGCTGATGTCGTGGGTGATGACCAGCTCACCGAAGGCTCCCGAGCCCTTGGCGTGGGGCTTGCGGTCAGGAATGTTCTCGCGGTTGAAATGAGCCAGGGAACTGACCAGGTGGTGGTCGTGGAGCAGCAGCGGCCCATCCGGTCCTAGGGTGATGCTGTGACGCTCGCTCGTGGCCGGGGCGCCGTTGGCCATTGTGGAGCCAGAGTCGCCACTCGGTTTAATTGGATTTTCCAAAATATTACCTCCTCGTCGACGGTAAGCACAATAGAAGCACGAAGAGCCTCAGATCACCAGCCGGTTGCGGCCACAACCACCGAGAGGAGCGTCAATCGGGAGAATATCGCCAGAAGACCCGCACCAACGACAGCGCTCACCAGCGTCGACCGTGTCACGACAAGGCCGACACCTCCCCTATTCATCACCCTCCTGTTGCGAATTACCAGACAGAAGGATCACGGACCCACTAGGGGAACAGACCGAGCACGCACGGTGGGGCCGAGCCTTCCGGCCCGGCCCCACCGCAGTAGTGACCAGTAACGACCAACAACGACTAGCAGTGCCAGCAGCAGCTGCCGAGGACGCCCTGGTCGCAGCGGACTTCTACTCGTCCTCGGAGTAGTCCACCGCACGCGTACGTCGCCGACGCGGACGGCGCTCGCGCCGCTGGCCGTCACCATCGTGGTCCCGGCGGCCCCAGTGCTCGGAGTGGCTCACCGCCTTGCGAGCGGCCTCGTTCTCTGCCTCGGCAGCCAGCTGCTCGTCAGTGAGGACCGCGTTGAGGGAGAGCTTGCCGCGCTGGTCGATCTCCGCGAGCTCGACCTGGACCTTGTCACCCACGTTGAGGACGTCCTCAACGTTCTCAACACGCTTGCCGCCCACCAGCCGACGGATCTGGGAGACGTGGAGCAACCCGTCCTTCCCCGGTGTCAGGGACACGAAGGCACCGAAGGTCGTGGTCTTGACCACGGTCCCCACGAAGCGCTCGCCTATCTCCGGCATCTGCGGGTTGGCGATGGCGTTGACGGCCTCACGGGCAGCCTCCGCCGAGGGGCCGTCCGCAGCACCGATGTAGACGGTGCCGTCGTCCTCGACCGTGAGGTCAGCGCCGGTATCCTCCTGAATCTGGTTGATCATCTTGCCCTTGGGGCCAATCACCTCGCCGATCTTGTCCACAGGGATCTGCACGGTCAGCACCCGCGGAGCGGTGGGGGCCATCTCGTCAGGGGCGTCAATAGCCTGCGCCAGCACGTCCAGGATGAAGAGGCGCGCGTCGCGCGCCTGCCCCAGCGCCCCGGCCAGGACCTCGGAGGGCAGGCCGTCCAGCTTGGTGTCCAGCTGCAGGGCAGTGATGAAGTCGCGGGTACCGGCAACCTTGAAGTCCATGTCGCCGAAGGCGTCCTCACTGCCCAGGATGTCGGTGAGCGTGGCCCACCGGGTCTCGCCGTCGATCACCTCGTGCATGAGCCCCATGGCGATACCGGCCACAGGCGCGCGCAACGGCACGCCCGCATTGAGCAGGGACAGCGTGGAGGCGCACACCGAGCCCATGGAGGTGGACCCGTTGGAGCCTAGGGCCTCCGAGACCTGGCGGATGGCGTAGGGGAAGTCCTCCCGGCTGGGCAGCACCGGCACTAGCGCACGCTCAGCCAGGTTGCCGTGCCCGATCTCTCGACGCTTGGGAGCACCCACACGCCCGGTCTCACCGGTGGAGAAGGGGGAAAGTTGTAGTTGTGCATGTAGCGCTTGTGGGTCACGGGCGAGAGGTCGTCCACCTGCTGCTCCATGCGCAGCATGTTGAGCGTGGTCACCCCAGGATCTGGGTCTCCCCCGCTCGAAGACAGCCGACCCGTGGACGCGGGGCAGGACCTCCACCTCCGCGGCCAGGGTCCGGATGTCCTTGAGGCCGCGGCCGTCCATGCGCACACCCTCGGTCAGGGTGCGGTGGCGCACGATCTTCTTGGTCACGGAGCGGAAGGCGGCCTTGAGGGCCTTGAGGTCCTCCTCGGCGGGGAAGGACTCACCGACCTCGGCGAGCACCTGCTCCCTAACCGTGTCCACGGCCTCGTCACGAGCCTGCTTGCCCTCGGTGGCCAGGGCTGCGGCAAGACCACGGGCCTGCGCCGCCTTCTCCACAGCGTCGTACTGCTCGTCAGTGTAGTCCAGGTAGAGGGGAAACTCCGCCGTGGGCTTGGAGGCGTGGGCGGCTACCTCGCCCTGGGCCTCGCACAGCGCCTTGATGTGCGGCTTGGCCGCCTCCAGGCCCTCGGCAACGACCTCCTCGGTGGGGGCGACGGACCCGGCCCTGATCAGGTCCCAGGCGTTCTCGGTGGCACCGGCCTCCACCATCATGATAGCCACGTCACCGGAGTCCAGGACCCGGCCGGCCACCACCATCTGGAACGTGGCCTGCTGCTGCTCGGAGTAGCGGGGGAAGGCGACCCAGCTGCCGTTGACCAGCGCGATACGGGTGCCTGCCACCGGCCCGGAGAAGGGAAGGCCGGCGATCTGGGTGGACATGGACGCGGCGTTGATAGCCAGGACGTCGTAGTCGTCATCAGGGTGGATCGCCAGCACCGTCTCAACGACCTGGACCTCGTTGCGCAGCCCCTTGACGAAGGAGGGGCGCAGCGGACGGTCGATGAGACGGCAGGCGAGGATGGCCGAGGTGCCGGCCCTGCCCTCGCGCCGGAAGAAGGATCCGGGGATCTTGCCTGCCGCGTACTGACGCTCCTCCACGTCGACGGTGAGCGGGAAGAAGTCAAACTGGTCCTTGGGCTGCCTGCCGACGGTCGTGGCGGACAGGACGGCGGTCTCACCGTCGAGGTAGGCCATGGCGCTTCCAGCAGCCTGCTTGGCCAGACGACCCGTCTCGAAGCGAACCACACGCTTGCCAAGGGGCCGTTGTCAATCACTGCCTCCGCGGCAGTGACCTCGGGATCATCAATGAACATCTGCGATGCGTCTCTTTCTCGTGATCTGGGCCAGGCCGTGGCCTTCGATCGAGGCCCACGCAAGCAGGTACCACCCCGCCCAACCCGCTGCGTGACCCAAGGAGCATACCCTGAGAGCCACAACGTGCCTGGCAAGAGGTCCCGATTCCGGGGGCCACCACCGAAAACCGACGGCGGCCGACATCCGCGGCGCGGAGACCTGTCTGCCCCGCGCGCGAGGCCGCTCAGATCGGGGCGCTGGCAGGCGCCTTGAGAGCAGCCGCAGTGGATAATACCGTGCGAACACAGCCTGTGGCGCCAAGGTGACCAGCGGGTCACGTGAGATCGGCCGCGTAGGTACGCCTCCCTCGCCCCGGCCCAGCGTCGTCTCGCCACCAACCCGGGACCTTGGGGCTCTGGTGCCGCGCAGCCCAGAGTGCCATCGTGCCAGCAAGACCACCAGGAACCAGCACCCGACAAAGCCAGAGGGCACCGTCAGCCCCCAGAGAGGACAGACCGCCATGACCCACCGCATGATCCTCAACCAGACCGGCTACTTCGGTCGTGGCTCGATCAGTTCCATTGCCCCCGAGATCATCCGCCGGAACCTGACCAGGGCCTTCATCGTCACCGACCCGGCCCTAGTGGGCAACGGTACCGTAAGACGGGTCACCGACCTGCTGGACGAGGCCCGCGTGCCCTGGGACATCTTCTCCGACGTCGTGCCCAACCCGCCGGTGGAGAAGGTCCAGGCAGGCCTGGCCGCCTTCCGGGCGTCAGGGGCCGATGTCCTCATCGGCCTGGGAGGGGGCTCGCCCCAGGACACCTGCAAGGCGATCTCCGTCATCGCCACCAACCCGGAGTTCGAGGACGTCGTGAGCCTGGAGGGGCAGTCCCCGACCAGGAACCCGGGCGTGCCGATCATCGGGGTTCCCACCACCGCAGGAACCGCCAGCGAGACCACGATCAACTACGTCATCACCGACACCTCCGCGCAGCGCAAGTTCGTGTGCGTGGACCCGCACGACATCCCAGTTGTGGCTGTCGTCGACCCCGACCTCATGGACGGCATGCCCCGCTCCCTCAAGGTGGCCACTGGCCTGGATGCGCTGACCCACGCCATCGAGGGATACGTCACCCCGGGCGCCTGGGAGCTGAGCGACGCTCTGTGCCTGCGCTCGATCCAGATGATCGCCGCCAGCCTGCGCGCCGCCGCCGACGGGGACCCGGAGGCGGTAGAGCAGATGGGCCTGGCGGCTTACATCAACGGCATGGCCTACTCCAACGTGGGCCTAGGGCTCGTCCACGGCATGGCCCACCCGCTGGGCGGGCGCTACGGCGCCCCTCACGGCGTAGCCAACGGCATCCTGCTGGCCCCGGTCATGGCCTTCAACGCCGAGCACACCGGGGAGAAGTACCGAGACATAGCCCAAGCCTTCGACGTGGCCGACTCCCGGACCATGCCACTGGACCAGGCGCGCGCCGCCGCCGTCGACGCCGTCGCCACCCTGGCAAAGGAGCTGGGCAACCCGACCAGGATCTCGCAGATCGGCGTGGACGCCTCTGGGATCGATGCCCTGGCCGACGACGCCTTCGCCGACGTGTGCACTCCGGGTAACCCACGCCCCGCCACCCGCGAGGACATTCACACCCTGTACACCTCGCTGCTGTGAAGACAGGCGCAGCCCCGGGACGAGCCTGTGTCCACCGCCCGCCCTACCGGCGGATACCGAGGCGGGCGATCAGGGAGCGATAGCGCTCGATGTCCTCCCTCATGAGGTAGTCCAGGAGGCGGCGACGCTTACCGATGAGCAGGTAGAGCCCCCGGCGCGAGTGGTGGTCGTGGATATGGCCCTTGAAGTGCTCGGTCAGGTTGGAGATGCGCTCGGTCAGGATGGCGACCTGGACCTCGGGTGAGCCCGTGTCGCCCTCGTGGGTCGCGTACTCGGCGACGAGCTGCTGCTTGCGCTGGGGGCTGATCGACATTCGGACTCCTCAAGTCTCGTTGCGCGGAGCACCGGGGCAGGTTCTCCCGGGCATGACTCGTCCGCGGCCGGTCTACGGCGGCGCAAGACTACCAGCGGAGGCGGGGTCCTGCGCCACCACCTCCTGTGGGGCAGAACACCTACCGAACAGCACCAGCAGGGCGCCTGGAAAACGCCCCACAGGCAGCCCACGAGGACTCCATGAGGCAGCCGACAGGAAGGCACCCTGGCAGGGAGGGGATGCGGGCACGATCAGAGACGACGGTAGACTCCAGCCCGGTCTGCCTGACGCCGCGCCAGCCACGTTCCCGCAACCACTCCCGCCACAGATGCCGCGGGGCCGACACCGTGCCCCGGCCATCCCTCCACCCCTACGCCCCTCCGCTCCCATATCCTCCCAGCCCCCACCCGACCAGGACCCCCTACCAGCACCAACGACCGGAAAGGACCGATCGATGCACCGCCGGAGCCGCCGCACCCTGCCTGCCCTCTTTCTGTGCGTCTTCCTGTCCGTCGTCGTGTTTCTCGGCATGGCCACCTACCTGCTCCCCGAGCCCGGCACCCACAGCCCCTCGGCCGCACCCACGGCGACTGCCAGCCCCGCCAGCACGGGGTGCGACTCGCAGCTGTCCCCTGGCACGACCACCGTGCAGGTCACCTTCTCCGGGCAGCGCTACCCCGTCCGCGTCCACCTGCCCGAGGAGCCCTCTATCCAGGGTGCCGAAGACGGCACCCGCGACGAGCTCCCCGACCAAGCCACCCCGGCGACTGACCAGGAGGCCCTGGCGCTGGTCCTTGACCTTCACGGCTCCGGTGCCAACGCTACCGCCCAGGCGCAGATCAGCGGTCTGGACGAGATCGCCGACGCTCACGGCTTCGTCGTGGCCCAGCCGACCGCCGCGATCCCGCTGGAGTCGGACAGCCCGCTCCCCGACGGGAGCTGGGCCTGGAACGTCCCCGGCGTCCCGATGGTCGCGGGAGACTACCCTCCTGAGGACGCCCGTGACGACGTCGCCTTTCTCACTGCGGTAGTGGACCACCTGGTCCAGACGGCCTGCGTGGACTCCCAACGTGTCTACGCCACCGGCTTCTCCGGTGGCGGGCGCATGGCCAGCGCCCTGGCCTGCGCCCGGCCCGGTCTGCTTGCCGCGATCGCCCCCGTGGCCGGGCTGCGCGCGGGCAGGGCCGCCTACGACAACACCTCCGAGACCGACCCTCTGACCTGTGACCCGGCTACAGGGGTCCCCGTGCTCACCTTTCACGGCACCGACGACTGGGTCAACCCCTACGAGGGCAATGCCGACCCCCGCTGGGGCTACTCGGTGAACACCGCTCTGGGGCGCTGGGCGGAGCTCAACCAGTGCACCGAGCCGCCCACTCAGACCCAGGTCAGCGAGCAGGTGCTGCTCACCTCCTACAACGACTGCTCCGGCGGCTCCGGGCGAGTACAGGGCTACACCCTCACTGGTGCGGGCCACACCTGGCCGGGAAGCGAGGCAGACTTCGGCGAGCTGGGAACCGTCTCTCAGGAGATCGGCGCCTCGGAGCTGATGTGGGAGTTTTTTGCCAAGCACCCCGGCCGGTAGCCGCCTGCGGCAGTACGGGGCTAGGCCGTGACGTCCTCCGGCCGGATCGGGCCGGGGACGGGCACGCCCAGGATCTGCGCAGTCTGGGCGACGTCCTGGCGCATCTGGACCAGCAGGGGGTCCAGTCCGTCAAAGGCCAGCATGGGGCGCAGGTACTCCACCAGCTCGACGCCAACCTCCTCCCCGTACAGGTCAAGGTCGCAGCGTCCCAGCACGTGGGCCTCCACGGTGCGCTGGGGAACATCGTCGAAGGTCGGGTTGGTGCCGATGGAGACCGCCGCGGGCAGGCGCTCCACCTGGTACCCCACCTTACGGACAGCCTGGGCACCTAGAGCCTCCCGGCCGCCGCTGCCCTGGTTCTCGCTGTTCTCGCTGCTCCTGGCGTCCTCACCGCGCCGACCGCGCACGAGCCAGCCAGCATAGACGCCGTCCGCAGGGACCACACCGGCGGTAGCCGCGTCCAGGTTGGCGGTGGGGAAGCCTAGCTCCCGCCCGCGGCGCTGGCCGTGGACCACCCTCCCGCGCAGCCGGTGAGGGCGGCCCAGGATGTCAGCGGCCTCACGCACCTGCCCCTTCTCCAGGCAGCGCCGCACCCAGGTGGAGGACCACCGGCGCCCCTCCTGAGAGCTGACCTCACCCAGGATCTCCACGTCGAGACCGACCGCACGGCCGATCCTGCGCAGGTAGGAGGCGTCCCCCGCGTTGTCGCGCCCAAAACGTACGTCGTCACCAACGACGACGGCCCTGGCTCCCAGAGTGCCCAGCAGCCAGGTACGCACGAACTCCTCCGGCTTCTGGGCGGCAAAGTCGAGGTCGTAGGTGACCACGAGGACGGCGTCCAGCCCGGCCTCCTCCAGGGAGGCCAGACGGTCCGTCAAGGAGGTGATGAGCGCGAAGCGCTGCTCGGGGTGGTGGACGTGACGGGGGTGCGGGTCGAAGGTCATGGCCACGGCCAGCGGCCGGACCCGCCCCTGCCCTGTCCCCTCCGCCATCTCGTGGGCGCGCTCGACCACACGGTCCAGGACCGCCCGGTGCCCACGGTGCACACCGTCGAAGACGCCAACTGTCACCACGCTGCCCGGCCCTGCGGCCGCGCCCAGGGACGCAGGAACCTGCTGCGCGCTGTACCAGACCTCCACCGCGTCCCATCCTGTTTCTCGATCCACCCGGCAGGCTGCACGGACCGTGCCGGTCTTGCGGGTCAAACCCTGCCACGACCAGACCGTGCCGCGCGACCCCGCCAGCCCTGACACGCCCGCCCTGGCACACCAGTGCTCGCACACCCGTCCCGACGCGTCTGCCCAGACACGCCCCGGCTTGACCCGACCGCCGAGCATCGCTATGGCCCTTCTCGACCGACGGTCGGTCGATGTGCTGAGCCAAGCACCGACGAGACGTCAGCAGCCAGGAAGACCCGGGAAAGTCCAGGAAACCCAGGGAAATCCAAGAAGAGCAACGAAAGAAGGGAGGGCCGCACCGTGCCAGCCGCCCGATCCGCCAAGCCTGCGCCCCAGCGGCGTACCGAGATCCTTGACGCCGCCCAGCACCTGTTCGCCACCCAGGGGGTCCAGGCGACCTCCATGGAGGACATCCTCTCCAGGGTCGGTATCGCCAAGGGGACGCTCTACTACCACTTCTCCTCCAAGGAGGAGATTCTCCACGCCCTCATCTCCCGCACCACCAGCAGAGTGGCTGAGCGGGCCCGAGACGTCGCCACCAGCCAGGAGCCCACCATCCGCAGGTTCCTGCTCATCGTGGCCGCCGCGCGCGTCGACGAGCCAGAGCGTCGGCTCGCCGAGGAACTCCACGCAGCGGACAACGCCGCGTTCCACGTCCTGTCGATCGTCGAGACGGTCCGCAGCCTGGTACCGGTCCTCACCGAGGTCGTCGAGCAGGGGGTCTGCGAGGGGGTCTTCGCCACCGAGCATCCCCGCGAGGTCGTCGAGATCCTCCTGACCAGCGCCAGCATGCTCCTGGATGAGGGCATCTTCGCCGGTGAGCCGCAGGAGGCCCAGCGACGTGCGGCCGGGATCGTCCACGCCGCCGAGACGCTGCTGGGCTGTGAGCCCGGAGCGCTGGCGCCAGCCCTGGAGAGACTGTCATGAGGTACCTCTACCTCCTGCTGGCTGGCGTCCTAGTCAACTCCCTGGGCAGCGGCCTGACCGCCTTCGGCCTGGCGGTCTTCGCCTACACCACCTACGGCACCGCCTCAGCGGTGGCCATGGTCCAGCTGTGCGCCTTCGCCCCGTCGTGCTGCTGGCCCCCGCGGCCGGCGCCCTAGCCGACCACTTTGACCGTCGTCTCATGATGGTCCTCGGCGACGGCGGGTCCGTCCTGGGCCTGGGCGTGGTCGTGCTCGCCCTGAGCACGCCCTCTCCCCGGCTGGGACACATCCTCCTGGGGGTGGTCCTGTCCTCCTGCCTGGCCGCGCTCACCGAGCCGGCACTGCGCGCCTCCGTGAGCGACCTGGTGGACCCACAGGACCATGTCCGCAGCTCGGGGCTCCTGCAGGCGGCATCCTCCGCCCGCTACCTGCTGTCCCCGGCGCTGGCTGGCCTTCTTCTGCCCCTGACGGGCCTGCGGGCGCTGCTCGTGCTCGACGCCGCCACCTGCCTGGTGACGGCCGCCTGCTCCTGGAGCGTCATGCGGGCGGTGGGACGCAGGCCAGCCGAAGCCTGGGGCAGCCGGGCCGACGTCGTCAACCACACGCTGGGAGGCTGGCGGGTGCTCGCAGCCCAGCCCGCTCTGAGAGCGCTCGTGGGCCTCATGACAGTCATGACGCTGCTCCTGGGTACCCTCCAGGTCCTGGTCAAGCCCATCCTGCTGCCCCACGCCGATGCCGCCGCGACAGGGCGGGCCGAGACCCTGGCCGCCTGATTGCCTCCACCTGGGCCACGCTGCGGCGACTGAGACGGATCCCCGCCGTGGAGGCTCTGCGCAGCACGACCAGCGGCGGGCTGGCCAGGCGCCGTCACCGCTGGAGCCTCGCCAGGGCGCGCCGCCTGCCCGTCCAGGTGTGGATGGGGGTGCGTGAGGCGTGCCGCCCCAGCAGCGCGCTCCTGACCGGGGTCCTGGCAGTGTGCGCGCTCACCATGGTTCTTCCGGCCAGCGCCTACACCACCCTGGAGGATCCACGCTTCATCACCTACCTGGGTATCGGCGAGGCCGACATCCGTATTGACGTCTACTCCGGTTCCGGCGACCTGGCACAGGTAGAGGACGTCGTCGGCTCCGAGACCCGCATCACCCACCACACCACCCTGCTGAGCCGCCGATACGAGATGGCCGCCTCCGAGGGACAGTGGGAGTCGGTCGTGGTCGAGGTCGGCGACCATGACGCCATCCCCCTGAGCTACGTCTCGGGGGAGCCTCCCACCAGTCCCGACGAGGTCGCCCTGTCCACCGCCCAGGCGGAGGCGGTAGGTGTCGAGACAGGGGCGCGGGTCCCCGTGCGCACCGCGGACGGAACCGTCGACCTCACCGTCACCGGCACCTACCAGGATATCACCAACGGAGGGCGCACGGCCAAGGCCGTCCTCGACGACGGCAGCCCGGATCTGTGGCAGGTGGTCTACGCCGACCTGGAGGATCCGCAGCAGGGCGACCTCGTGGTCGACAGCCTCAGAGCCAGCCTGCCCGACGCCCAGGTCAGGACGACCGACGACTACGCCTCACAGGTGCTCGGCGCCACCAGCAGCCAGCTGCGCACCGTTGCCGTCCTGGCCTGCGCCGTCGCCCTGGGGCTGGCCTTCCTCGTCACCACCCTGCTGACCACCCTCCTGGTCTCCCGGGAGAGGCAGGCTACCGCTGTGCTCAGTGCCCTGGGCTGCACCCGGAGGGACGTCACCCTCCAGTACCTGACCCGTTTCATGACCATCACCCTGGCAGGCCTCGCCCTGGGCGGCCTGGTGGCTGCCACCGCAGGCCAGCAGGTCATCGGGGGCGTCCTGTCGGCACTGGGCGGAGGAGGCGCGCAGATCCAACTCCTTGCCCGCCCGTGGCTGGTCGGAGGGGCCGTGCCGCTGGCGCTGGCTGCGTGCGTGGCGGGGGCCGTCCTCGTAGCGCTGCGAAGGCTCCCCGCACCCACGCTCACGACCCTGGGAGCAGGCGAGTGAGACCGGGTAGAGGCAGGTGGCAGGAGCCCTCCCGCGCGGGCACGCCCGCTACCGTCCGGCCTCCTCCCGGTAGTACCGCGGCGGCGTGCCCGACGAGGCACCACAGAGCAGCCGCGAGCACCCACAAGCACCTCCAAGCACGACATCAGCCCAGGACAGGAGAACCAGCATGACAGCACCCAGGACAAGCAGCACGACGACATCGGCCCAGGCCTCGCAACCGACCAGAGACAGCAGGACCACGAGACCGCCGGCCTCCACCGTCGCAGGTGTCGAGCACGAGGCCGCCAACCCTTCTGTCCCCGCGCTCCGAGCCCGAGGGCTCACCAAGAGCTATGCCAGGAGCTGTACCAAGAGGTACGGCAGGAGCCGTAGCCTGGCCTGGGCCAGACCCCGAGCCGGGACAGCGCCGGAGGACTCTACCACCCCCGTGCTGGACAGCCTTGACCTCACCATCGAGCGGGGACAGCTCGTCGCCGTCATGGGACCCTCCGGGTCAGGCAAGTCCACGCTCCTGCACTGCCTGAGCGGCATGGACCGGCCCACCTCAGGCGCAGTGCTCCTGGAAGGCACCGACCTCACCACCCTGACGGAGCCCGAGCTGGCGGCACTGCGCCTGTCCCGCCTGGGACTGGTCTTCCAGCAGCCCCACCTGCTGGCGACCCTGAACCTGCTGGACAACATCGTCCTGCCCGGCCTCATGGCCGGTCACCGCCCCCGGCGCGAGGTCGTGTCACAGGGTCGTGAGCTCATGAGCCGTATGGGAATCGCTGAGCTCATGGGCTCCGACGTCACCCAGGCCTCGGGTGGTGAGCTCCAGCGTGCCGGCATCTGCCGCGCCCTGATCAACGACCCTGACATCGTCTTCGCCGACGAGCCCACGGGAGCCCTCAACTCAGCCACTGCCGCACAGATCCTCGACCTGCTCACGGAGATCCACGTGTCAGGAACCACCATGGTCGTCGTCACCCACGACGCCCGTGTGGCGGCCAGGGCCGACCGGGTGCTGATTCTGGTGGACGGCGCGGTGGTGGAGGACCTCAGCCTGGGCGGGTTCAGGCAGGACGAGGCCTCCTCACGGCTGGCGATCGTGTCCGAGGCCCTGGGACGGCACTCTGTCTAGCAACCGCTGGGAGCCCCGGCTCCGCAGTCTGGTCCCAGCCTGAGCAGTCTTGTCAAGCCCGTCTGGAGCGCTGCGCCCTGGCCCAGGGTCTGGTCCCAGCCTGAGCAGTCTTGTCGGGCCTCGGCACCCGCCTCAGTGCCCGCCGCAGCCGCAGGCGGACCGGCGGTGCTCCTCGTGCCCGGCGCGGCCGCCGCCGCAGCCACAGCCGCCCGAGGGCGCCGCGGAGACGTCTCGCAGTCCCAGCTGGTTACCTGCCTTGCGTCCCGGTAGGACTCCCGCGGCCTGCCCTGCTGCCGTCGTCGGGGTGCCTGCGCTCCCCTCTGCCTGCATCAGCACGGAGACAACAGCCTGGGCGATCGCTGCAGGACTGCCCGGTTGCGCAGGGGCCTCCTGCTCGGGGGCGTCGGGAGCCCCGGTGCCCTCAGGTGGCTGGCCGTGCCCACCGCAGCCGCAACTACAGCCCTGTCGTGAGACGCCGTCCTGGCTCACGCCGGTTTCCCTCGTCTCCTCGCTCTTGGCTGTCGTACCTGATGCCTGTGTTGTCTGTGTCATGGGAGCGTGCTCCTGCCTGTTCCCCGCAGTCCTGCTTCTCGCAGCACTTCTCACGATTCTCGCAATACTGGCCGCTTCGGCCGCTCGTGGCGGCCCAGCCCCGCCGAGTCCTGGATTCTGCCAGCAGACGGCCTCCCGCTCACGCCGGGGCCAGTACCAGCACTGGACGGGCTCTGGTGCCCTTGCGAGCCAGCAGCGCCACGAGGGTACCGTCCGGGTCAAGTCCCGCGACCACGTCCTGCCCCTGGGCCGCCTTGGAGGTGACGGGCCGCTCGGGGAGCTGTGCCTGGTCCAGGAGCGCCGCCTCCAGCGGCTGCCCGTATCCCAGCGCACGGGCCTGGGAGGTGGTCAGACCCACCGTGGGCAGGCAGCGGCGAGCCACCGCGCCCAGAGGAAGTACCGGCAGCCCCCGCGGGTCGCCGGACGCGGCATCAGCCTCCACCTGGACGCTCAGCTCCTCCAGTGTGGCTGCCTCGCCACAGTCGAAGGGTCCCACCGAGGTGCGGCGCAGCGTGGCCAGGTGCGCCCCACAGCCCAGCGCCCGGCCCAGGTCCCGGGCCAGGGCACGCACGTAGGTCCCAGAGGAGCAGGCCACGTGCAGGTCGACGTCGACCACCGCGGTGCCGTCCCGCGCCGTGGCCGGGCGTGGCTGCCCGAGCAGACCTATGTGGTGGACCACGACCTCCCGGGCCGCCAGCCCGACCTCCTGTCCCGCTCGCACCCGCTGGTAGGAGCGCCTACCGTCCACCTTGACCGCGGACACGGCGCTGGGAACCTGCATGATCCGCCCTGTCAGCGGGGCCACGGCCTGCTCGAGGCGGGGTAGTAGCACATCCTGAGGCTGGCAGCCGGTACTGGCCGTCACCGGCCCCTCAGCATCCTCGGTGAGCGTCTCCTGCCCCAGCCGCACAGTGGCCTCGTAGGTCTTGTCCGCACCCACCAGGTAGGTGAGAAAGCGGGTCGCACGGCCCACCCCCAGGACGAGCAGACCGGTCGCCATGGGGTCCAGGGTGCCCGCGTGCCCGACCTTGCGGGTGGCCGCCAGACGTCGCAGCGCCCCCACGACGTCGTGGCTGGTCACGCCCTGGGGCTTGTCCACCAGGACGAGGCCGTCGGGCGCAGCCACCCCGGCTCGCGCGACGCGCAACCGCGGACGGGCTGCGGCAGCGCCAGCACTCACCGGAGCCCGTCGAGGCCGCCGGAGCCGTCACCACCGCTCAGGTCGTCAGGGCCGCCTGGTTCGTCAGGACTGTCGGGATCGTCGTGGCGGTAAGGGTCTGCCTCCCCGGCGTAGGAGGCGCCGCGAGCGGCCTGGGATATCTGCCGGTCACGCTCACGCGCCTGGGCCAGGGCCTCCTCCATGGTCCTGGCAGTGTCAGGCAGCGCGTCACGCTGGAAGAACAGGGCCGGAGTCAGCCGGATGCCTAGTGCCCTCCCCACCTCCGAGCGGATCAGTCCCCTGGCTGACTCCAGCGCCGCGGCCGAGGAGTCCTGCTCCTCCTGAGAGCCGTAGACGGTGTAGAAGACCGTCGCCTGCTGGAGGTCACCCGTCACACGGACGTCAGTGATTGTGACAAAACCGAGCCGAGGATCCTTGAGGCGGTGGAGAAGACGGGCCACGGTCTCGTGGATGCGGTCGGCGACCTTGCGGGCGCGAGCGGGGTCAGCCATAACGGATCCTCCTGGGGGCGCGGGCTCCTCGTCAGGTCCTGGCGAGGTAGTAGTGACAGGGGCCGGTGACACGGATGCCGGGGTCTGGGCGACACACGTCACCAGCGGGTGTGCGGCCGCTGGCCCGTCCGGCAGCCGCCGGTCAGCCGGGGCGCACCTGCCTATGCTACGCAGCGCACGACCCAGGTGGAGCACGACCCGGGTACAGTCAGCACTATCTCCCCAACGCGAACGGACCGCTCATGACACCTCCTGACCGGGCTGGCAGGACCAACCGGGCTGGCAGGGTTGGCAGGACCAACCGGGCTGACTGGGCTACCAGGAGTCACAGGACCGGCCAGGTCAGCGCTCCTCCCCCCGATCCTGCTCCCGGCCCCGGCCACCATGCCACCACGACCCGTACCGGGGCTGCCCTGGTCCTGGGGTGCTACGTGCTGTGGGGGTTCTTCCCCCTGTACTTCCGCCTGCTGTCGGCAGCGGGCAGCCTGGAGGTCATCGGCAACCGGGTGGTATGGACCCTGGCTACCTGCCTGGTGCTGACCGCCGTGCGCCACCGCTGGCGGGTGCTGTGGTCCGTGGCCTCCACGCCCGGCCTGCTGGGGACGCTGGCCGTCTCTGGTGCGCTGGTGAGCCTCAACTGGCTGGTCTACGTCTACGGCGTCACCACCGGGCGCACCGCCGACGCCGCCCTGGGATACTTCATCAACCCCCTGGCCACCGTGGCGCTGGCGGCCCTGGTGCTGGGCGAGCGCCTGCGCAGGGCCCAGGTCGTGGCAGTAGGGCTGGCAGCGGCCGGTGTCGTAGTCCTGGTCGTGCTCCAGGGGTCGCTGCCCTGGATCTCCCTGGCCCTTGCCCTCAGCTTCAGCCTTTACGGCCTGGTCAAGAAGCAGGTCGGTACCAGGGTCGACGCCCTGACCGGGGTGGCGGTGGAGACCGCGGCCATGTCTCCCCTGGCACTGGCCTACCTAGGGTGGCTGGCAGCTCACGAGAGCCTGGTCGTACAGGCTTCACCGCTCCCCCTCCCTCTGGTGGTGCTGCTGGTGGCAGCCGGACCAGTCACGGCGCTGCCCCTGCTGCTCTTCGCCGCCGGGACCCGTCAGGTCCCCCTGTCCCTGGTCGGACTAAGCCAGTACCTCACCCCGATTACCCAGTTCCTACTGGCCTGGGCCGTCTTCAGGGAGGACATCTCCCCGGCCCGGTGGGCAGCCATGGCTCTGGTGTGGGCCGCCGTGGCTGTCCTGGTCACCGATACCGTCCGCCAGGTCGCCCGGCGCCCACGCCCTCACCTCACGAACCCGTGACAGCTGTGCACCGTTCCGGAGAACCTGCGAGGGACCCCGGCCTCATGCCTGCTCCTTGTCACTAGCATCCCCGGCGTGACCTCCCAGCAGAAGGGGCACCACGTAGCGCCACCCGCCGGGGAGGCCTCCAGGGAGGCCCTCCGCTACCCCGGGCGCGTGGGAGACCAGACCAGGCACAGGGCCTGGTAGCGAGTCGACCAGGACCAATCAGGACAAGGAGCACCATGACTTCTGCGGCACCCTTCGCAACAGTCTCCGCAACGATCTTGACGGCGGCCCCAGCATCCACGGAGTCCGGCCGGTGCTGACCACAAGTCTCCTGCCTGCCCTGATCCTTCTCGGCCTCACCGCACTGGTTATCACCCGAAGCGGACCACTGACCCAGCTCCTTCTGCGAGACGCGGCCAGCAGGCAGCTGTCCGTCAGGCTCTCCCCCCGGTTCCGGGTCCTCCCTCTCCTGCGGCGACAAGTGCCAGGCAGCTTCACCCTGGCCTATCCCCGGTGGCCCTACACGGACAGCAGCAGCTCCCGAGGGTATGAGGAGACGGACGACCGAGGTAGCGGACCGTGGTCAGTCCTCGAGGTCGGCAGGTGGAAGATCCTTTGCCATGACGTGTACCACCTCTACGAGCTGGTCCTGGAGGTACGGGCCGCAGGGACTCCCGTGGCCTACTCCGACCATGAGATCCTCACCCGGAGAGCCGCACGCGACCAGGTGCACCCCCTCCAGGGGCTCACGGTCCTGGCAGGAGACGAGGGACCCAGCGCCACTACCGTGGGAGCGGGCGACCACGCAGCCAGTGAGACCGACCCCGGGGACACACACAGGGGCCTTGACGCCATCATCGCCCACTGCGACAGCAGGCCGACGGCCTTCGAGTCCTTCTGCGCCGACCTCTTCCGGGCGCACGGCTACCACGTTGCGGTCACGCCGTCCTCGCGCCCGCGGGGATTCAACCTGCGCCTGCTGCGCAACCAGCGCATCTCGCTCGTAGAGTGCCTCTACGATCAACACGACCCCGTTGATGTCCCTGTCGTCGAGAGGCTGCGCAGCGCCAGCGCCCGCGAGCACGCCGACGCCCTGGTCGTGGTGACGACCGGCTCGTTCACCCTGGAGGCGACTTCCCTAGCCCGCCAGAAGGACGTCCGGCTCGTTGACGGCCAGAAGCTGGTGGCCATGTGCCGCCAGGTGTGGGGAACCTTCCTGGAGAGCACCGCCCCGACCGAGGTCGGGCCGGTGCACGACGTGGTGGGGGCCTCCTCCCGGATACCGGGAGGAGGCCCCCACCACGACCGTGAGCGCCAGGCTCAGGAACGAGGCTTCTCCCGCATCTCCCAGGTCTCAATGACGTCGCCCTCAGCGATGTCCTTGAACCCCAGGTTGATACCGCACTCGTAGCCCTCACGGACCTCGGTGACATCGTCCTTCTCCCGGCGCAGTGTCTCGATGGACAGGTCACCGTTGACGACGACGCCAGCCCGCACCAGACGCGCCTTGGCGCCACGCCTGATGGTGCCAGAGCGCACGAGGGACCCGGCGATCGAACCGAACTTCGAGGAGCGGAAGATCTGGCGAACCTCTGCCGTCCCCAGCTCGACCTCCTCGTAGACCGGCTTGAGCATGCCCTTCATAGCGGCCTCGACGTCCTCGATCGCGTTGTAGATGACCGAGTAGAACTTCATGTCCACGCCCTCGCGGTCGGCAATCTCCGAGACGCGCTCGGCAGGGCGGACGTTGAAGCCGATGATGATCGCTGAGTCCACGGTCGCCAAGTTGACGTCGTTCTGCGTAATCGCGCCCACCCCGCGGTGGATGACACGCAGCGCGACCTCCTCGCCGACGTCGATCTTGAGCAGGGAGTCCTCCAGGGCCTCCACGGCGCCCGAGGAGTCGCCCTTGAGGATGAGGTTGAGCGTGTCGACCTTGCCCTCCTTGAGGACGTCGGAGAGGTTCTCCAAGGACACCCGCTTGCGGCGCTTGGCCAGCATGGCGGCACGCTCGGCAGCCTCTCGCTTGTCCGCGATCTGACGGGCCGTGCGGTCGTCAGGAGCCACGATGAAGGAGTCCCCGGCACTGGGTACGTTGGTCAGGCCCAGGACCAGTGCCGGACGCGCGGGACTGACCTCCTCCAGGTTCTCACCGTGCTCGTTGAACATGGCGCGCACGCGCCCGTAGGCGCTGCCTGCCACAATCGGGTCACCGACGTGCAGGGTACCGCGCTCGACCAGGACCGTGGTCACGGCACCACGCCCCTTGTCCAGCTTGGCCTCAATGGTGACACCGCGAGCATCACTGTCCGGGTTGGCCCGCAGGTCCAGCGCGGCATCAGCCGTCAGCAGCACCGCCTCCAGCAGCTCGTCAATGTGGAGACGCTGCTTGGCGGAGATGTCGACGAACATCGTCTCGCCACCGTACTCCTCAGGCACCAGGCCGTACTCGGTGAGCTGGCCGCGGATCTTCTCCGGGTTGGCCCCCTCCTTGTCGATCTTGTTGACCGCCACCACGATCGGCACGTTCGCGGCCTGGGCGTGGTTGAGGGCCTCGACCGTCTGGGGCATGACGCCGTCGTCGGCGGCCACGACAAGGATCGCGATGTCGGTGACCTCGGCCCCCCGGGCACGCATAGCCGTGAAGGCCTCGTGACCCGGGGTGTCGATAAAGGTGATGCGACGGCTCTCCCCTGCCAGCTCGACCCCCACCTGGTAGGCACCGATCGACTGGGTGATACCGCCGGCCTCGGCAGCCACGACATCTGTAGAGCGGATGGCGTCCAGCAGCTTGGTCTTACCGTGATCGACGTGCCCCATGACCGTGACCACCGGGGGACGCGGGAGCAGGTTGGCGTCGTCCTCGTCGGCCTCCTCAGCCTCCAGGTTGATGTCGAAGGACTCCAGCAGCTCTCGGTCCTCGTCCTCCGGGGAGACGATCTGCACGTTGTAGCCCAGCTCGGCACCCAGCAGCGCGAAGGTGTCCTCGTCCAGGGACTGGGTAGCCGTAGCCATCTCACCCAGGTGGAACAGCACGGTGACCAGTGCCGCCGGGTTGGCGTTGATCTTCTCCGCCAGGTCGGTCAGGGTAGCGCCCTGCTTAACACGCACCAGGGTGGAGCCGTCACCGCGGGGGACGACGACACCGCCGATCGACGGGGCGCTCTGCTGCTCGAACTCCTGCCTCTTGGCCCGCTTGGACTTGCGCCCGCGCGGGGCGCCGCCGCCACGGCCAAAGGCGCCCTGGGTGGACCCGCGTCCGCCACGGCCTCCACGAGGACCGCCAAAACCGCCGCCCGGGCGGCCTGAGCCGCTACCAGGACGCCCCCCACCGGGGCGCCCGCCACGGCCACCGCCACCAGAACGAGCCGGGGCACCCGGACGTCCGATAGAGGACTGGCCCGGCATCATGCCCGGGTTGGGACGGGCGCTGCCAGAACGTGCCGGTCCCGGACGGGCCGACGTCTGGGAGCGACCACCGCCACCAGCCGACTGGGGCCGCGGCCCCCCGGGACGAGGACCCCCCTGGGGCCGAGGGCCTCCTGCCCCGCCGGGACGGGGCATGCCCTGAGAGGAGGCGTAGGGGTTGTTACCAGGCCGTGGGCTGCCGGGACGCGCGGAGCCCGAGCCGCCCGGGCGCCCTGTCCGCCCTCCTGTCCCGCCGGGACGGGGCATGCCCTGAGAGGAGGCGTAGGGGTTGTTACCAGGCCGGGCCGGGCCGGGCCGGGGCCCGGGCGTGGACGCGCCGCGCCGCGGCCCGGGCACAGGAGCCTTCCTGGAGGTGGGGGAGCCCGACGTCCCCGCACCACGACTACCAGTCCCAGGCCTGACAGCATCCTGGGGCTGCGGCCGGGGACGGTCACGGTCAGCCGCGGCAGCCGTCCCGGTCGGCTGGTCCTCTACCGTCCTGCCGGGCGCCTCCGATCTGGGCGAGGCGCCTACGGGTCCGGGCTTGGGCGAGGCACCGCCAGGTCCCGGCCTGGGCACGGGCTTGGGCGAGGCACCGCCAGGTCCCGGCCTGGGCACGGGCTTGGGCGAGGCACCACCGGGTCCCGGCCTGGGCACGGGCTTGGGCGAGGCACCGCCAGGTCCCGGCCTGGGCACGGCCTGCGGGGTCGCACCTGCCTCACGGGAGGTGGCACCCCCCGAGGAGACGGGGTCGTCTGGTCGGCCTGCGCCGCGAAGTGCTCGCGAACCCGGCGAGCGACGGGGGCTCCACCGTGGAGGAAGCCGCCTTGACGAACTCTCCTTGGTCCTTGAGCCAAGCAAGGATCACCTTGGAGGTGACCCTCTTGCCAGTGGGGTCGAGCTCTTTGGCGAGCTCGTGCACGCGTGGTTTAGCCACTTTTCTCCTGTCCGGTTACCCACCCCGGACAGGGGTGGGTGCTTCTAGAGGCAGCTCATCGCCGGGTACTCATCGGGTGCCCATCAGCTTCCTACCCGCCTTTGCCATCGGTCGGCCTGCTACCCGGAGGGACAGCAGGGCCCGTGCTGAGCCGCCCAGCCAGCCACCGCCAGACCAGGTCGGAGTCAAGCGGTGCGCTGACACGCAGGGCACGCCCGAAGGCCCGCCTCCGCTCAGCACGGGCGACGCACTGAGGATCCGGGTGGATCCATGCGCCGCGTCCGGGCGCGGCCGCCCGGAGGTCGACATCGAGCACTCCGCCCGGTGCCAGCACGAGACGCACCAGCTGCGCCCGCGGGACCCGTTCCCGGCAGCCGACGCAGGTCCGCTCAGGAACATGTGGTGCACGTGCCAAGGTACAGAAGTTCCTTCCGCTTGCTGGGCCACCTGCCGACACGCTGCTGTCACGAAGACGCAGCAGCCGCAAAGGTCCGCTAAAAGTCTACCTCTCGGCGTCACCGCCGTCAGTCGGCCACCTCTGAGGGGCCCGTCACGTCGT
The DNA here is from genome assembly GCF_003606385.1 of Actinomyces lilanjuaniae. NCBI lineage: Bacteria > Bacillati > Actinomycetota > Actinomycetes > Actinomycetales > Actinomycetaceae > Actinomyces > Actinomyces lilanjuaniae. The sequence goes on along the minus strand of NZ_CP032514.1, from coordinate 1,143,019 downwards.
CGGCCTGGGAACCCCGCCCCGGCAGGACCTCACCAGCCTCGGCGTCGGCGTGGATGTCAACTTTCCACCCCGTCAGACGGGCGGCGAGACGGGCGTTCTGCCCCTCTTTGCCGATGGCCAGGGAGAGCTGGAAGTCCGGGACCACGGCCCGGGCGATCTGCTCCTCCATGCTAAGCACCTCCACCGAGGAAACCCGCGCTGGCGAGAGGGCGTTGGCCACGAACCGCGCAGGGTCCTCCGAGTAGTCGACGATATCGATCTTCTCCCCGCCGAGCTCAGCCATGACCGCGCGCACGCGCTGCCCCATGGGTCCGATGCAGGACCCCTTGGCGTTGACCCCACGGACACGGGCACGCACCGCCATCTTGGTACGGTGCCCGGCCTCCCGGGCCAGGGCGACGATCTCCACGTCCCCGGAGGAGATCTCGGGCACCTCCTTCTCGAAGAGTCTGCGGACCAGGCCGGGGTGCGTGCGGGAGAGGATGATCTGGGCACCCTTGACGCCTCGGGAGACCTCCGTGACGTAGACGCGCAGCCGGTCGCCGTGGCGGTAGCGCTCCCCCGGAACTTGCTCGTGCGGGGGCATGATGCCCTCGTGCTCCTCGTCAAGACGGACATGGACCACCCTGGGGTCCCGCCCTTGCTCAACCGTGCCGGAGATGAGCTCACCGGTCTTGTCCTTGAAAGTCCCCAGGACCTCGAAGTCACGCCGGTCCTGGATCCTCTGGACGATGACGGAGCGAGCCGTCGCCTGGGCGATGCGGCCGAAGTCGTCCGGGGTGTCGTCAAAGTACTCCCCCGTCGGCTGGTCCTCCTCGTCGACCTCGGGCGCTAGTACGCTCATGTGCCCCGTCCTGCGGTCGATCTCGACGTGCGCACCCCGGATGGCACCCGGAACCTTAAAGTAGGCCCCCAAGATGGCGTCCTCGATAGCGGGCAGGAGGTTGTCCAGGTCAATCCCCAGCTCGTCAGAAGCCCCTCGCAGCTCCGGCATGTTGATGTCCATGGGTCCTATCGTCCTCTCTCATCCATCTGTCGTCCGTGGCGGTCACGTGCAACGCCGTCTGCAGCACCGTACTCAACAGCGCTCAACCCAATGGTGCTCACGGTACTCTGCGCCCCCTGCGCCCGCTCCCCCGAGACGGTACCCACAGGCACGGCCGCGCTACCTTGTCGCTACCTCGTCACGGGATCAGAATCCGGATACCACCATCCGGGCGGCCGTGACGGCCTCCAGGGCGACCACCGTCACCTCTCCGTCGACATCCAGGGTCACGTGGGTCTCATCCGCCTGCGTGACAGTCCCGCTAACCTCGCCCCGCGCGGTGACCAGAAGCACGTCGTGGCCCACAGCACGCCGAAAGTGGCGGGGCGTGGTCAGGCTGCGCTCCGCCCGGGGGTCGAGACCTCCAGGGTGTAGCGGCCCTTGACAGGGTCCGCCTCGTCCAGGGCCGTCGAGACCGCCGAGGAGACTCCCTGCAGGGAGTCCAGCGGGAGGTCGCCCGGACCGTCGGGAGGTCAACAAGGACCCGCACCACGGAGAACCTCCCCGCCCTGGTAGTCTCCACCCCCTCCAGGAAGAGGCCCTCACGCTCCACCACCGGACGCAGCAGTGTGGCAAGGGCATGGTTGTCATGTCTGCCGTGACGGTCGTGACCCCCTCCACCGTAACTCGTGTCTGCCATAAGGTCGGCTCCCCTCCTGAGGCGTACCCTGTCCGGGCGTGGTCTGGCTAGGATCATGCTACCTGCCGTGGGAGGATCACCAGGTGACGAGTCCCCTAACGCCGCCCCGCCTCGCTCCTGCCTCGCGCCGCCCGACAGGCCGGGAAGCAGGAGAACGACTGGCACGCGGGAGCACCTGCCTCCTGGTGGTGCTCCTCGCGGCGCTGCTCAGCGGCTGCGGGCTACGTCTGGGAGAAGGAACGCCAGCCTCACTGCCCCAGCCTTCTGCCCAGGAGTCCGTGCGCGACGCACTGGCTCGGCACACCTGGCTCATCTCCTCCAGCGCCGCCGTCGTGGCCCGATCCGAGGACCGGCAGGCTGAGGCCGCGCAGCAGGTGGAGACGGCAGCAAACTCCCAGCTCGACGCCCTGGGCGGGGTGTGGGAGCCGTGGGCGTCCGAGGTTCCGACGCGCTTTCCCACTGTCAGCCCAGCGGCCACGGCCGCAGCGACCGCCACCAGCGAGGACCTGGCCGCGCTCCTCAGCGAGGGCGTCACCCTGGCCCAGGAGGCGGCCATGAGCGCACCCTCCGGCCAGGAGGCCCGGCTCTACGCCTCACTAGCCGCCTCCTGGGCCGTCCAGCACGAGACCGTCTCCCCCGGATCGACCACCTCGGTCCCGCGCAGCTCGCTGGACACGCCCCAGCAGATCAGCAGCGGGCTGCTCGCTGCCTACGACGCAGCCCGCTACGCCTGCCAGGAGGTGGCCGCGCGCGCGCAGGCCGCCACGCGTGAGCGCGCCACCCAGGACGCGGCCTCCGCCTCCACTGCTGTCAGTGCCGCGTTGGCTGCCGGCAGCCAGGACAGCCGTCTTTCGTCCTATGCGAGCCCCTCCCAGCAGTCTTCTGAGGCCTCTGCAGCAGACACGGACGTCCTGTGGGCCCAGACCGTGTGGTCAGACGTGGTTGACCACGAGGCCCTGGAGACGGCCTCCACGCAGGCAGGGTCCCCCGCCCGGCAGGCTGCCGTGGAGGCGACGACCGACGCGGCCCTGCGCGCACACGCCTGGGGGACACAGCTGTCCTCCCTGCCCGGCTACCTGGAGTCCTCAGAGTCGCCCTAAGAAGCCAACCTGAGAACACCCTGACAAGAGGCTCACGCCAGGGCGGCACGGACCAGGCGGACCAGCGTGACGGCCGCCTCACTGGCCAGGACCGAACTGCGCTCCCCGCTGCGACGGTCACGGATCTCCACCGTCCCCTCCCGCCCCAGGTCACGGCCCACGACCAGCGTGTAGGGAAGACCGAGCAGCTCGGCGTCGGCAAACTTCACCCCGGCGCTGACCTTGCGGCGGTCGTCGTAGAGGACCTCGACACCGGCGTCATCCAGGTCCGCGGAGATCTGGGCGGCCACGGCAAAGACCTCCTCCCCCTTGCCGGTGGCCAGCACCTGGACGTGGTAGGGGGCCACCACGGCTGGCCAGGCCAGGCCGCGTTCGTCGTGGTGGGCCTCGGCCAGGGCGGCCATGACCCGGGAGACCCCGATGCCGTAGGAGCCCATGGTCACCACGCGCGCCCTGCCGTCCTCGTCCAGCACGCTCAGCCCCAGGGCTTGGGAGTACTTCCGTCCCAAGGCAAAGATGTGGCCGATCTCAATGCCCCGGGCCAGCTGGAGCGGGCCCGAGCCGTCGGGAGCGGGGTCGCCCTCACGCACCTCAGCGGCCTCGACAGTACCGTCCACCTCGAAGTCACGCCCCATGACCAGGTCCAGGACGTGCTTCTGGGGCTGGTTGGCCCCGGTGATCCAGGCAGTGCCCTGCACCACGCGCGGGTCCACCAGGTAGCGAACCGAGCCGACCAGCCGCTGGCTGCCGTCCTCGGCGGTCTCCACACGGCGCAGAGGCGAGCTGGGGCCGACAGCCGGCGGACCGATGTAGCCACGCACCAGCTCGGGGTGGCCCTCAAAGTCCTGATCGGAGGCCATCTCCACCTGCACAGGAGCCAGGGCGGCCTCCAACCGCCTGAGGTCGACGTCGCGGTCACCGGGGACGCCGACGACCAGCAGCTCGCGCTCGCCCGAGGGGTGAGTCGCCACGACGACGACGTTCTTCAGGGTGTCGGCCGCGGTCCAGGCCTGCCCGTCCTGGCGGGGGTAGAGGTCGTTGCACACCGCGACAAGAGAGTCGATCGTGGGGCGTCAGGGGTGTCCACAACCCGGGCAGGTCCCGTCCGCGAGGCGTCAACGGCCTCGGGCACCGGGGTGGTGACAGCCTCGGCGTTGGCCGCGTACCCGCCGTCAGTGCGGACAAAGGTGTCCTCCCGATCGGGGAGGGGTGGAGGAACTCCTCGGAGCGAGAGCCTCCCATGGCCCCGGCCACGGCGTTGACGATGACGTAGTCCAGGCCCAGGCGTGTGAAGATACGGTCGTAGGCCTCGCGGTGGGCCTGGTAGGAGGCCTCCAGCCCCGCCTCGTCCAGGTCGAAGGAGTAGGAGTCCTTCATGACGAACTCGCGCCCACGGATGACCCCGGCCCGCGGGCGGGCCTCGTCACGGTACTTGGTCTGGACCTGGTATATGACGGCAGGCAGGTCCTTGTAGGAGGAGTAGAGGTCCTTGACCGCGAGGGTGAACATCTCCTCGTGGGTGGGTGCCAGCAGGTAGTCCGCGTCCTTACGGTCCCGTAGCCGAAACAGCGTGGGGCCGTAGTCCTGCCAGCGCCCGGTGGCCTTGTAGGGCTCAGCGGGCAGCAGCGCGGGAAAGTGGACCTCCTGGGCGCCGATTGCGTCCATCTCCTCACGCACGACGCGCTCGATCTTGCGCAGGGTACGCAGCCCCAGCGGGAGCCAGGTGTAGACGCCCGGGGCGGCACGACGGATGTAGCAGGCTCGTAGGAGGAGCCGGTGGCTGGCCACGTCGGCGTCGGCGGGGTCCTCACGCAAGGTGCGGATGAAGGCGGTGGACATCGTCTGAATCACAGGCACATGCTACGTGCTCAGCCCCGCCCGCAACGCACCGCGCCCTCCGGACGCCCCCGCCGGACCCACTAGGGTCCTCACCACAGCCTGGCCGCTACAGCCACCAGTCAGGTTCATACCGGCAGCGCCAGAGGTCGGGGCGGGCTGTCCCGGCGCACCATCATCGAGCTGGCGCGCACCGGTGTCGCAACGGCCGACGTAGAGGAACTGCGCCGCACCGACGCCACGGTGAGCAGACCCGCCACTGAGACAGCCGCTGAGACAGGCTGGCGTGGCAGCCGTGCACGGTCAACAAGGCCTGCGTGGAGAAGAGCCACGTCAATGACCCGCTCACAGACCGTCCCATCGGCCTCAGTGTCGTATAGGACCTGTATGCGCCCGGCGGCTCCTGTGCACACGGCCCAGATGAAGTCAGCCAGGCAGCCAAGAACATCAGGCAGATATAGCACGGAGCCGCTGACATCGACACCCGTCAGACTAGCCGCAACCAGGTAGCCGCCCCCGTCCTGCGGGTAGCGGCGTCTCTTTTGTAGCGGCCACCGCCTTCATCCATACCCTGCGCCAGGCCGCCGACACCACGGTAGGGACGCAGAGGTGCCCGTCAAGGCACCCACGCACTGGAGGCGGACATTGTCTGAGGCACCGAAACACGAACACGCCGTGCTCCAAGCGTCGCCGACGGCCTCGCTTACCGGGAGATAGGCGCTCCAGGCGACCAGGGACCTGCCCGCCTGGCACTGTGCTGCCGGACCAGCTGGGCCAGGAGCTCCTCCGGGGTGGTGTCCAAGGTAGCGGTGAGGATCCTGCCCGGTCCGCTGCCCATACTGGCGTTGGTACGCGCGACCAGCGCCCTGAGGCCCCTCATCCGGCTCCATGGCCACCGGGGATCGACGAAGACGATCTCGACGCCGTCCAGGAGTCCCGATGCCGCAGGAGCCTGTGCGGAAGCCGGTGGGCGCTCTAGCCTGCCTTCCTCCTCACAGGCCTGCACGCCCTCTGCGCTCTGCACACCCCGCGCAGCTGCCGCCTCATCCTGGCCCGTCCAGAATCCTGCCACCTGCTCCCACGGCACGTGCTGCACGCAGACCAGGCTGGTGCGGTTAGTGATCCCGCTGTCGTCCACGCGCAGCGCAGGACCGCAGGCCAACCAGGCGATCCCCAGGCCGCCCCCTCCGAAGAACACCAGGGAGGCCAGGCCCACGAGCACGTAGAACATCCCCTCCAGGCCTCCTTCCTGGGCCTGGGGCAGTCCCGTGCTGACCATGACGATGCCCGCCACGACGAAGGCCGCCGCCCCGACGAGACGACCAAGGACGGACCACGGCCTGTGCCAGATCACAAGCGGTGCCATGCCTCTATCCTCCCTCACAGGTTCCTGCCCACGCAGGCCTTCGGGCGCAACCGCAGGTGCACCCGCTCACAGCACCTTGCAGCGGCTCATAACAGCACCGTGGCGAAGGTGTCCACCTGGGTAAAACCCACCGACCGGTACAGGGCCAGGGCGGGGGTGTTGAAGTCGTTGACGTAGAGGCTCACCATGCCCTGCGGCCCCACGTGGTCGCGACGCACCGCGTCCACCACGGCGGCCGTGGCGACGGCCCCCACCCCCCGGCCGCGCAGGTCCGGCCGGGTCCACACCCCGGTGAGCATGGCCACGTGGTCCCGCGCACTGCGCCACACGGAGCCGACGTCCGCCTTGAAGGCCACCACCGCAGCCGATCCAGGGCGCGCAGGTGCCCCAGTGCCGTCGTCCAGGACGACGTAGCTGCGTCCTGTGGACACCAACCAGCTGACGTGGCGTGCGTAGGAGGAGCCTGTGGTCGTCGGGTCGTAGCCGACCTCGTCGGTGAACATGGCCACCGAGGCCGGCATCACCAGGGGCTCCTCCCGGCGCGTGGCAGCGTGAAGCCCCTGGGCTACCCAGCCCAGGGCGGGCCGACGGCGCCGCTGCCCCGCCGCAAGGCCCTCTCCCTCCAGGGAGGCGGGGGCGCACAGCAGCGGCTGGTTCCACCGCTCCTCGCGGGCTACCACTCCCAGGCCGCGCAGCGGCTCCCACAGGGCCGCCACGTCGCGGGCCACACCAACCACCGAGCCGTGCCGACCGAGGCGGGGCCCAGTGTGCTCGGCCAGGGCCAGGAGCGTGGAACGCGCCACGCCACCGTGCCCGGTACCGGGTCTGGGGGCGAGCCCGAAGGGCATGGCGACGCCCGTGGTCCAGGCCGCGCCGACAGGCGCCCGGGGGTCTCCCGCCACGACGACGTCGCCTCGGCCCCACCTGGACCAGCGCTGCACCTGGTGAGCCAGCGGAGTGGCCTGGACCGGCTCCGTACCGCACAGGTCCAGCAGCCCGCCGACTCCGTCGGCGGACACGGGCACAAGGCCTGTTCCTTCCGGGCCTCGGCGCCACAGCCGACTCACCAGGGTCATACCGTCCTCAACACCGTCCTCAGCATCGCGCTCAGCGCTGTCCTCCTGCCCCAGGGCCCGCACCCTGCCGGGCCGCGCCGTGCTAGCCAGCGGCAGAGACCATGGGAGCCGTGCCCGCGAGTGCCTCCTCGCCGAGCTCGCGGGTCATGTCCTCGGCCATGTCCTGGGCGTAGCGCAGCAGGGTCTCCACCACCTGCTCCTCGCGGACGGTCTCGACCACCTTGCCGCGCACGAAGATCTGGCCCTTGCCGTTTCCCGAGGCGCAGCCCAGGTCCGCCTCCCGGGCCTCACCTGGACCGTTGACCACGCAGCCCATGACGGCCACCCGCAGCGGGGCGGTGACGCCCTTGAGCCCCTCCTCGACCTGCTCGGCCAGGGACCACACGTCCACCTGCGCGCGCCCGCACGAGGGGCAGGAGACAATCTCGAGCTGACGCTGACGCAGACCCATGAACTCTAAGAGCTTGGTGCCGACCTTGACCTCCTCCACGGGCGGGGCCGACAGGGACACGCGGATCGTGTCACCGATGCCCTCCGCCAGCAGGGTCCCAAAGGCGGCGCAGGACTTAATGGTGCCCTGGAAGGCCGGGCCGGCCTCGGTGACCCCCAGGTGAAGGGGCCAGCGCCCGGCCTGGGACAACAGGCGGTAGGCCTGGACCATGGTGACCACGTCGTGGTGCTTGACGGAGATCTTGAAGTCGTGGAAGTCGTTCTCCTCGAACAGGCCCGCCTCCCAGGTGGCCGACTCCACCAGCGCCTCAGGCGTGGCCTTGCCGTACTTCTTAAGCAGGCGTGGGTCCAGGGACCCGCCGTTGACCCCGATACGCAGGCTGACGCCGTGGTCGGAGGCTGCCTTGCAGATCTCAGCCACCCGGTCGTCAAACTTGCGGATGTTGCCGGGGTTGACACGCACGGCCCCGCACCCGGCCTCGATCGCGGCAAAGACGTACTTAGGGTTGAAGTGGATATCGGCGATGACGGGGATACGCGACTGCCTGGCGATGACCGGCAGGGCGGCGGCGTCCTTGTCTGTCGGGCAGGCCACGCGCACAATGTCGCAGCCCGCTGCGGTCAGCTCGGCGATCTGCTGGAGAGTGGCGCCGATGTCGTGGGTCTTGGTGGTGGTCATCGACTGCACCGTGACGGGGGCGTCCCCACCCACCTCGAGACCACCCACCCTGATCTTGCGCGTGGGCCTGCGCGGTGCCAGCACGGGAGCCTCGGCACGCACGGAAGGGATACCAAGATCGATCACGTCGCTCACGCGCCCAAGTATGGCACCGGCGATCACCGCCGATCATGCCCGGACGTGTGGCATGGCTCCCTGCCTGCGGCACCACCGCGCAACCACGACACCCAGACCTCCGCAGCTGCTCCCGAGCACGGGCGGGGTCGGCCCTGAAGGTAGCGACCAGATGCCGCAGCCTGCCAGGCTCCCGTGGCGCCGACGGCTCAGGTCACCGGCGCCACGAGGTCCGCCCACACCAGGACCACCGCCATGACGACAAGCAGGGCGAAGACGACCTGGCTGACAGGCAGCAGGCGGGCGATGTCCACCGGACCGGGGTCAGGTTGCCCGCGCACGGCAGCCCAGCGCCTGCGGAGCCCTTCCCAGCACGCCCCAGCCACGTGCCCGCCGTCCAGGGGTAGCAGCGGCACCAGGTTGAAGGCGAACAGTGCCAGGTTGAGGCTTCCCAGCAGGCTCAGCATGGCCGACACCCGTCCTGCGAAGGGAACAGTTCCCTCGCCGACCCCCGTGCTGGAGACCTGCCCTGCGTAGCGGCCCAGCCCCACCAGGCCGATGACCCCGGTGGTGCTGCGCTCCTCCAGCCCCAGGCCGGCGGCGACCACGTGGTACAGCCCCACCGGCAGGGTGGCGATCGCCCGCAGCGTCCCCCCGACGGCCTGAGCGACCATCCCCGGCAGCTCGCCCAGGGGCACGCGCCGGATCTCAGTGGCGGGAGCAACCCCCACGTAGGGTCGCGACCGGGTGAGAACGGTACCGGTAGAGTCGGTGACCAGGCTGCCCTGGTCATCGCGCACGGCACGCTCCACCTCCACGGCCGTGACGCTGACAGCGCTGAGCGCCCCGTCCCGCTCGACAACCACCTCCGCCGGGGTGGTCCCTGCCCGTTCGATCTGGGCAGTCACCTCCTGCCAGGTCGAGACCGGGACACCGTTCCAGGAGATGATCCGGTCCCCGGCTCCAGCCCGGCCCGGGCCGCCGGGGATTCCGGGTCCTCCTCGGTGCAGGGCGCTGCGGCGTCGATGTCGGAGGAGACGCAGGGGCGACTGTGGCCAGGGAGGAGGTGCTCGTCGGGACTCCTACCACACCGAGGCTCACGGCCAGCAGCACAACACCCAGGAGGAGGTTGGTGAGAATGCCGCCGGCCATGACCACCAGCTTGCGGGGGACGCTGAGCCGGTAGAAGGCACGGGCCTCCTCACCGGGGGCGATCTCCTCCATGGAGTCGGCCCGGGCCTGACCCACCATGCCCAGCTCGCCGCTGCTGGTGCGCCGGTCCGGACGGTCGGGGTTCTCCGGCGGCAGCATGCCGACAAGCTTGACGTAGCCTCCCAGCCACAGGGCCTTGACCCCGTACTCCGTCTCCCCGCGCCGCACCGACCACAACCGCGGGCCGAAGCCGATGAAGTACTCGGGAACCTTCACCCCGAACTTCTTGGCGGGCAGCATGTGGCCCAGCTCGTGGAGGGCCACGGACACGGCGATACCAGCCACCATGACGACGATACCCAGGGCGTAGGCCAGTGCCTGGCTCATGCGTCTCCTCCCATGTGCCCGGTCCGGGCGCCCGACCGGTCCTTGACCATCTCCTGGGCCCGTGCACGCGCCCAGGACTCCACCTCCAGCAGCTCGTCAAGACCAGGACTGCTGAGGCCCTCGTGCTCTGCCAGGACCGCAGCGTCGATGCTGACGACGTCCAGCCACTCCAGCCCGCCTGTCAGAAAGGCCTCCACCACCTGCTCGTTGGCCGCGTTAAGGACCGCAGGATGAGTGTCGGAGGCCGATACGGCCTGGCGAGCCAGGTCCACCGCCGGGAAGGTCTGGGAGTCCAGGGGCTCGAAGGTCCAGGCCACCGGGTTCTCCCACCTGTTGGGCTCGACCAGCCCTGACAGGTCCTCCCGGTCTGGCCAGGTCAGGCCCAGGGCGATGGGCAGGCGCATGTCGGGCGGGGAGGCCTGGGCGATGGTGGCGCCGTCGAGGAGCTCGACCATGGAGTGGACCACCGACTGCGGGTGGACGACGACGTCGATGTCGCCGGGGGCCACGTCGAACAGGAGGTGGGCCTCAATGAGCTCCAGGCCCTTGTTGACCATGGTGGAGGAGTTGACGGTGACCACGGGTCCCATCGACCACGTGGGGTGGTCCAGGGCCTGGGCCGCGGTCACGCCAACCAGCTCCTCGCGGCGCCTTCCCCGGAAGGGCCCCCCGGAGGCGGTCAGCACCAGCCTGCGCACCTCGCTGCGGCCGGTAACCAGAGGACTGGTCAGGCCCCTCTCGTGACGGGCGGACAGCAGGCACTGGGCGATGGCGGAGTGCTCGGAGTCCACCGGCACCACCTGTCCCGGACGCTGCAGGGCGTCACGCACCAGCGCACCTCCCACGACCAGTGACTCCTTGTTGGCCAGGGCCAGACGGGCACCGCTGCGCAGGGCTGCCAACGTGGGCAGGAGTCCCACGGAGCCGGTGACGGCGTTGAGCACTGTGTCGTTGCGCGCCGGAGCCGCAGCCTCCACCACGTCCACCGTGGCCTGCGGACCGGTGAGGACCGTGGTCACAGGGTCGGGCATCACGCTGCGGGCAGCCGCCCGGGACAGGGCCTGGCGCAGGTGCTCCCGGACAGAGTCCTGCTCCTCCCCCCGGCAGGCGACAGCCAGGACCGGCACCTGCCAGGCCACGGCCTGCTCAGCAAGAAGGTCCAGGCGGGAGCCGCCCGCGGCCAGCGCCGCCACCTGCGGTGCGCGATCGCGCAGCCTGGTGAGGACCTGGAGGGCCTGGGTCCCGATAGAGCCCGTAGAGCCCAGCAGGACGAGACGAGAAGGTTCAGTCATGAGGATCTGCCCGAGGGTGTCTGCCCGGAGGCTGTGTCCGGGACCGGTGGATGCTGCCGTGCACGCACGACAGGCACGGCCACGGACACCCTACACGGGAGCGCCCAGGTGATCTGTCACCAGGTCCAGCCGCTGTCACCACCTGCTCCACCGGCAGCTACTCCACCGACAGCAGGACCTCCACCACACGGGCAAGGTAGCGGTCCACGCTGGCCTCGTCATAGGCCTTGGAGCCGCGCGCCGCCCGAAAGACCGCGCCCCTGACCTCGGTGGAGGCCAGGGCGTTGTCCGAGTCGAAGTAGCCTGCGATCCGGTCCATGAGCGCGTCCACGTCCTCCTTGATGTAGCCCTGACCGCTAGCGGGCAGGAAGCGCTCCCCCTCGGGCCTGAGCAGCCTGGGGTAGAGAGTGGTGGCCAGTTGGGTGACCTGGTCCATCCAGGCACGGCGGCCGTGCTGGGCCACGAAGTCGGCGCGGCGTCGCTGCAGGAAGGCCGCCTCCAGACGGTCCAGGGCGGCGTCGACTGCAGCGGGCTGGTACCCCCCGGGAACGATGTCGAAGGCAACCGTGCGCACACCCTCGGAGTCCATCTCGTCGAGCTCGCCGGCGTCGTAGATCTCGCGCGCGGTCTCAAAGTAGCGGTCCACCTGCTCAGGGCGGTAGCCCGGTCGCAGGGGCATGGACTTGGGAAACATGTTGCTCATTGCGTCCTTGCCCTCTCCTGGTTGAGTACCTCCGTAGCGAGCTGGCCGCAGGCACCGTCGATGTCACTGCCCCGAGTGTCTCGCACCGTGGTGGTAATTCCAGCACACCGCAGCGTGTCGACAAAGGACTGCTGGGCCTGGGGCGTAGAGCAGGTCCAGATCGACCCTGGGGTCGGGTTAAGGGGGATGGGGTTGACGTGGGCCCAGCCCCGGCCTCTGCGGCTGAGCTCCTCGGCCAGGCGCTGCGCCCGCCAGGCGTGGTCGTTCATGTCCTTGATGAGCGCGTACTCGATGGACACGCGGCGTCCGGAGGCCCGGAAGTAGTCGTAGGCGGCGTCCAGGAGGTCAGCGACCTTCCACCGGGAGTTGACCGGGACCAGCTCGTCACGCAGGGCGTCGTCAGGCGCGTGGAGAGAGACCGCCAGCGTGACCGGGATCCCTTCTCCAGCCAGGCGACGGATAAGGGGAACCACCCCCACCGTGGAGACCGTGATGCTCCGCGCCGACATTCCAAAGCCCTCCGGCGCGGGGTCAACAAGGCGGTGCAGGGCTGCCACCACGTTCCTGTAGTTGATCATCGGCTCGCCCATCCCCATGAAGACCACGTTGGACAGGCGTGCGGGCCCGCCCGTGAGGTCGCCTCTGGCCGAGGCCAGCGCGGCGTGACGAACCTGCTCGACGATCTCTGCAGCGGACAGGTTCCGGGTCAGCCCCATCTGGCCGGTGGCGCAGAAAGGGCACGCCATCCCGCAGCCGGCCTGGGAGGACACGCACAAAGTGGTGCGGTCCTCGTAGCGCATGAGCACGGACTCCACGCGCACGCCGTCGTGGAGCTCCCACAGGTACTTGACGGTACGACCGGCGTCAGCACGCAGGGCACGGACCTCGCGGACGAGAGGCGGCAGCAGCTCGGCGCACAGCTGGTCCCGCTGGGATGCCGGCAGGTCGGTCATACGCGCCGGGTCGCGTGTGAGGTGGCTGAAGTAGTGGCGTGAGACCTGGTCGGCCCTGAAGCCTGGCAGGCCCGCGTCCCGGCAGGCGGCCTTACGACCCGCCAGGTCCAGGTCCGCCAGGTGCCGAGGCGCCTTACCACGAGGCGTCGGCACCGCCAGGGACAGCCGGGGGCGGGCGTCAGGACTGGTGGCGCCCTCGGGGGGCTGGTCGGTCGGCAGGACCTGGGCCTCGCCAGGAGCCGGGCCAGCAGGACCGGTACGGCTGACAGGAGCTGGCCCCCGGTCAGCGGGACCGCGCCCGGCCGGGGCACCAGGACGGTGACTGGTGGGACTCACTGTCCTCACGCTCCTTTCCGGGCGGCCTCAGGGCCGCTTACCACACCACGAGGGTGAAGACGTAGACCACGGGCGCGGCCACGAGAACCGAGTCCAGGCGGTCCATCATCCCCCGTGGCCGGGCAGGAGGGTGCCCATGTCCTTCAGACCCAGGTCACGCTTGAGCAGCGACTCCCCAGGTCTCCCAGGGTCGAGACCACCACGACACACGCCCCAGGACCGCGCCCGCCCATACAGGGCCGTCCAGGAGGTGCAGGATCCCCGCACCCGCTGCGACCGAGGCCGCCAGGGAGCCGATGAACCCTCCCAGGACTTCCCGGGAGACACCGAGGGGCCATGGGGTGGCGGCCGAGCAGGACGCCGACCAGCCAGCCGCCGGTGTCGCTGGCGGCTGGCAGGGCGATCATCATCATCACCCGCTGCGCCCCCTCCTCCTGCGCCGCCACCAGCACCGCGAAGGAGGCCAGGAAGGGCAGGTAGGTGGCGGCGAACACCGATGCCGCCGCAGAGCGGGACCGGGAGCGGCGCACCATGTCGTGGAGGTCGCTGCGAGGCACGGCGTTGCCGGACTCCTCCAGCGGCGTACCGGTGTCGGCCTCCGCCTGGTCCATGAAGCACCACAGGACACAAGCCCCTGAGGTAGCCACGTAGGCGCCAAAGGCTGCCTCGGCGCCCACCTGCCACGCGCACACGGCAGTGCCCAGGGTCCCCAGCCACAGAGGGGCCAGCGGCAGGCGGATCCGCTTACGGGCTAGCGCGCCTGCCATCTCCCACAGCGCTGAGCACACGGCCACCACAGCCAGGAGGACAAACAGCTCCCTGTAGAACAGCAACGACCCCGCGACTAGAACAACAAGGACAACCGCCACGCCCACAGCGGCAGGAAGGTTGCGTCCGGCACGCCCCGTCGCGGGAAGAGGGGCACGGTCACGTGTGGGGGGCGGGGTTAGCAGGGTGCTCACGACACCCACGGCTCACGTCTTGAGGTCATCAGTAGTCCTCCAGTCACGAAAAGTCACCTCCCGTCCAGGCGTGGCTCTCCTGGCCACGGCGGCGAGCTCAACGTCGCACTGCCGACGAGCCAGGGGCACGCTCGCCCAAGAGCTCACACGTCCAAGAGCTCGCTCTCCTTGGCAGCCAAGGCCGCATCAACCTGCTCCACGTAGCGCCGGGTCAGGGCGTCTAGCTCCTGCTCGGCCCGCTTGACCTCGTCCTCTCCGGCCTCGCCGTCCTTCTTGATCGCCTCCAGCTCCTTCTTGGACCGGCCCCGGATACCGCGCACCTGGACACGAGACTCCTCTGCCCGTGAGCGGGCCAGCTTGACATAGTCCCTGCGGCGCTCCTCCGTGAGCGCCGGCAGTGTAACCCGGATCACGGTACCGTCGTCGGTGGGGTTGACACCCAGGTCGGACTCGCGCACTGCGGTGACAATGTTCTTCGTCGCTGAACGGTCAAAGGGAGTGATGAGCACGGTACGCGCCTCTGGGATCGTCAGGGAGGCCAGCTGCTGGAGAGGAGTGGGAGCCCCGTAGTAGTCGACCATGATGCCGTGGAACATGGAGGGGTTGGCCCGGCCGGTACGGATGGAGGCCAGACCGCTCCTGGCAGCCTCAAGAGCCTTGTCCATCCTGTCCTCGGCATCAAGCATGACGTCGTCAATCATGGTGCTTCCCTCCGGTGGTGGTAGCGTAACTTGGTGGGGGTTCTTACGGCGGCAGGGCAGGTCGGTACCCGGTCAGCCTGGACTGACAAGGGTACCGATCTTCTCACCCAGGACTGCCCGGGAGATGTTGCCAGGCTCTCCCATCCCGAAGACCCTCATCGTGAGCCTGTTGTCCCGGCACAAGGAGAAGGCGGCGGCATCCACCACCTGGAGGCCGTCAGCCAGCGCCCGCTCGTAGGTCAGGTGCTCCAGCAGGACGGCAGAGGCGTCCTTGCGGGGGTCAGCGGTATAGACGCCGTCAACCCCGTTCTTGCCCACGAGCAGCTCGTCGCAGTGGGTCTCCAGGGCGCGCTGGGCGGAGACGGTGTCGGTGGAGAAGTAGGGCAGGCCGGCCCCGGCCCGAAGACCACCACGCGCCCCTTCTCCATGTGACGGATGGCCCGCAGAGGCACGTAGCTCTCAGCGACCTGCCCCATGGCGATCGCAGTCTGGACCCGTGCGGGGACCCCGGCCTTCTCGATGAAGTCCTGCAGCGCCAGGGCATTCATCACGGTGCCGAGCATTCCCATGTAGTCGGCGCGGGCACGGTCCATGCCGTGGGCGGACAGCTCGGCGCCGCGGAAGAAGTTGCCTCCCCCGACGACGACGGAGACCTGCACGCCCTGGCTCACCGCTGCGGCGATCTGCTGGGCCGCGTCGGCCACGACGTCAGGGTCCAGCCCGACCTCCCCGCCCCCGAATACCTCGCCGGAGAGCTTGAGCAGGACCCGCCTCGGGTGCCTGGTGTGGGCGACGCGGTCGTCACGGGCCGGGGACTCACTCATGCCGGTGCCTCCTGAGCTGTTGTTCCGTTGTGTCAGACGTCCGCCACAGACTACCCTCTCCGGAGACGTGCGCCACCACCCGCACGCCGCTGCGCGGCTGGCAGCCGGGGACCGTGACAAGCCGAGACACGCTGCGGCAGGCAGCAGGGCGGGCACAACTCCTCACAGGAGGAGCCGTGGGGTGGCAGCGGGTCCCGGCGGGACCCGCTGCCACCCCACGGCCACACGGCTCAGGCTCCGACCCGGAAGCGGACGAAGCCGGTCAGCTTCCCGCCAGAGGCCTCGACAATCTTGCCTACGGTGGCCTTGGGGTCCTTGGCGTAGGCCTGCTCCAGTAGGACGTGCTCCTTGAAGAAGCCTCCCAGACGCCCCTCGACGATCCTGGGGATCGCCTTGTCAGGCTTGCCCTCAGCCCGGGTGGTCTCCTCGGCGATAGCCCGCTCCTTGTCCACCACCTCGGCCGGGACGTCCTCGCGGGTAAGGTAGTCCGGGGCGTAGGCGGCCACGTGCATGGCAACGTCGTGAGCCACCTCGGCGGCCTTGGCATCGGTCCCGACCAGGACACCGACCTGGGCGGGAAGGTCAGGGCTGGTGCGGTGCAGGTAGAGCTCCACCGCGGGGGCGCTGAGGCGGGCGAGGCGGCGCACCACGATCTTCTCGCCAATCACCGCCTGCATGCCGTCGGTCAGGTCCTTGACGGAGGTGCCGTCCACCTCGACCTCGGCCAGGGCCTCAGCGTCCTGGGCACCGGAGTCCACAGCCGCAGCCAGGACCTGGTCAGCGAAGTCGAGGAACTTCTGGTTCTTGGCCACGAAGTCCGTCTCCGCGTTGATCTCGACCAGCACACCGACCTGCCCCTGGCCGTCGTCAGCCACCGTGGCCACCACCAGCCCGGCGGAGGCCGCCCGCCCCTCGCGCTTGGCAATCCCCTTGAGTCCCTTGACCCGGATGATCTCAACAGCCTTCTCAGCGTCACCGTCAGCCTCGTCGAGGGCCTTCTTGACGTCCATCATCCCGGCCCCGGTCCTCTCACGCAGAGCCTTGATGTCAGCAGTGGTGTAGTTCGCCATAGATATCTCCTGAAGTGTCTCGTGTCTCAGTCACGCCAGCACCGCGCTGCGCAGCCTGCGAGCATGACTGCGCGACACGGCTGGCAGCCGCAGGCTCAGGCCTGCTCGGGAACCTCTGCCTGCACCGGCGCCTGGGCCGCGTCCCCGGCGTCCTGGGCCACCTGCTCCTGGGCAGCCCCAGCGCCCCCGGCAGGCTCGGCAGCCGCCCCGCTCGAGGCGGCCTCCGCGCCGGCAAGCAGCTCGGCCTCCCACTCCGGCAGCGGCTCGGCGTCCACGGGATCAGGCTGCGCCTGTGCCCCGCTGCGTCCGCGACCCGCGGACCGAGCCAGCAGCCCCTCCGCAGCGGCGTCAGCCACGACACGCGTCAGGAGGGAGACGGCGCGGATAGCGTCGTCGTTGCCCGGGATGCCGTAGGTAGCCTCATCCGGATCACAGTTGGTGTCAAGGATGGCGATGACGGGAATCCCCAGCTTCTGGGCCTCGGAGATGGCCAGATGCTCCTTCTTGGTGTCAACGACCCACACGGCTGCCGGCAGCCTGCTCATGTCGCGGATACCACCCAGCGTGCGCTGGAGCTTGTCCTTCTCCCGGCGCATCATGAGCAGCTCCTTCTTGGTGCGGCCGGACCCGGCCACGTCGTCGAAGTCGACCTGCTCGAGCTCACGCATACGGTCCAGGCGGGTGCGCACGGTGGAGAAGTTGGTCAGCATGCCGCCCAGCCATCGCTGGCTGACATAGGGCATGCCCACGCGCTGGGCCTGCTCGGCAACGGCGGCCTGGGCCTGCTTCTTGGTGCCGACGAACAGGATGTTGCCGCCACGGGCGACGGTCTCCTTGATGAAGTCGTAGGCGGTGTTGATGCCCTCGATGGACTGCTGGAGGTCGATGATGTAGATACCGTTGCGCTCGGTGAGGATGAAGCGCTTCATCTTGGGGTTCCAGCGGCGGGTCTGGTGCCCGAAGTGAACACCGCTCTCAAGGAGCTGACGCATTGTGACGACGGCCATGAAGGTCCTTCCGTGTGTGGGCCGAGAGGTTGCTCGACGCACGTGTCGTTCAGGGGACCCTGATGCTGAGGCCAGCGGGGTCCCGGCTTGTACCTTGGGTTCACCCCCGTCAGCCGCCTCGCAGGGGTCTCCCCCCGGAAGGCAGCCACAGGGCCTGGTGCCCGCGACGCGCAGCCACCCGCTCCTCACGGTGCGGGACCACGGCTGCGTCGTCCGGAAGGGACGTCCCGAGTACCTCAGGGTACCTCGGGTGCGGGCACGCGAAGTCAGCTCCTCCGAGCCGCCGGAACGATCCGCAGGATGCTGCGGAGCAGAGGCTACCACAGGGCAGGCTCCACCCAGCAGCCGAGCAGGGATGAGCCGTCGTCGTCCCGGTCACCACAGGGAGGGTCAAGCAGGCTGCTGCCACAGGCCGGTGATACCGACATGGCCCGAAGGCGACGCCACCTCCCACCCTGCATCCATGAGACTCCTTCCCCCTGGAACTCCACCCGGTACCGCTGCCCCTGCCAACCAGGCTCCCGGCACTGCCAGCCCTGCTACCGGCACCGCAAGGACCGACACAAGGACCGCTACAAGGACCGCTACAGGGACAAGGGTGCTTCCTTGGCCGCTGCGGGCAGGCATCGCGGTCCTCCTGGCCGCCACCGCCCCTCTCCTGCTCGCCGCCGCACCGGGAGCGGGAGGCTTCCCACGCGCCTGGGCCGTGCCGCCAGCCGCTGTCCCCTCCGAGGAGGTGCCGCCGCAGCCGGGGACCCGCTACGGGTGGCCCACCGGGGAGGCGGCAGCCGTCCTGCAGCCCTTCGACCCTCCGGCACTCGTGTGGGGGGCCGGGCACCGCGGGGTCGACCTTGGGGCTCCCGCCGGGTCCCCCGTCCTGGCCGCCGCCGACGGCACCGTGGCCTTCTCCGGGGTGGTCGTCGACCGGCCGGTGGTCTCCGTAGACCACCTTGACGGAATACGCACCACCTACGAGCCGGTGGAACCGGTGGTCAGCGCAGGCCAGGCTGTCACCCGGGGACAGATGCTGGGCACCCTCGTGGCAGGCCACCGCACCGACGGGAGGGACGCCCTGCACTGGGGTGCACGTACCGGTCCCACGAGCTATGTCAACCCGTTGCGGCTGGTGCAGCCCGCCGTCATCCGGCTCAAGCCGGTAGGCGCAGACTGAGCCGACCACTGCTCCAGCGGGCCTGGCAGCCCCGGCGGGCAGCCGGGTCAGGCCCGGGGGAAGGCCTGCTCGTAGACAGCGCGCAGGCGTTCGGCGGAGACGTGCGTGTAGCGCTGGGTGGTCGCCAGGGAGGAGTGCCCCAGGATCTCCTGGACGCTGCGCAGGTCCGCGCCGCCGGACAGGACGTGGGTGGCTGCGGAGTGCCGCAGGCCGTGGGGGCCGAGGTCGGGGACCTGGGCTGCCGCGCACAGGCGGTGGACCACCTGCCGCACGACCCGAGGGTCGATACGACGCCCGCGTGCCCCCAGGAAGAGCGCCTGGCCAGCATCCGTGCCCGCTAGCTGCGGGCGGGTGCCCAGCCACCGGTCCAGGGCGCGCGCGGCGGGGACGCCGTAGGGGACGACCCGCTCCTTGTCTCCCTTTCCCAGCACTCTCAGCGTGCGGGCGCTGCGGTCAAGGTCAGCAGCGTCCAGACCGCAGAGCTCTGAGACCCGCACCCCGGTGGCGTAGAGGGTCTCGACCAGCGCCAGGTCCCGCACGGCCAGAGGGTCCTCCTGACAGGCAAGCTCGGCTGCGGTCGCAAGCAAGTGACCGGCCTGCTGCGTGGTCAGGACACCGGGGAGGCGGTTGTCGGGCCGTGGGGAGCGCAGCCGGGCGGCCGCGTCAGCGGGGATCAGGCCCAGCCCGTGCGCCCACGACGAGAAGGCTCTGGCCGCCGCCGCCCGCCGGGCCAGCGTCGCCCGCGAGCGACCCGAGGCGGCCTGCTCCGCCAGCCAGGCGCGCAGGTCAGTCAGGCCCAGGCTGGCCAGCACCGGCCCGACCGGCTCCTCATCCCCGGGTCCTACGCCGAGGAAGCCGAGGAGGTCGCGCAGGTCGGCGGCGTAGGCTCGCACGGTGTGCTCGGAGAGGCCTCGCTGGAGGCTCAGGTGGCGCAGCCACCCCGCAACCAGGCTGCCACGTGTGAATGAGCCTGGGGAGCGCCCCGGGTCACCTGGAGCCTCGCGACGCTCCCCCGTGCTCCCCGACGGTGTACCGCGCCCCTGGGGAGCAGCACTGGGCAGAGAGCCGGGCGCAGGTCTGGATGCAGGGACGGACACGGGCCCAGGCTAGGACCACGGAGCCCATAGACTCCCAGGGCGCGCCAACCAGGAGCCCCGCGACACGCCGCCTCCTGGCACTCACGGTTCACTGCCCTTGGCACCAGCCGAGCCCCCTGGGCACGGCTGGCACGCAGCGGACCGCGGCAGACACCGTCAGGCACGCGCCGACCGGCGTCGTCGCCACCGGCTACCGACCCGCTCCACCCGTCCGGCCAGCTCCAGGATCCCCAGCGCCGCCGTGGTCTCACGGGGTGAAAGCCCGCAGGCACGCACAACCGCCTCGGTGGAGGCCGAGGAGCGGGCAGGCAGCGAGTCGAGGACCACAGCGCTGGCATGGTCGAGGCCGTCCAGCAGCCGACTGCTGCCCAGGGAGTGCTCAGCCTCCTTGAGCCCGTCGGCGTCCACCGTCCCCAGCGGGCACACCAGCTCCAGGACGTCATCGGTGTCGGTCACGCACACGGCACCATTGCGCAGGAGCCGGTGGCACCCGACCGAAGTCATAGAGGTGACCGGCCCGGGAACGGCACCGACAGGCCGTCCCAGCTCCTGGGCGCGGTGGGCCGTAGACAGCGCCCCGGAGCGCCAGGCTGCCTCGATAACCACCGTGGCCTGGGACGTCGCGGCGATCAGCCGGTTACGGGTGAGGAAGCGGTGCCGTGCCGGCGCGCACCCCGGGGGACCTCAGCCACGAGTGCCCCGCGGTCGATAACCGCCCGCAGCAGGTTGGCCTGACCCTGCGGGTAGAACCGATCCACTCCCCCGGCACTGACGGACAGGGTGGTGCCGCAGCGCAGCGCGCCCCGGTGGGAGGCGGCATCGATCCCAAAGGCCCCACCGGAGACAACGACGACGCCTCGACGAGCCAGCCCGGCAGCCAGGTCGGAGGCGACCTGCTCCCCGTAGGGTGTCGCGGCGCGAGCCCCGACCACTGCGACAGCACCCGGGCCTTCCGGACAGTCTGCTTCCGGAGGGGTGCCACCGACCATGACAGCAGGGTCCCCGCGTACCCACAGGCAGAACGGTGGCTGTTCCAAGTCGTCCAGCCCCCCTGGCCACCACCGCTGCCCCGGAAGGACCAGGTGCCCGCCCAGGCGCTCCAGGACGTCCAGCTCACGTCGTATGTCCAGGCCCTGGAGCCTGGGCGCCCACCGCGCCGCCGCCTGCGCCCACCTGACCCCCGCCTCCCCCGGATCACCGGGAGCGGGCAGGGGCGGGGGCGCGGCCGTGCGCACCTGCCCATCCCTGGTCAGCGCCTCCTCAAGCAGCCATCCCAACGCCCGACTGGGCCCCAAGGCTCCCACCAGGCGGGCGGCAGCGGGATCGGCAGGCTCAGCCAGGCGGGACCAGGTAGCCCGGGCCAGCCTGGTATCGCTCACGTCGTAGGGAAGCAGCCGGGGCGGCCGGGAGGTCCGGGAGGTCCGGGAGGTCCGGGAGGTCACGGTCGCGCTCCCCGGGTACGCAGGGCCAGCGCGGTCCCCAGGTGCTTCGGGGAGGGCGTGTCAGCCCGGTCGAGGTCGGCCAGGGTCCACGCCAGGCGCAGGACCCGGTCCACCCCGCGCAGGGAGAGGTCCCCACGGTCCATCACCCGCATGAGTCCTCGTGACACCTCCGGGCTCAGACCACCCTCGGGACCACGCAGGTAGGACCCCGGCACCTCCGCGCTGACCTGCCACGGGGTGCCTGCCAGGCGGCGGGCCGCACGCTGACGCGCCCGGAGCACACGTCGGGCCACGAGGACGCTGGACTCCCCTGTCCTGGCGGCGGCTATCTCTGCCGCGCTGTGGGCAGCGACCTCCACCTGGATGTCCACCCGGTCCAGCAGGGGGCCGGACAGGCGGGAGAGGTAGCGGCGGCGCTGGAGGGAGGTGCAGGTGCACTCCAGCCCCCTGCCGCCTCCCCTGCCGCAGGGGCAGGGGTTGGCCGCCAGGACCAGCTGGAAGCTCGCGGGGAAGGAGGCCCGGCCACCGACACGGTCGATGGTGACGGTTCCCGACTCCAGGGGCTGACGCAGGCTGTCCAGCACGCCGGGGCTGAACTCGGGGGCCTCGTCCAGGAAGAGGACGCCCCGGTGCGCTAGTGAGATCTCGCCGGGGCGGGGCATACCTGTGCCCCCACCGACCATCGCCGCCCGTGTCGCCGAGTGGTGCGGGGCGCGCAGAGGCGGGTCACTCATGAGACCTGACTCCGGGCTGAACACACCAGCCACGGAGTGGATCGAGGTGACGGTGACCGCGTCCTCCTGTCGCAGCGGCGGCAGGATCGTGGGGAGGCGCTCGGCCAGCATCGTTTTGCCAGTGCCCGGTGGGCCGGTCAGCAGCAGGTGGTGCCCGCCCGCCGCAGCGACCTCAAGGGCGTGGCGCGCCTCCTCCTGCCCGATGATGTCAGCCAGGTCCGGCTTCCGGGCAGGCGAGGGGGTCGCAGGTGCCCCAGACCGGCGGAAGGCGTGCTCGACCGAGCTGCTCACCAGGTGGGCTGCCCCCGCTGGCAGCACTCCTCCGTAGCGCTGGATCATCTCACCGAGATGGTCCACGGCCACGACCCGGGCTCCCGGGACCAGCCTGGCCTCGGCAGCGGCCGCCTGAGCCACGACAACCTCCTGCGCACCGGACTCCACGGCGGCATGCACGGCGGGAAGCACCCCACGCACCGGGTGCACCGTCCCGTCCAGGCCGAGCTCGCCGATATAGACCGTGCGGCTCAGCATCTCCGAGGCGTCGCTGGTGAGCCGCCCACGGGCTCCCAGGACCGCCAGGGCCAGGGCCAGGTCCAGGCTGCTGCCCGACTTGGGCAGGTCCGCCGGGGAGAGACTGAGCGTCAGCCGCTGCTCCCCCCAGGCCAGGCCGCAGGTGCTCAGAGCCGCCCTGACACGCTCCCGGGACTCCCTGACCGCGGTGTCGGGCAGCCCGACCAGGGTGAAGCCCGGCAGTCCCTGGGTCGCGTGGGCCTCAACCTCTACCAGGTGCCCGCTGAGCCCGGTCAGGGTCACCGCCAGCGTCCTGGCAAGGCCTGTCACAGTGCCACCCCCCGGTGGTGGCGCAGGAGCGCAGGCCGCCGGGAACGTAGCAGGACAGATACCACGTCAATGCGTGTCCCGCCGTGGACAACACGATGAGTGGCAGCCCACAGCGCTGCCAGGCTGCGTATCCTGGCGATCTTCCTCGCCCCCACGGCCTCGGCCGGACAGCCGCGGCCCAGGGAGGTCCGGGTCTTGACCTCGATGACGACCAGGACCGGCCGCTGTCGGGCGGTGTCGCTGCCTCCCTGGGCGGCCTGCTCCCGTCCCGATCCCGTCCCCGGATCGAGCGCGATGACGTCGAGCTCACCGCGCCTGCTGGTCTTCGGCCGCCAGTTGCGCTCCAGCACCTGCCACCCGGCGTCCTCCAGGTAGCGGGCGACCAGGTCCTCACCACGGCGGCCCACCTCGGCACTGTGGTCGGCACTGCGACCAATGCTGGGCTGCGAAACCGGTACCGTGCCCTGCTCTCCTTGTCCCCCCGACCTCTCCTGCAGACGACGGACAGTAGTGTGTGCCTCCACGACGGCATCCTCCCTCCCTGAGTGCCCTGAGCATGGCCCACGGCGGAGGCAGCAGGTGCAGGGGAGCCCGGCGCCTTGTGGACTGCGGTCCCGCACAGGCACCTGTGGTGACCAGGCAGGCTCAGGCAGCGGGGGCGGAGCCTGTCACCAGGCTGTCCCAAGCAGCCTCAGGAGGGGATGTCCATCTCCAGCTTAGTCAGTTCCTCGACGTTGACATCCTTGAAAGTGACGACGTGGACGGACTTGACAAAGCGGGAGGCACGGTAGATGTCCCACACCCAGGCGTCCTCCAGGGCCAGCTCGAAGAAGACCTCACCGCCGTTGCCACGGACCTGGACGTCAACAGCGTTGGCCAGGTAGAAGCGGCGCTCGGTCTCCACCACGTAGGAGAACAGGGAGACGACGTCGCGGTACTCCCGGTACAGGGCCAGCTCCAGCTCGTTCTCATATGCCTCAAGGTCGTCGGCGCTCACCAGGCCATCATGCACGACCGGCGGGCACAGCGGGCGTGGTCAGCCGGGCGAGTCGGTCCAAGGGTGCCCGCCCCGGGTCAGGTCCGGGGACCGCTCAGCCCTGGCAGGCGCCAGCTGCGGCGGTGGTGCTCGCTGGCCCCCAGCCTGCCCAGTGCCTCCACGTGGGCTGCCGAGGCGTAGCCCTTGTTCGAGGCCCAGCCGTATCCGGGGTCCTCCAGCTGTGTCATCACCGAGTCGCGTTCCACCTTGGCCAGGACGCTGGCTGCCGCGACGACGGCGCAGGTGGCGTCAGCCCTGGCCCGCAGGTGCACGCGCGGGCCCGCCCAGCCCGGGCCACGGACCTGGCCGGGGACGTCGTGGAGACCGGTGCGGAGGTCGGTGACGCCCAGGCCGACAGCGGGTCCGAGCCCGCTGAGGAGGTCGGGGGCTTCGGTAGCGCCCCCGCGCGAGGCCTGGGGATCCTGGGGACGCAGCCAGTCCGAGACCCCGTCGAGGATGAGCGCCTCCGGGGTGTGCCCGCGGGCGGAGACCTCCGCCAGCGCCCGCTGGCCCGCCAGGTGCAGGGCACCGGTGATCCCGTAGGCGTCGATCTCAGCGGAGGTGGCGTGAGCCACGGCCCAGTCCTCCAACCACTGGCGCAAGGGCATGACCAGCGCCCGGCGCCTGGGCGCACTCAGCTGCTTGGAGTCGGCCAGCCCCCGCGGGAAGGCGTCAGGAGTCTCCCGGGAGACGATAGCCACACCGACGCTGACGGGACCGGCCAGCGCGCCCCGGCCGACCTCGTCGACGCCACCCACCAGGGCCGCGTCCACCAGCAGGTCACGCTCCAGGCAACGGTCAGGCCGCAGCCTGTCCCTGGCAGCAGGTGTCACTGGCCGTCCCCGGAGGCAGCCGTCGGCTGGGGAGACCGGGAGTGCCCAGGAACGTCAGCAAAGACGGTGCGCCCCTCGTCAAGGACCTCCCAGCGGTCCAGCGGCCAGATGACGTACCTGGCCACACCGACGATACTCGACTGCGGCACGAAGCCTGCGTGCTCCTTGTCCTGGTGGTAGCGGGAGTCCGCCGAGTTGGAGCGGTTGTCCCCCATGACCCAGACGTACCCCTCCGGCACGGTCACGTCGAAGGCGGTCAGTGAGGCCAGCTCGCCGTCCCTGAGGTAGGTCTCCTCCACGACGGTCCCGTTAACGGACAG
Organism: Actinomyces lilanjuaniae; assembly: GCF_003606385.1. Taxonomy (NCBI): domain Bacteria; kingdom Bacillati; phylum Actinomycetota; class Actinomycetes; order Actinomycetales; family Actinomycetaceae; genus Actinomyces; species Actinomyces lilanjuaniae. The sequence continues at coordinate 1,117,853 of NZ_CP032514.1, read as the reverse complement.
TACCCCTTGCCCGTCGGAGACGACGTGGTCCCCGCCCACGCCGATGACACGCTTGATGAGGTGGTGACCCGTGTCCTGGGGTAGCAGACGCAGGGCGACAAGCGCCTCCTGGAGGACCCTGTGCAGGCCCGTGGGCTCAGTGACGTCGAGCCACCCGCCCGGATCGGTAAAGACAATGACGTCACCACGCTCGACCTGTCCCGAGTCATACATGGTCACCGCCACCTGGTCCCCGACACTGAGGGTGTCCTCCATGGACGCCGAGGGGATCGTGTACGTCTGGAGGACAAAGGTCTTGAACAGGGCCGTCACCAGGAGGACGGTGACGATGAGCCCCAGGCAGGCCACCGCGCGTGAGGAGCGCCGCCGCACCGGGACGATGACAGGAGCGGGACTGCGACGCGGAGGGATAGAGGGCGGCAGGGGCGGCTCGTCCCCCGGTTGCTGGACACCTCCCTCGCTGGCCTGCTGGTCCCGGCTCTCATGATCGGCGTCCTGCGACAGGCTCACGTCTCCCTCCCCGCTGACCTCATGGTCCTGGTGGTGGGTGCCCCAGGAGACGTCCCGGGGCACCTACCAAGGCACCAGGAAGGTCACGACTCGCGACGCTCCTTGATCTTGGCCGCCTTGCCGCGCAGGTTGCGCAGGTAGTAGAGCTTGGCACGACGGACGCGACCACGGGTGACGACCTCGATCTTGTCGATCGAGGGAGTGTGGAGGGGGAAGGTGCGCTCCACCCCCACACCGAAGGAGATCTTGCGGATGGTGAAAGTCTCGGAGACTCCCCCTCCCTGCCGGGCGATGACGACGCCCTGGAAGACCTGGACACGTGTCCGCGTGCCCTCAACCACCTTGACGTGCACCTTCAGGGTGTCACCCGGACGGAAGTCGGGAATGTCCCGGCGCAGGGACGCGGCGTCGATCTCGTCGATCAGGTTCATTGCTTCCTCCACACCCATGCCGCTGGTCACGAGTGATTACCTCAGCGGTGCGACCCCCCACGAGGCCGACCGGTCTGCGACGCCCCGAGCCGCCTGAGCGCAGGCCTCCCCAGCGGCAGAGGCGCTACGGCGCACGAGAGCGTGCCTAAGTGTGCCACACGCTAGAGACCGCCAGGCGGGAAGACCGTAGGGACGTGCCAGAGTTCACGCCCGAGTAGCACAGCTCGTCGTACCACAGGCCGTTCCTTGCGACCGCCGCCCCAGGCCCGGCCAGCACAGGGTGGCCCTGCGCCTGGCCCCCGGGCAGGGGCGAGGCCTGGGGAGCCGGGACGGAGCGGAACACCTCCCTGCCCCCACCCAGGCCTGTCCAGTGAGTGACCGGCCACTCCACCGCCTTGGCGACACCCACGACGTTGCTCAGGGGGACGAATCCCCCATGGGTGTCATCACGGTGGAGGCGGGAGTCAGCCGAGTTGGAGCGGTTGTCCCCCATGACCCAGACGTACCCCTGCGGCACGGTCACGTCGAAAGCGATCTCTGAGGCGGAGCGCCCGGGCTTGATGTAGGGCTCGTCGACCTCGACGCCGTTGACGCTCAGGCTCCCCTGACCGTCCGCGACGACCCGGTCCCCAGGCATGCCGATCACCCGCTTGATGAGGTGGTGCCCCGCGTCCTGGGGAAGGATACGGATCGCCACCAGCACGTCCTGGACGACGCCCTGCAGCCCAGAGGGCTCGGTGACCTCCAGCCAGCCGTCGGGGTCGGTGAAGACCACGATGTCACCGCGCTCAATGTCCTGGGAGTCATACATGGTGACAACCACCCGGTCCCCCTCGGAGAGGGTGTTCTCCATAGAGCCGGAGGGGATGATGAAGGACTGGAGCACGAAGGTCCGGAACAGCGCCACCAGAAGCACCGCGACACCGACATAGAGCAGCGTCGAGCCCCACCGCAGCGCCAGGGCGAGGCCGCTGACGGAACGCGTGGGTTCGTCGGCGCCTGCGCCTGCACGCCCTCTGCGAGCACCTGACACACCGTCGCGGCGTCGGCTGGTGGCCTCCACGCGCCTCACAGCGTCCGTCACGGCACCGTCCACGCTACCGTCCACGTCATCATCCACGCCGTCCTCCACCGCGTCTTCTCCTATCTCCTCCGTGGTCTCAGTGACGTTCTTCATCGTGTCCCTCGTCGCCTGCGCTACAGCGCCCGGCGTCGTGCCCGCATCCTGCTCCTGCCTGCCCCCGGAGATGCTGGGGTACTCTCGGCCGCGACTGGCCGACATGGCCTCGCTCATGACCGTGCTCCCGTCCCTGCCGACGTCACGCCCGGCCCTGTCCCGGGCTGAGGCCCCGAGCCCGTCCTGGCTCGTGCCTCACGGACCATGACGACGTCGCGGCACAGGCGTCCCCCGACGTCGTAGGTCCGGGTGCCGACCCGGGCGAAACCGACATGCCTGTAGGCCCTCTGCGCCCGTCTGTTGGAGGTGCTGGTCCCCAGCCACACCAGGTCCACGCCCCGCTGGGTGGCACAGTGCAGCACCTGGTCCAGCAGCGCCCGGGCCAGGCCAGACCCCCGCATGGAGGAGTCGACATAGATCTTGGACAGCTCGGCCACCCTGCGGCCCTCACCTGCCGTGACGCACTCCGGCCGGGGATCCAGCCCTGCGGGCACGTTCCCGTCCCGGTCAGCCTGCTCCTCGACGAGCAGGGCGTAGCCGACGACACGGTGGCACTCCTGCGGCTGGTCCTCCAGCTCGGCCAGGACCAGCTCGGCACGGGGGTCCTCCACCCAGGAGGCAAAGTGGCTGCGTGTCAGATTCGTGGCGATATGCTCCGCAACCTGGTCCGAGGTGATCTCCCGAGGGCAGGCGTCCGGGAAGGTCCGTGCCGCCAGGTCAGCCACGGCCCCGACGTCCTCGTGGCAGACGTGCCGTACCCGCGCCCGCACCGGGTGGTCAGCCCCCTGCGGCACCACCCACCCGTGGGCGGCCAGGGCCGCACGGTCGGCGCCGTCGAGGGCGGAGGCCCCTAGCACCGCGACCAGGTCCGGGCGCCGCTGCGCCGTGCGGGCAATCGACTGGTCCCTGCGGAGACGACGCACACGGGCGTGGTCCCCCGAGACGAGTACCGGGTCAACCTCCAGGCCCCGCCAGGAGAGGGGACGGGTGTAGGCGGGGTGCTCCAGGAGCCCGTCAGCCCCGTGGGACTCCTCCACCACCGAGTCCGGGTTGCCCAGGACACCGGGAACGAGCCGGGCCACAGCCTCGATAACCACCAGTGCCGCAACCTCTCCGCCGCTCAGGACGTAGTCCCCGATGCTCAGCTCACGGACCTCGACGCCACGCGCCCGGTAGTGCTGCGCCACCCGGGCGTCAATGCCCTCGTAGCGCCCGCAGGCGAAGGTGATGGTGGCCGCCGAGGCCAGGTCCTCGGCGGTGCGCTGGGTGAAGAGCTCCCCCGACGGGGTGGGGACCACCAGCACCCGACGTCCCGGGGCCGGGTCGGCACCGTCCGTGGACGAGCCCGTACCGTCCAGGCCCATGACCTCGTCGAGCGCCTTGCCCCAGACGTCAGGGCGCATGACCATACCCGCTCCGCCACCAGCCGGGGTACCGTCCACCGTGCGGTGCCGGTCGTGGGCCCAGCGGCGCAGGTCGTGCACGTGCACCTCCAGGGTGCCTGTGGCGACGGCCCTGCCGACCAGCGAGAGGTCCAGCGCCCGCAGGTAGTCGGGAAATATTGTCACCACGTCGAACCTCATCACTGCGCCTCCGTCCCGCCCTCCTCGGGGAACAGACCTCCTGGCGGGTCCAGGACGACCACGGCGGAGGCGGTATCCACCACCGGGACAAGAGCCTCGACGAACGGAACGGAGACCTGGGAGCCCTCCGGGGTGCGCACCACCAGGCGGTCCTGGGCGACACCGCGCTCCAGGTCGACAACCTCGCCAAGGTGGGTCCCGTCGACACGGCGCGCCCTCAGCCCTACCAGCTGGTGACGGTACCAGCCCTCCTCGCTGTGCCCGGAACCACCCTGCCCGCGGTCCGGCTCCTGATCGGTGTCCACCAGCAGGCGGACGCCGCGCAGCGCCTGTGCCGACGTGCGGTCGGGGGCCTGCTCGAAGGCCGCCAGCCACCTCCTGCCGTCACGGCGCAGCCGGGTGACCGTCAGCGGCCCCACCCGCACGGGATCCGTGGGCAGCACAGTCCCCGGGGCCAGGCGCCCCTGGGGGTCGTCAGTGCGGATGTCAAGGCGGACCTCGCCCCTGAGGGCGTGAGCGGCCCCGATGACGGCGACGGTAAGCAGCACCTGGTCTCCTGCCTGGTCGTGGTAACGGTCGGTGCTAAACCTACCGTGGTCTACGGACGCAGTGGTGCCCGGCCCTGGTGGGGCCGGGCACCACAGTAACAACGGTGGAACGAGGAGGCGCCTCGTGCGCCGCGTCGCACAGGTCTGCTCAGCGCCGATCGGTGTCGACCACGTCAACGCGTACCGGGGCATCGGCCAGCGCTCCCACGACCGTGCGTAGCGCCCGGGCAGTACGGCCGGAACGGCCGATGACCCGGCCGAGGTCCTCAGGGTTGACCCGCACCTCCAGCAGGTCCCCGCGGCGCAGGGACCTGGAGGTGACGGTCACGTCGTCAGGGTTGTCGACGATGCCGCGCACGAGGTGCTCAAGCGCCTCGGCTAGCATCTCAGGACTCCTCAGCAGGTGCTGCGCCCTCGGCAGGCTGGTCGGCCGCCGAGTCGTCCCCGGCCACCTCCTGCTGCGCCTTGGCCTGAGCCGCGTCAGCCTTGCGCTTCTCCGCGTCGTCAGCCGCGGCCTTGACGGCGGCAGCCCTGGCTGTGGCGGCAGCGTCAGCGTCCTTGACCTTGAGACGGCCCTCCGCCCCGGGCAGACCCTTGAACTTCTGGTAGTCACCGGTGATCTTGAGCAGCTTGAAGACAGCGTCTGTCGGCTGGGCGCCCACGCCGAGCCAGTACTGCACACGCTCGGAGTCGATACGAATCAGCGAGGGCTCCTGCGTCGGGTCGTAGAGACCGACCTCCTCAATGACGCGGCCGTCGCGCTTCTTGCGGGCGTCGAGGACGACGACCCGGTAGAAGGGAGCGAACTTCTTGCCCATGCGCTTGAGGCGAATCTTGACTGCCACTTGGTTGAACTCCTGGTCCTGGATGAGGTGGTCCGTGCCGGCTCCCGGTGGGGGCTGGCAACAGGCTCCGGTACGGGCCGATGACGCGGCTGGAGGCGGGAGAGGGCCGACCTGAAGCCGAGTACAGCCGGAAATTCTGCCAGAGCGGCGCCGACAGACGCCACCGTGCGGGACCACGAGCCACTCTCTCCTCGTGCGAGATCGCCCACACACTCGTGGCTGCGGCACGACACCGTCGTGGTGCCACGCGTGCCGCACGGCAGGCATGACACCTGTCATGCCCAGGCGGTGACAGGGCTCAGCACCGGCAGGTCGGCCACGAGCACATGCTGGCACCATGAGCATCTCGCAGCCTGGCACGCACAGCCCGGCCCCGACCGTCCCGCGACCTGCCCGGACCCCTGCCGTCGAGGCCACGGGCCTGCGCAAGAGCTTTGGGCGACTGACCGCCGTCAGCGGCCTGGACCTCACGGTCACCCCCGGTGAGGTCGTTGCCTTCCTGGGACCCAACGGGGCAGGAAAGTCCACCACCTTGGACATGATCCTGGGGCTGTCGAGTCCCGACGAGGGGAGGGCTCGCGTCCTGGGCAGGTCACCGGCTGCGGCGGTGCGTGACGGCGCCGTCGGGGCCGTCCTCCAGGACGGGGGTCTTCTCGGCGACCTCACCGTGGCCGAGACCCTGCGGGCGGTGGCCTCCATGGGCAGCGGGCGGGTGGACCTGGACGACCTTGCGGCCCTCACCGGGTTGTCTGAGGTGCTGCGCAGGCGGGTCAGCCGCTGCTCGGGCGGCGAGCGTCAGCGGCTGCGCCTGGCCCTGGCCCTCATGCCCGACCCGGAGGTGCTCGTCATGGACGAGCCGACGGCCGGGATGGACGTCGCGGCACGTATCACCTTCTGGGAGACCATGCGCTCCCAGACCAGGCGGGGGCGCACCGTCCTCTTTGCCACTCACTACCTGGAGGAGGCCTCCTCCTTCGCCGACCGCGTGGTCATCATCGCCCAGGGCAGGGTGGTGGCCGACGGAAGCGTCGACGACGTACGTGGCTTGGGCACAGGGGCCACCGTCACCGCCTCCTGGCCCGGCGCCAGCGAGCACGTCCTGAGCACCGCCCTGGCCTGGTGCCCCGTGTCCTCCACGGTTCTGCGCACCGTGGTACGCGGTACGCACGTGGAGATCCGCACCACTGACCCCGACGGCCTCGCCCGCTGGCTCCTGACGGACACTCCGGCCCGGAACCTGGGCGTCACCGCCACCAGCCTCGACGAGGTCTTCACCTCACTGACTTCCTCAGGCACAAGCCCGGCGCCCTCAGCAGCAAAGGACAGCTGATGCCCTCCCCCACCTCCAGCACCACCTCCAGCACTACCTCCAACACCACTGCGCGGACCGCTCCCGCTGGGGCAGGCACGGCCGCCCCCCGGATAGGCAGGGTACGTCCCCTGCTCACCTACATACTGCTGGAGACACTGCGTACCCTGCGCCACCCGGCCAACCTGTTCTTCGTCATCGCCTTTCCCCTGGTCATGTTCCTTGTCTTCAGCGGTATCGTGTCCGGCCAGGCCACCAGCGGCGCGGACGGGGACTACATCTCAGCCACGATCATGCTGGCCATGGCGGGCTTCAGCTCCTGTCTGAGCGCCGCCAGCACCGCCTCCGCGGCCGCCGTCGAGCTCAACGAGGGCTGGGGACGGCAGATGGCTCTCACCCCCCGAGGCCTAGTGGGCTACGCCCAGGTCAAGGTTCTCGCGACGGCGGCATCGGCAGCCGTCCCGGTGGGAGTGGTGGTGGCAGCCGGTGCCCTGACCACCGCGCAGGCGCCGGCCCGGGTCTGGGTGCTGGGGCCGCTCCTGTGCCTGGTCAGTGCGCTCCCCTTCGTCCTGTGGGGCCTGGCCGTCGGGCTCTGGCTGCCGCCCCAGGCCTCAGTGGGGATCGCCACCTCGTTGGTCAGCCTCTTCGGCTTTCTCGGCAACACGTTCATGCCGCTCAGTGAGACGCTGCTGAGCATCGGGCGCCTCACCCCGATGTACGGACCCACGGCACTTGCCCGCTGGCCCCTGACCCACGGGTGGGTCTATGCCACCGACGCCCCGTCCTTCCAGGACCCCCTGTGGATCCCGGTCGTTAACCTGGTGGGGTGGACACTGATCTTCGCCGCGCTGGTGGCCCTGGCCCGGCACCGGATGACGGTGCGCCGGTGACAGGGTCCACTACAGGTCACGGCAACGAGGGGCGTGACACTGCCATCAACACCGCATCAGAGTGGCTGAGCACCGCAGAGGCGACCGAACGGCCTGTGCCGCGGCCTCCCGTGCCAGCCTTGCCACAGCCCTTACGGCACCGATGGGTCAGTAGCCTCCGTAAGGTCAACTGGATGGCGGTGGTCTGGGTCGGCTTCCTGGCCCTTCCCCTCATCCTGCTGCACACCGGGCACGTCGAGCCCTGGCGGCGCGTGGCGGGCTCAGCCGGGATCATCGGCTTCACCCTCACCTACACCTGGGCCACCTTCCTCATGGTCGACACCAGAAGTGCCGATCAGCCCGACTTGGCCAGCCCCGGCTGGTCGGCCCTGCGGGGTCCTGCCCTGTCCCGGCTGGTGCTCCTGATGGTGTTCACAGGCCTGACCACGGCGGCCACGGGATGGCTAGCCGCCTACCTCTTCCCCTTCTTCTGCGCCTTCCTGCTGTATATCTCGCCGCTGGTGCCAGTGCTGCCCGGGATATGTCTGGTAATGGTGGCCATAGGTGTCCTTGACGCTGCCATTCTGACCTGGGCACCCTCTCCCTACGCCCGCTGGATGGCCCTCGGCTGCTGCGCGGGGGGAGTCATCATCATCCTGTCACGCCTGTCCATGGAGTCCTCAAGGCGCCAGGCGCAGGCCGATCGCCACCTGGCTGCCGCCACGGAGCGCGAGGAGATCAGTCGTGACGTCCATGACATCCTCGGCCACTCCCTGACCCTTCTGACCCTCAAGGCGGAGGTCGCCCACCGCCTGCTGGCCCACGACCCGCAGGCGGCCGAGCGCGAGCTGGCCCAGGTCATTGAGCTCTCACGCGCGGCACTGGCCGACGTGCGCACGACTGTGTCGCGCCTGCGCACGCCCGACCTAGCCAGCCAGCTGGCGTCATCCCGGTCCGCTTTTGCCGCGGCAGATCTTACCGTCGCGGTGTCAGGCAGTGCCTCGTCAGTGCCCCTGCCCCAGCGCGAGCTGGTGGCCTGGACCCTGCGTGAGGCCACGACCAACATCCTGCGCCACGCACGGGCAACACGTGTGAGCATCCAGCTGGCACCAGGACTGGTCCGGGTAACCGACGACGGCCAGGGCCTAGGAGGGGCACCCATGGGCAACGGCCTGCTGGGACTGCACCGGCGCGTCGAAGCCGCCGGTGGCCGTCTGGTGCTGACCAGCCCGGCCCCAGCCAGCGTCGCCACCCCGGACCGCGGGACAGCCGTGGCCGCGGGCGGGCGCCCAGGCACCTGCCTGGAGGTGCGACTATGAGCGTCGTCGTAGGCTCCGTGCCCTCCCCCACCCCGCCCTGCGCCCATACCATCCGCCTTCTTGTCGCCGACGACCAGGCGCTGGTGCGCGGCGCCCTGGCCACACTGCTGGGCCTGGAGAAGGACATCGCCGTGGTGGCCCAGGTGGGCACGGGCAGGGAGGTCGTCGGTGCCGTCCGGGACCAGCGTGCCAATGTCGCCCTCATTGACATCGACATGCCGGACATGGACGGCCTGGCAGCCACCGCGGCACTGACCGCCTCGGGACTGGCCTGCCGCAGCCTCATCGTCACCACCTTCGGACGACCGGGCTACCTCTCCCGCGCGCTGGAGGCCGGGGCCAGCGGCTTCCTGGTCAAGGACACTCCTCCCGGGGATCTGGCTGAGGCGGTGCGCCGGGTCCACGCGGGCCTGCGGGTCATTGACCCGGCCCTGGCCCAGGAGTCGGTACTGCTGGGTCCCAACCCGCTGACTGACAGGGAGCGGGCGGTGCTGCGTCTGGCCGCGAGGGGCGCCGACGCCCGGGAGATAGCCGTGGCGCTCCACCTTGGCCAAGGCACCGTGCGCAACTACCTCTCCAGCGCCATCGCCAAGACGCACGCCCGCAACCGCACCGAGGCAGCCCGCGCCGCCGAGACCAACGGCTGGCTGTGACACGGGTGGCTGTGGGCGGCCGAATGAGCCGAGACCGTCAAACCTCCACCTACAAACCTCCACCAACAGCACCGCTGCAACCGGTCTCCTCAGGCGCCGCAGAGGTTCCTACACCTAGGAGTATCCAGGATCACCGTGTGCCCGCCGTCATGCCCTATCCGCACTGCCGTCCCTGCCACCCAAAGCCACCAGCAGGTCGTGTTCGAACGCCGCGAAGGACGGGCTGCGGCCCCGCGCGGCCTCCAGACTCATCACTCCTGTGAAGCGGACCTGGTGGAGCGTCTCCTTGTAGGACTCGGTCATGATCTGCTCAAGGCGTCCCTTCGCGTCACGAGGACGCTCCGGGTCGCCGTCGAAGCTGGCGTCGTCACGAACGGCGGTATGAGAACGAAGCGACTCGGCGGCAGCCAGGAACCACGCCTCGTACTCCCGCACCGCCACAGCGACAACCGTCTGAATCCCGCCCAAGGCCTCTAAGGTCAGGCGCCGAACTTTCTGCGGATCGTCGTCATCGGCGTCGCACAAGACGACGACACCACCCTGACCGGCTCTCAGCCGCTGCATGCGCACCGCTTTCGCCACCTTGCTGCCCGTCATCTCGGCTCGAGGCAGCCGGTGTGGCTGGGTGGTCCTCACACCGTAATGACCATGCTCCTCGGCGATACGGCGGATGAGCACAGGGAGGGCACTGACCTCACCATGCCCCTCAACCACGGCTCCCACACAGGGAGTCATGAGGCGACCACCTCACGCACCTCGGGATGGAGCTGGTCAGCACGCAGAAGCTCACCGGCAGTGAACAGCGACTCCTTGAGAGCCATACGAGAGGCCTCGTCGGGTCGGCTGACCTCGGTGGTACCCTCGACCGACCTGACCGCAAGGAGCTCGTCAGGGCGGATCGACGCGGAGTCAAGAAGGTCCGGGCTGTGAGTAGTGAGCAGGACCTGCCGCCGCTCAGAGGCGTCACGGATCGCGTCAAGAAGCACCCCGGCTGCGGCAGGGTGCAGCGCTGTCTCGGGCTCCTCCACCCCCACGGCGGACAGGGTGGTGCCGGTTCCGGCGAAGAGGGCCACCAGCACACCCAGTGCGCGCAGCGTCCCGTCGCTCACCGACGTCGCCTGGAAGGACCATGGGGCCGACGCACCCTGTACCCTCTGCTGGAACTCCAGGGTCTCCCAGCGCGCGACCGCGAGGCGTCGCACCGACTCGACACCCGGGACGATCGAGTGCAGGTAGTCCTCGATCCTGCGCTTGACCTCCGGTCTTGCACGATCAAGGCGCTCAATGACGGAGGCGATGTTCGAGCCGTCACGTCGCAGCAGATCACCTGGATCAGGTGCGACAGGTCGCCGCATGGCCTCAGGGGACGGGCTGAACACCTCCATGGCGGACAGCCCGTCGTACACAGGCCGGAAGACCTCAATGCCCGACAGGGAGACCAGAGCCAGCCTGTCGGCAGACAGGCGCGGGAGGCGGTCCTCCGAGGTCGAGACCACCTCTCCACCCCGGATCTCATAGTAGTGCCTCCCACCGCCGGGCTCCGTCGAGGTGATGGTGCAGGACTCCTTTGCCACACGGAACCCGCCACCGGATACCGCCCCGACCTGAAGTTCGTAGGTCCCCTCCGCACCACCTGCGGACTCCAGGAAGTCGATCGTGACCGTGAAGCTGGTGGGGCGGCCGGTCGAGCGTCTCCGGACCTCCTTGACTCCGCCACGGTCCCTGAGAGCGTTGTCAAGGGTCTCGCCGAGGGCCTGCCGGACGAGCCTCAGCGAGTCCAGCACGTTCGACTTGCCAGACCCGTTGGGGCCCACCAGCATGGTGACTTGTCCCAGCTCAAGGTTGCACGAGCGGATACTGCGGTAGTTCCTTAACCTCAGGCGACTCAGCCTGAACCTGGAGAACGTGGAGCCGGTCATGTGCCCAGGTTATATGACTCCCGCCTCCACTCAGCCCAGCCCCATGTGGCGGCGCAGGTCCTCCGGGAGCGCGGCGAGCGCCTGAGCCGGGTCAGCAGGCTCGCTGGCCGCCTCCTGCGTGCCAGATTCAGGCATGATCCCGTAGGAGCCCGCCGCGCCTCCACCCAGGCCGAAGGCAGAACCTGCTGAGTCCGCGGCCGGGGCGGCCTGAGCCGCCTGGGACCTGCTGGCCGCTACCTCCCTGGCCTGGCGGGCCGCCTTGGCCGGGTTGCCGGAGCGCCCCTTCTTCCCGCCCTTGCCCTTCTTACGGGAACGGGGGGCCTGGCGGCCCTTGGAGTGCTTGCCGCTGGAGGGCATGGCGCCCGCTCCCGGCAGGCCACCAGGACCGAGCGCCCCTGCCCCGCCGCCACTGGCGGCCATGGACTCCATCATCCTCTTGGCGGCCTCGAACCGGTCCACCAGCTCGTTGACGGCCTGGACGGTGGTACCTGAGCCCTTGGCGATACGTGAGCGGCGTGAGCCGTTGAGGATCGACAGGTCCCTGCGCTCCGCGGGGGTCATGGAGCACACGATCGCCTCGATGCGGTCCACCTCCCGCTCGTCAAAGCTCTCCAGGGCCTCGCGCATCTGGCCCATGCCAGGCATCATGCCCAGCAGCTTCTTCATCGATCCCATCCTGCGGATCTGGCGCAGCTGGGAGAGGAAGTCCTCCAGGGTGAAGGTCCCCGAGGCCAGCTTGGCGGCGGCGTCCTCGGCCTCCTTCTGGTCAAGGGTGCGCTCCGCCTGCTCGATGAGGGTCAGGAGGTCCCCCATGTCCAGGATGCGTGAGGCCATCCGGTCGGCGTGGAAGCGCTCGAAGTCCCCCAGCCCCTCACCGGTGGAGGAGAAGAGCACAGGAGCCCCAGTCACCCCCCGCACCGACAGGGCGGCACCGCCGCGGGCGTCGCCGTCGAGCTTGGACAGGACCACGCCGGTGAAGCCCACGCCGTCACGGAAGGCGACCGAGGTGTTGACCGCGTCCTGGCCCACCATGGCGTCCAGGACGAAGAGGATCTCGTGAGGGTCCACGGCGTCACGGATGCGGACCGCCTGGTCCATCATCTCCGCGTCCACGCCCAGGCGCCCAGCGGTGTCCACCACCACGACGTCGTAGCCCTGCTCACGCGCCCGCTGCACCCCGGAGCGGGCCACGGCCACCGGGTCACCCACCCCGTTGCCCGGCTCAGGTGCCCACACGTGGACGCCCGCCCGCTGGGCCACGACGCTCAGCTGGGTGACGGCGTTGGGACGCTGCAGGTCGGAGGCCACCAGGAGCACCCGTTTGCCCTGGTCGCGCAGCCAGCGCCCCAGTTTCCCGGCCAGGGTGGTCTTACCTGCGCCCTGAAGGCCCGCCAGCATGATGATCGTGGGACCGGTGGGTGCCCAGTGGATCTCCCGGCTCTGGCCACCCAGGACCTCGACCAGCTCCTCGTTGACGATCTTGACGACCTGCTGGGCAGGGTTGAGCGCCTGGGACCGAGCCGCGTCCGTCGCCTTCTGGCGCACAGCTGCCGTGAAGGATCGCACCACCGGCAGAGCGACGTCAGCCTCCAGCAGGGCACGTCGGATCTCTGAGACGGTCTCATTGACGTCCGCCTCGGACAGACGACCCTTGCCTCGCAGCGAGCTGAAGGAGGCAGTGAGCCGGTCGGAGAGATTGCCGAACACGTGGGGTCCTTCCTGGCGCACCGGGCGCCGGGGTCGTTGCTTGTCGGTCGCACACCCGCCGAGGTAAGACAAGGTAGGCACAGGCACAGGTACGTCACCCAGGGCGCGGAGCCGACCGGGACTGGCTGCGCACCAGGATAGCGGGCAGACCACGAACCCGCCGCAGCCTAGGCAACAGAAACGTCGTAGGACACCATGGTGCCACGTTGTCCTACGACGTTTCTGTTGTCCGGGCAGCCGGAAAGCCCGGCCTCAGGCCAGCAGGGCGTCGACGAACCCCTCCGGGTCGAAGGGGGCCAGGTCGTCAGCCCCCTCCCCCAGGCCCACCAGCTTGACAGGCACGCCCAGCTCCTTCTGCACGGTGACCACGATCCCACCCTTGGCGGTACCGTCGAGCTTGGTCAGCACGATACCGGTAATACCCACGGCCTCGGAGAAGACCTGGGCCTGGCGCATCCCGTTCTGCCCAGTCGTGGCGTCCAGGACCAGGAGAACCTCGCCTACCGGGGCCGCCCGGTCCATGACCCGCTTGATCTTGCCCAGCTCGTCCATGAGGCCAGCCTTGTTCTGCAGACGTCCCGCCGTGTCCACCACGACGACGTCGCTGCCCTGCTCGGCCGCGCGCCGCACGGCGTCAAAGGCGACCGAGGCCGGATCGGCACCCTCACGCTGGGAGCGCACCACCTCGACCCCCACGCGCTCGCCCCAGGTCGCCAGCTGCTCGGCAGCGGCAGCCCGGAAGGTGTCGGCCGCGCCCATGACGACGGTCTTGTCCTGGGCGACCAGGACGCGGGCGAGCTTGCCACAGGTGGTGGTCTTGCCGGTGCCGTTGACACCGACCATGAGGATGGCTGCGGCCGGAGAGCCTGAGGAGGTGTCAAAGCCCTCAGCCGGGATCGGACGGTCCAGACTGAGGGACCGGTCCAGGGTGGGGTCCACCAGGGTGAGCAGCTGGTCCCGAAGGACTGCCCGGACGGCCTGCGGGTCAGTGGTGTCAAGGACCCTGGCCTGAGTGCGCAGCTCCTCCATGAGGGCGGTCGTGACGTCGAGGCCCAGGTCGGCCGTCAGGAGCGTGTCCTCAATCTCCTCCCAGTCCTCCTCACTGAGGTCGCCGCGGGACAGGACAGCCAGGACGGCCCGCCCGAAACCTCCGGAGCCGGCCAGGCGCGCCCGCAGGCGCTGCATGCGGCCGGGGATGGACTCCGGGGCCTCCACCGTAGCGACCCCGCCCGGTCCGCCCGGCGCCTCCACAGGGGGTGCCACCCCAGCCTGGCCCGACGACGTGCCCGACGGCTCCTGCCCCCGCTCAGTGGGGGCGGTATCCCTGTCGGGAGGCGAGGGAGTGCCCCGGTCCTGGGACAGCCGCCCCCTTCGCCGGCGAGTGTAGAGCCACAGGCCGCCAAGAAGCAGGAAGACGGCGAGGACGGCAAGTACGACATAGATAGGGTCCATAGTCACATCATGCCTGATCAACCAGCACCGGCTTCAGCCTGCCTGCGTCTGCTAGGCCTGACGTCGTAAGCGGGGACAGCACGACCGGGCACGGCACGCCTGAACGCCCGCTAGGGAAGACGGGAACAGCCTCCCAGGCGGGCGCTCAGGAAGGTGTGACAAGACAAGGGTGCCGACGGACGGACCAGGCCGTCCACCTGAGGATGCGCGGGCGCGTGGCGCAGCAGCCGCGGCGCTAGTCGCGTGCTGCTCAGCCGTTGATAGGACCGCTGTGCTGGACCTGGGTCTTGGCCGCACGAGTCTGGCGACGCCTGGCCTCCAGCTCCTGCGCCCTGCTCCCGGCGCTCTCCCTGGCCCTTTCCGCAGAGTCCATGGCCTTCTCCACGACGTCCACGAGCCCCTGAAAGGAGTCGGTCCCGGTATAGACGGCAGGGCCCTCACGGGTCATCAGCTCAGAGAGGTGGGCCTCCTGCGCGACGACCTCCACGCCAGGCTCCTCCTCACGAGCATCCTGCACAAGTCCGCGTACCCGCTGCGGCCAGGAGCGCACAGGGTAGCGGTCAGCGATCACCACGCCCAGGACGAGCAGCGCGGCAACCAGGACGACGGCCAGTGGAACAATCATGACACCCATGGACCTGATTCTGCACCGGCGGGACGAAAAACCCAAGCCCTATCGTGGCGATGTCATCAATCATACAGTGGATCCTGATCAATCTCTGATATCGATGTTGAGGGAATCCGGCAGTCCTCGCCGCCCTGACGGGCATTGTCGCCCGGGGTCCGTCAAGCCGCCCATCCATACGCCGTGACAAAGAGGGCTGACCGGAGACCTGGCCAAGGGCGAGCGCCGTCGAGGCTCCTCAGCCGCCGCCGTCGTGGGGACCACGGCGGTCACCTCCCAGGTCGCCGCTGCGCCCGCCTACCTCCCCGTGCTCCTTGCTACGGCTCCCGCCGCGCTCACCACCTTTGGCCAGGCGCTGGGAGACGGCCTTGGTGATCCCCTCGCGCATGGTGATTCCGTACAGGGCGTCGGCCACCTCCATAGTGCGCTTCTGGTGGGTGATAATGATCAGCTGGCTGGAGGCCCGCAGCTCGGTGATGATCTCCAGAAGCCTGCCCAGGTTGGTGTCGTCCAGGGCGGCCTCCACCTCGTCCAGGACGTAGAACGGTGAGGGCCGTGCCCTGAAGATCGCGATCAGCAGCGCTACCGCCGCCAGGGAGCGCTCGCCACCGGACAGCAGGGACAGGCGCCTGACCTTCTTGCCCGCAGGCCGGGCCTCGATCTCGACACCCGTGGCGAGCATGTCGTCGGGATCAGTGAGCACCAGCCGCCCCTCCCCGCCGGGAAACAGCCGGTCAAAGACCGTGGCGAACTCCCGGGCGGTGTCCCTGAAGGCGCTGGTGAACACCTCCCGGACACGGGCGTCGATCTCCTCCACGATGCTGAGCAGGTCGTCCCGGGAGCGCTTGAGGTCCGCCAGCTGCTCCGCGATGAACTGGTGGCGCTGCTCCAGGGCGGCGTGCTCCTCCAGCGCCAGGGGGTTGACCTTGCCCAGCCGTGCCAGGTCCCGGGATGCCTGGGCCAGACGTCTCTCCTGCTCGGCGCGCACGTAGGGTCTGCCCGCCCCGTCCGACCGCTCCTGGCCGACCAGGTGTGCACGCCGCCTGTCGTCGAGGTCCTCACCGTCCTCAGCGCCGTCAGGACCCGCGTCAGCACCGGGGTCTGCCGTGTCGGACAGGTCGGGCACCAGCACGTGGGGACCGTAGCCCTCCACCAGCGTCTCGAGCTCGAGGCCAAGGTCCTTCATGGCCTTGTCCGCCAGCGCCTCCAGGCGCGTGCGCCGTTCAGCACGGGCGACCTCCTCACGGTGGGTGGCGTCGCTGAGCCGGGTCCGCTCCCGGACCAGGGAGTCGATCTCCTCACGCACCGCGTCGGCAGCGCTGCGGGCCTGCTCCCGCTCGGCCTCGACAGCGGCACGACGTGCGGAGGCCTCCTCGGTACCGACCTGGGCCACCCGGGCAGCCTCCCGCGCCCGGTCCCGCACCACGGTCGCCACCTCCAGGCGAGCGGCCCGGGCCTTTGCCGCCCGGCGGGCTTCCTCCCGCTGCTCACGCTCGCGCCGGGCGGCGGCACGCAGGGAGTCGGCCCGTCCCCGCACGGAGCGGTCACGCTCCTCGGCCGTGCGCAGAGCCAGCCTGGCCTCCGTCTCGTCCTGGCGGGCCTGGCGGGCCTGTGCCCGGGCCTGGTCGCAGCGGGTCCGGGCCTGCTCAAGGACGTCGTGAGCGCCCTGCCCCAGCTCAGCCTCCTCTCCGGTATGTCGCCCCCCTTGCCTGTCTGCCCCGGTGGCCCGGCTGTCCTGGGCCTCCTCGAACTCAGCCAGTGCTGTCGTGGCCGCGGCCAGCTCGGCAGCGTGTCGAGCCGCCTCCTCCTCCGCGCGCTCCAGGAGTCGCCGAGCACGCTGGGTCTCCTGTGTCGCGGCCTGGACCGCCGAGGTCAGGCGAGCAACGGCCTGCGCCTGCCGCGCCGCCTCGGCGTCGGCGCGGCGCAGGGTGTCCAGGGCCTTGGAGACTGCACGGCGGGCGACCTCCTCCTGATGACGGGCGTCCTCAAGACCGGTGTCAGCCCGGGACTCCTCCTCCTGGGCGGCCTGGGCCGCGTCCCTGGCCTCCTCGTAGGCCGCAGCCAGCTCTAGGACGGAGGAGGAGGCGCGCCCCGGTCCGGCCACCCATCCGGGTGCCAGGACCTCACCCGCCCGGGTCGCGACGACAGTGTCCGGCCGCGCCTGGCGCAGGCGGCGGGCAGCCCCCAGGTCCTCCACCACCCAGGCCTCGCCCAGGAGCCTGTCCATCACGCCATGGAGCCCTGGCAGCCTTGCTGTCACCAGGCTCGAGGCCCGGACCGCCCCGCCACAGGCGCCGCCTCACGGCTGTCGGCGTCCAGGGCGTCAGGGCCACCAGGAGCCCCCGGCCCTGGGTCGGGAGGACCGCCGTCGCGGGCACCAGCGTCTGGGGCGCTGCCTCCTGGCGACGGCGCGTCGTCAGGCCCTGCCGACCCGACCTGGGGAGCCCGGGCCACGACCAGCCGTACCGGTCCTGCGTCCCGGTCCCGGGCGTGCTCCAGGGCTCGCAGCGCAGCGTCGGCGTCGGCAGCGAGCCCAGCCTCAGCCAGCCCGCGCAGCAGGCCGGTCACGGCGTTCTCCCAGCCGCGGCGCACGCTCATGTACTGCCTCAGGGCTCCCAGCACACCGCCAGGCTGGTCCTCCAGCAGGGCCGCGGTACCGTCCTGGCTACGCAGGGACAGGGCCAGGGTGTCTCGCCGCGAGACCCAGGTAGCGTGCTTCGACGCCGCCTCACGACGGGCGTCAGCGGCGGCCAGGACCGCGTCACGGGCCTGAGACAGCACCTGGGTGGCCCGCTCGTGCGCGGCAGCCGCCTGGGCGGAGCCCGTCTCCTCCGCCTCGGCTGCACCGTCCTCGGCTGACCGGCCAGCCTGCCCGGGGTGGCCGCCCGCCTCAGCCAGGCCGTCAAGCCCTGCCCGCGCCTGGTCCTGCCTCTCCTGGGCCTCGGACAGGGCGGTTCGAGCCTGCTCCACCGCAGCCAGGGAGGCCTCGTACCTGCTGCGGGCTGAGGCCACCCGACCCCCGGCACGAGCCACTCGCTCCCGGCGCTCAGCCTGCTCGTGCTGCAGGGCGGCCAGCGTCCTGTCCGCCTCCTCCTGCGCCTTCTCCGCCTCGGTCCGCTCCTGGACGGCCTCGTCCAGGACGCAGCGGGCGGCCTCGACGGACTCGGCCAGCGCCTCCTCCTGCCTCGCCGCGGCCTGGGCACGGCGGTCGAGCTCGTCGGGGTCGGTCCCGCGCACCGGTGCCGGGACCGAGGCCAGCAGCCGTACCCGCTCGGCAGCGACCTCAGCCAGCGCCGTGAGCGACTGCCCCACCCGGGTGAGCTCCTCCCACAGGTCCGTGGCCTGAGACAGCCTCTCCACGGAGGTGACCTCCAGCCGGGCGAGCTCCTCCAGGCGGGAGCGGGCCGTCGTCTCCGCCTCGTCCACCTCGCGGCTGCGCCGCGCCAGGGCGGCGGAATCCTCCTCCCCCGAGCCCAGGAGCGCCTGGACCTGGACGACGTCATCAGCCAGGAGCCGTGCCGTGGCGTCACGGACCTCCGCCTGGATGACCTGTGCCCTGCGGGCGACAGCAGCCTGCCTCGCCAGGGGCGCGAGCTGGCGGCGCAGCTCCTGGGCCAGGTCGGAGACACGGGCCATGTCGGCCTGCATGGCCTCCAGCTTGCGCAGGGCACGCTCCTTGCGCCGTCGGTGCTTGAGGACCCCGGCAGCCTCCTCGATGAATCCACGACGGTCCTCAGGCGTGGCGGTCAGGACGGCGTCGAGCTGGCCCTGCCCCACCACGGAGTGCATCTGGCGGCCCAGACCGGTGTCGGAGAGCAGCTCGGTAACGTCGAGCAGCCGGCAGGAAGTGCCGTTGATCCGGTACTCCGAGCCCCCTCCGCGAAACAGGGTACGGCTGATCGTCACCTCGGTGTAGTCGATGGGCAGGGCGCCGTCGGTGTTGTCGATGGTCAGCGACACCTCGGCCCGGCCCAGGGCCGGGCGCGAGCCGGCGCCGGCAAAGATGACGTCGGCCATGGAGCCCCCGCGCAGGTTCTTGGCCCCCTGCTCTCCCATGACCCAGGTCAGGGCGTCGACGACATTGGACTTTCCCGAGCCGTTGGGGCCGACGACCGCGGTGATACCAGGCTCCAGACGCAGGGTCGTCGACGAGGCAAAGGACTTGAAACCCTTGATCGTCAACGTCTTCAGGTGCACGGCCCCACGATAGCGGCCAGCAGCCACGGTACCGCTCCACGCCGCGGCCAAGTCGGCCCGGCAGCACGAGCCTGAACGAGCCTGACGGTGCGGCAGGCCCGGTGTCCCGCCCCGTCCCCCGATACGCTAGGATATGCCGCCGTTACCGCTCCCGCCAGCGGCTGCCTCACCTGCCCTGAGCGAGCCCTGCCCCTGCCCTGAGGAGACCCGTGCTCTCAGTGTCCCGCCTGTCCAAGCGATTCGGACGGCTCCAGGCCCTCGACGACCTCTCCCTGCACCTGGCCCAAGGGGAGATCGTCGGGTTTGTCGGCGCCAACGGCGCGGGCAAGTCCACCACCATGCGCATCATCATGGGCGTGCTCACCGCCGACTCGGGAACCCTGACCTGGAAGGGGGCTCCCGTGGACGCGGCCGTGCGCCGCTGCATCGGCTACATGCCCGAGGAGCGCGGCCTCTACCCCCGGATGAGGGTCACCCACCAGCTGTCCTACCTGGCTCGCCTCCACGGGCTGGGTGCCGCACAGGCGAGGACGGCAGTGCACCACTGGACCGACCGCCTGGGGCTGGCTGAGCGCCGGGGCGAGGAGGTCCAGAGGCTCTCCCTGGGTAACCAGCAGCGTGTCCAGCTGGCTGCCGCCCTGGTCTCCGACCCGCAGCTGCTCATCCTGGACGAGCCCTTCTCCGGGCTGGACCCGGTGGCGGTCACCGTCATGAGCGAGGTGCTGCGCCAGCGCGCCCAGGAGGGCGTACCCACGCTCTTCTCCTCCCACCAGCTCGACGTCGTCGAGCGCCTGTGCGACCGTGTCGTCGTCATCCGCTCGGGCCGGGTCCTCGCCGAGGGGACCGTGCCCCAGCTCCAGGTCGGCTCCGGGCGACGCTGGCGGGTCGTGGTCACGCCGGACCGCCCCGACAGCGAGGAGGCCCAGACGGCGCTCGACCAGGCGCTGGCGGGCCTGCCCGAGGTCTGCGTCAGCGCTGCCGACGGCGCCGTCGGCACAGGCAGCGCAGACAGCACGGCTGCTGCCGCCACGGGCTCTCCCGCGGTTCCCACTACTCAGCCCCACACACCGGCTGAGGCGAGTGGCCGCCTCGTCATCACCGCAGGCGGTGCGGACGAGCAGCCGCTGCTGGCCGCCGCCCAGCGGATCGGCACCGTGCACGAGCTGGGGGCGGTGCGACGATCCCTGACTGAGGTCTTCCAGGACTCCCTGACAGCCGACGACGGCACCGATGACGACACGGACGACCCCGTGCACAACAGGACCCCACGTGCCAAGGAGGCGCGCGCATGAGCAGCCCGGCTGGCCCCACACGCCCCACGCCTCGGGGATCCCAGGGCTCTCAGGAGTCCCCGCACCTGAGCCGGTGGGAGGAGATCCGGCTGGTAGCCGCTCGTGAGCTGCGTACCCAGGCAGTGAACCGGGCGACCATCATCTCCACCCTGGTCATGCTGGTCCTTGTCGTGGGCGGCATCCTGGCCTACGCCCACCTCAGCGGGGGCGAGACCCAGCCCTACCGGGTCGCGGTCGCCGGCCCCCAGGAGCTCACCGGCCTGGACCAGGTAGTGGACTCCGCAGGGCAGCCAGTCAGCATCGTCAACCTCCAGGGCGCTGAGCCGACCACTGCCCTGGACTCCGACGCCCCGCAGGACGTGCGGGTCGACATGGTGGTCGATACCACCGGGACCTCACCACGTCTGCTCGTGGCCGAGGAGGCCGACGAGGCCGTCTCGGCGGCGCTGACGTCCCTGCTCCAGCAGCAGGCCCTGGCCAGCCAGGTCACCTCGCTAGGGGGCGACCCCTCCTCCCTGGGCCAGGTCCTGGAGCAGGCCTCCCCAGAGGTGGTCGCCCTGGACCCCCCGCAGAGCGACGCGGAGGACTTCTTCACCAGGTACACCGTCCTCCTGGCCATGGACGTCCTGCTGTTCCTCGTCATCATGGGAGGCGGCCAGGTCATCGCCATGAGCGTGGTGGAGGAGAAGTCCAGCCGTATCGTGGAGATCCTCCTGGCCTGCGTGCGCCCCTCCTCCCTGCTGGCAGGCAAGGTCCTGGGCACTGGGACGTGGCTGCTGCTGTCCAGCGCGCTCCTGGGGGGCGCGGCGGTGCTCACTGCCAACGCCACCGGGATCATGCCGGAGGCCGACCTCGACCTGGACACCACCTTCCTGGCCATGCTCGGGTGGATGCTGGTCGGTTACGCCACCGTCTCCGTGCTCTTCGGCGCGGCGGCCTCCCTCGTGAGCCGGCAGGAGGACGCGGGAACCGTGACGGCACCGCTGGCCATGCTCCTCGCAGTGCCCTACGGCGTGTCCATCCTCATGGCGATCGGCGACCCCCAGATGGTGGTGTACCGGGTGCTGTCCTACCTGCCGGTCCTGTCCCCCTTCCTCATGCCCGCACGGCTGGTCCTGGGCGTGTCCAGCACGGTGGAGCAGAGTGTCGCCCTGGCCCTGTCCCTGGTAGCCCTGCCGCTGCTCGTCGCACTCTCAGGCAGGGTCTACACCCGTGCGGTGACGCGGACAGGCGCACGTGTCCCCCTCAGGGAGGTCCTGAGTCGGAGGTCCTGAGGCGGGGCAGGGTGGTCAGGGCCAGCAGGACGGCGGTCGCCACCACCACCGCCGTGACGGTGGTGGGCAGGCCAACCCCCTCGGCAGCGAAGCCGATGAGTACGGGACCACCCAGGTGGGCCGCGTAGCCCACCACGCTCAGGCGGGCAGTGACTCCGGCGACCCCAGCGACCCCAGCGGCGTTGTGCGCTGCCACCCGGCCCGCGTGCGCTAGCGCCAGCGGGAACAGGGGGCCGACGCACGCTCCGGTGACCACCACGCCGACCACGGTGGCAGGCACCGAGCCCGTGGCGAGACCGGTCGGGACCGCCAGGGCGAGGAGCACCGCAGCGGCACGCAGCAGTGTGGCCTCCTCCACCCGTCGCAGGAGGGCGTCGCTGAGTGACCGGGAGACGAACATCGCCACGCTGAACATTGACAGCACGGAGGCCGCCAGCGCGGGCTGCGCACCTAGGTCGCGGCGCAGCAGGAGGGCTGACCAGTCGGTGAGGAGCCCCTCCAGCAGGAAGCCTCCTACGGCGATGACACCGACGCCCAAGGTCAGCCCGGGGACGGCCAGCCGCCCCCGCCTGGGCGGGCCGGGCTTCGCGTCCCCTGAGCCGACCGAGCCCGCCCGCTCCTCCGAGGACGAGCGCGTCGGCGCCGTGCGGGGTGCCCGGGTGAGGAGGACCACTGAGGCGCTGGCGGCGGCCAGGAGCAGGGTGGCGCTCACGGCCACGAAGTGGCGGCCGACGCTGAGGCCCAGGTAGGTCGCTACGGCAGCGGCGGCCGTAGCCGCCAGGACACCCAGGCTGTAGGCGCCGTGGAGGCGCCCCAGGACCCGCGTGCGCCACAGCACCTGCAGGCGCACCGCCAGGGTGTTCATCGCGATGTCGAGGCAGCCGCTGGCCGCGCCCAGGAGCATGAGCACCGCCATGAGGCCGGGCAGGCCCGTGACCACGTCGATGAGCGGGAGGGCAGCGGGGAACACCAGCGCGGCCACCGCGCACACGGCCACGTCGCTGACACGCCCCACCAGGCGCGCGGTGACGAGCATGGCTGGCACGGCGCCCAGGGCCACGCCCAGCAGCGCGACACCGAGGTCGGCGTCGGACAGCCCTAGGCGCTGCCTGACGTCGGGGATACGCGGGGCCCAGCTGGCAAGCACGGCCCCATTGACAAGGAATACCAGCCACAGGCTGGACACGACGACACGACGTGACGCTGGCATCAGCACCTCCGACCGCCCTGCAGCTTCAGGAACGTCGCCGCTCCCGGACGGAACAGCAGTGACTGGCGACTACCTTCTGTCTACCTTGTCCACACCCTCACCAGCACCTGGCCAGCAGGCCTGGTCACGTCAGCTCAGGGAACCAGATGGCGATCTCGCGGGCGGCCGACTCGGCGCTGTCCGAGCCGTGCACCAGGTTCTGGATGGCTGAGGTCCCCCAGTCACGTCCCAGGTCCCCCCGGATGGTGCCGGGAGCGGCCGTCGTGGGGTCGGTAGCACCCATGAGGGAGCGCACCCCCTCCACCACGCGCTGCCCCGCCACGACTGCGGCCACGACCGGGCCGGAGGTCATGTAGTCCACCACCCCGGGGTAGAAGGGCTTGGTCACGTGCTCGGCGTAGTGTGCGGCCAGCGTGGCCGCGTCGGGGGTCAGGACCCGCAGGGCCACCAGCTCGTAGCCCTTGGCCTCAATGCGCCGCAGGATCTCACCGGTGAGACGGCGCTGAACAGCGTCAGGCTTGATGAGGACAAGGACGCGCTCCCCGGTGGAGCGGGCCTGCGGCCGGTCCTGGGGCTGGGTCTGCGAGTGGGGTGTGGTGGGCAAGGGCAGGCCTTCCTGTGCAGCGTGGTCCTCACGCGGCGCGCGGACAGGACCGTGGACGGGATCGGTGCGATT
Source organism: Actinomyces lilanjuaniae (assembly GCF_003606385.1). Classification (NCBI taxonomy): domain Bacteria; kingdom Bacillati; phylum Actinomycetota; class Actinomycetes; order Actinomycetales; family Actinomycetaceae; genus Actinomyces; species Actinomyces lilanjuaniae. The sequence goes on along the minus strand of NZ_CP032514.1, from coordinate 1,094,257 downwards.
CTCACAGGAGGTCGCCGTCGGGGCAAGCCCGCCCTGCGGGCCAGGCTGCAGGAACGTAGCGCAGTACACGCACCGGACAGACCACACGCGCTGAGCTGCCCGTCGGCTTGCTAGATTGAGGCCCTCAGCCGAGGCCCTCGGCACGGCTGGTCCGCAGGCCCGTAGCCAGGGCCGCAGCACCCACGTGCCGCAGCCAGGCACAGGAAGGAACACACTCGCCGTGGCCCAGGCCAAGTACGACCAGATCGTCCAGGTCCTGCGCTCCCAGATCGAGGAGGGCCGCTACGCCTTCCGCGACCGGCTCCCCTCGGAGCACACCCTGGCGGCCGAGTTCGGCTGCTCACGCAACACCGTGCGCAAGGCCCTGGCCCTGCTGGCCTCACGCGGCTACGTACAGGCCGTACAGGGCAGTGGCAGCCAGGTGATCTACCAGCGCAGGCCAGCCTCCACCTTCCTGCTGGGCGGTATCGAGTCCCTGCCGGAGGCTGCTGCGCGCAACGAGGTGGACCTGCGCACGGTCATGCTCAGCCTGGAGCCCACCACTGTGGACCAGCCCTTGTCCGAGCGCTCCGGGCTGAAGGCGGGCACCCCGGTCCTGCGGGTCCACCGTCTGCGCCTGCTGGACGGCCGCCCGCTCATCCTGGACACCTCCTGGCTGCTGACCTCGGTGGTACCGGTGCTAACCCGTGAGGTCGTGGAGACCTCGATCTACTCCTACCTGGAGGACGTCCTGGGCGTGCGGGTCGTCAGCGCCTCACGCACGGTCACTGTGGAGAGGGCCACGCAGGAGGACCGCGCCCGCCTGGACCTGGAGGACATGGGGTGCGTAGCCGTGGTCTCCAGCGCCACCTTTGACTCCTCCGGGCTCATGTTCGAGTACTCCTGCTCACGCCACGCCCCGGCAGGCTTCGAGTTCCACGGCAGCGCGCTGCGCCTGCCCTGAGACGAATGGTCCGGGGACCGGGACGGCCCAGGGCAGGCGCAGGCGCGTACGGTGACGCGGTGACAAGGAGGCGGCGCGCTACGGCAGAGGAAGCTACGACGAGGAGGCCACTGGCTCGCGCCTGCCCAGCCGGACCTTCCTAACCTCACGGCCCTTGTCGGCGTCGGCGTCGGTGTAGCCGAGGAAGTAGGTGCAGGTGAAGGACACCACCAGAGCCGCCAGGGAGGCGATCCAGTAGCCGGTGAAACCGGAGTCCATGCCCTCGGGGTTGACGAAGGACGGGAAGCCGACGAAGGCCCCGGTGAACCCGTACATGTTGACGTCGAGCAGCCCTGTCAGCAGCCCGCCGACCGCCCCGCCCAGCGAGGCGGTGAGGAACACCCGGCCGTACTTGAGGTTGAGGCCGTACATCGCGGGCTCGGTGATGCCGCAGAAGGCGGAGATGGTCGCGGGCCCGGCCAGGGTCCGGATACGCGCGTTGCGGCTCCTCACCCAGATGGCCAGCGCGCCGCCGCCCTGGGCGATCATGGTGGCTGACACGATGGCGTTGAGCGCAGAGCTGCCGGTGGCAGCGATCTCAGAGGAGATGAGCGGGATGACGGCCCAGTGCAGCCCGAAGATGACCAGGCACTGGTAGAAGCCGCCGATGACCAGGCCCGCCAACGGGAAGCTCAGGTCCAGGACCGCGTTGATCGCGGAGGCGATACCGCCGGAGACAAACATGACCACCGGGCCGAAGACCACCAGGATGAGGGCTGAGACCACGAAGACCTCAATGAGCGGGGCGAAGATCGAGCGCAGCACCACCGGGATGTACTTCTTGAGCAGAGGCTCGATCCGGGCGGCCAGCCAGGCGGCGACGATGACGGGGAAGATCGAGTAGCTGTAGGCGTTGCCCTCAGGCAGGGCCACTGGGATCCCGAAGAAGTCGGCGTTGAACACCGTGCGGCCGATGCTGGCGGTCACCTCGTAGCCCTCGGCGTCAGGACTGGCCATCTCCACGATGGAGGGGTAGCACAGGACGCCTCCGATGATGGCCACCACGATCGGGTCCGATCCCAGTCGCCGGGCAGCGGTAAAGCCGACGATGATGGGCAGGAAGTAGAACATCGAGTCCGACATCGCGTTGATGATGGTGTAGGTGGGGCTTCCGTCCTCCACCAGGTCGAACTGCGTGAGCAGGGCCAGGATCCCCTTGAGGATGCCGGAGGCAGCCAGCAGGCCAATGACGGGAATCATGGAGCCGGTGATGACGCCGATGAGCGAGCTGAAGCCGAAGCGGACCCAGCCGACCAGGGTGGTGGGCCGCTCCACCTCCTCCTGCTCCTCGGCGGAGGTCTCACCCCCGCCAGCCCCCTGGGGCAGCTGTCTGACAACCGCCTCGTAGACCTCCCCGACGGCAGGCCCGATGACGACCTGGTACTGACCACCCGCCTTGACGACGTCGATGACGCCCTCGGTACCGGTTACGGCCGCGTCGTCGGCCAGGGACTGGTCCTTGAGGTAGAAGCGCACCCGGGTGATGCAGTGGATGACGGAGCGGATGTTGTCCGCCCCGCCGACACCGGCGATGATGCCGTGGGCCGTGGCGTCGTAGCCGCTGAGTTCCTGGCCACCAGGTGCCGCGCCACCCTCGCGCGGGGCCACGGCGGAAGGGGCGGCAGCGCCGCCAGCCCGGCCCTGCTCCTGCGTGTCCCGGGTAAGGACGGCCGTGGCGACCTCCTGGCCCACCGGGGCGCTTCCCAGGCTGACGCTTAGGGACTCCAGCCTCTGGGCGGTGTTGGTGACCACCAGGATCGCTGTGGCGTCCTTACCAGCCGCCTGGATGACCTCCAGGTCCATCGTCCCCAGAGGCTGGCCGGCCTCAACCTTCTCACCCACCTCGACACTGAGGTCAAAAGGCCTGCCCTCCAGCTCTACCGTGTCAACCCCAGGTGGAGGAGCACCTCAAGCCCCTGGGGGGTTATCAGGCCGATAGCATGACTGGTGGTAGCCACCATGGTCACCGTCCCGCTCACGGGAGCAGCCACCATCATCAGGGAGGGGTCGCAAGCAGACGGCGGCCGGACGCCGAAACCGTCGCCGACGGTGCGGGCGGAGAAGACGGGATCGGGGACGTCGGCCAGGTCAATCACCTCACCAGCTACGGGTGAGACGATCTTGGCCCCTGGCTCATTCTCGTCGTTGGACACGAGGCACCTTTCTGTGTTGTTTCCTGCGTGAGGCTCTGCCCTCAGGGCAGCGGGTCAGCTCGGACCGGAAGCGTCATGAGAGGCAGATAGGGATAAAAACAGTTAAAGAAACGGGTCATGGGCGACGGCGGGGCGGGCGGCGGCAGTCGCGGTGGCGCCACCGTCTCAGTCCGTCTGGAGGGAGGACCTGACAGGGCAGGAGACCAGCAGCGCCAGCGCCTGGTAGGGCCTCAATCTGACCGCCACGTCTGCGCCGTCACTGGCCAGCCAGGTCGGCTCGTCATCGTAGTTGGAGACGAGCACCCGGCTGTCCTGGAAGTCGGCCGGGACCTCGATCGTGGTCTCGTAGGCGCGGAAGCTGCACAGCACGAGCAGGTGCTGCCCCTCGTGGTGGCGCTGGTAGGCCAGGACGTCGGGGTGGTCCAGGGCGTAGGGCTCGTAGCTGCCCTCGGAGACGACCGGGTACTGCTTGCGCAGGGAGATAAGACGCCGGTAGTAGGGCAGGACCACGCCCTGGTGCTCCTCGGCCTCCACACTGACCTGGTCCTGGTTGGTGGGGCGCAGCCAGGGGTGCCGCGGGTGAACCCTGCCCCGGCCCAGGCTCCCACTGCATGGGTGTGCGGGCGTTGTCGCGGGCCTTGGCCCGCACCACGTCGAAGGCCTCCTCCTGCGTCAGCCCCTGGGCGAGGAGGTCCTGGTAGGCGTTGAGCGCCTCGACGTCCACGTAGTCGGCGATGCTGGTGTAGGCGGGGTCGGTCATGCCGATCTCCTCGCCCATGTAGACGTAGGGGGTGCCGCGCATGAGGTGGATGACGGTGGCCAGCATGGTGGCGGACTCGGCGCGGTAGCGCCCGGGGTCGGCGAAGCGGTTGAGCGCGCGGGGCTGGTCGTGGTTGTTCCAGAACAGGGCGTTCCACCCGCCTCCGGCCTGCATGCCCACCGCCCAGTCGTTGAGGACCCGCTTGAGGGCGGGCAGGTCGAAGTCCATGGTGGTCCACTTCTGGCCCTCGGCGTAGTCAACCTTGAGGTGGTGGAAGCTGAAGACCATGTCCAGCTCGTGATTGGCGGGGTCGGAGTAGCCCACGCAGGCCTCGATGCTGGTGGAGGACATCTCCCCCACCGTCACGGTACCCGGGTCACGCCCGAAGCTGGCGGCGGCGAGCTCGCGCAGGTAGGTGTGGACGTCGGGGCCGTCGGTGTACATGGCCCGGTCGTCCGTACCGGGCGGGGCGTCCAGAAGCACCTCGCTCTTGCCGATGACGTTGATGACGTCGAACCGGAAGCCCCTGACCCCCTTGCCCCTCCAGAAGTTGACGATGTCAGCCACCTCGGCGCGCACCGCGGGGTTGCGCCAGTTGAGGTCCGCCTGCGTGAGGTCATACAGGTGCAGGTAGTACAGTCCGGTGTCCCCAAAGGGCGCCCAGGCCGGGCCGCCGAACTTGGAGACCCAGTTCGTGGGCAGGGCACCGTCGGCGCGGGCGGGCCGCAAGATGTAGTAGTCCTGGTAGTGCTTGTCCCCCTCCAGTGCCCGGCGGAACCACTCGTGCTCGGTGGAGGTGTGGTTGAGCACCATGTCCACCATGACGCCGATACCGTGCCCGCCCAGGGCCTCGACAAGCTCCTCGAAGTCCTCCATGGTTCCCATGGCCGGGTCGACGGCCCGGTAGTCGGACACGTCGTAGCCGTTGTCCCGGCCGGGCGAGGGGAAGAAGGGGTTGAGCCAGACGTGGTCCACACCCAGGGAGGCGATGTAGGGGACCTTCTCGATGACACCCCGCAGGTCACCGACGCCGTTGCCGGTGGAGTCACGGAAGGACCGGGGGTAGACCTGGTAGACGACGCTGTCATGGAAGGACATGAGGGGTGTCTCCTCGGGAACCGGGACCGGCCCGGGGCGCAAGCCGGGCCGCTTGTGCACACAAGATTACATCTGTGTACACAAGCGGGAACGTGACGGGAGCGTGACCTCCCCCATACTTTGTGCTGCCTCGATTCCCGGTGCTGCTGCGAGCCAGTACCCCGGCAGGTCCCGGGGCTGGCGGGCAGCGTGCGCCCACAGGCTCCCGGGCAGCACCCGGGCGGCACCGCGAGAGCGCCAGGGGCACGAGGCCCGGTCTACCGTGCTCCTAGCGTGCTCCTAGCGTGCTCCGAACAGCGCCCGGGCCTGGGCGGCAAGGAGGACCGAGCCGACAATGACCACCCCGGACGACGTCGCAGGAGCGTCAGTGCCCTCCGCGAGGGTCGCGGCCAGGTCCACGCCCTCAGCCAGGTCATGGGCGAGGCTGACCCGGTCCTGCCCGTAGACCTCCCGGGCGACCTCCGCCAGGTCCTCCACGTCCATGGCCCGCTCAGAGGCGATCGGCACACAGACCACCGCGTCGGTGGCCGGCTCCAGCCCGCCCAGGATCCCCTCGACGTCCTTGTCCGCCATGACACCCACGACGGCCACCAGGTGACGGAAGCCGAAGACCTCCTCGACCGCCTCGACGAGTGCCTCGACGCCGTGGGGGTTGTGGGCGGCGTCCACCAGGACGGTCGGCGAGGAGCGCAGCACCTCCAGCCGCCCCGGGGAGGTCACCGAGGCCAGCCCCTCCTCCACTACCCGGGGAGGCAGTGCCCGCCCACCCATGACCGCCTCGGTCGCAGCCAGGGCCAGCAGGGCGTTGTGGGCCTGGTAGCGGCCGTGCAGGGGCACGAAGACGTCCTCGTAGACGGCCGCAGCCGTGCGCAGGGTGACTAGCTGGCCGCCGACGGCCACCTGGCGCCCGCTCACCTCCAGCACGCCCGCACCCGGCTCCTCCGGGTCCTCCAGGGTGTCGTGCTCACGGCGTTCCACCGCCCGGTGGGCAGCCACAGCCTCCTCCACCTGGGCACGGACCTCGGGAAGCTGGTGGGCGGTGACCACGACGGCGCCGTCCTTGATGATCCCAGCCTTCTCACGAGCGATGTCGGCCAGGTCCGAACCTAGCCAGCGCTCGTGGTCCCGGGCGACGGGGGTGATGACAGCGACATCGGGGCCGATGACGTTGGTGGCGTCCCATCGACCACCCAGCCCGACCTCGATGACCGCCACGTCCACCGGAGCGTCAGCGAAGGCGGCCAGGGCCATGACGGTGAGCACCTCGAAGAAGGACAGCCGGGGACCGCCCTGCACCTGGGAGCGCTCGTCCACCATCTGGATGTAGGGGGCGACGTCCTCCCAGGCCGCGATAAAGCCCTCCTCGCTGATCGGCTCGCCGTCAAGCGTGATGCGCTCGCGGATCGTGGCCAGGTGCGGGGAGGTGAACCTGCCGGTACGCATCCCGGTGGCGGCAAGCAGCCGCTCGGTTATGCGGGCTGTCGAGGTCTTGCCGTTGGTGCCGGCGACGTGGACGGTGCGGTAGCTGCGCTCCGGGTGGCCCAGGATGTCCAGGACTGCCTCGACCCGCTCCAGGGAGGGCTGGACCTGGTGCTCGGGCGCCCGGGAGAGGATCTCGGTCTCGACCTGGCGCATGCGTGCGGACACCTCCACCTGACGGGCCGCCGCCTCCAGGTCGCGGCGACGGGTCTCCTCCTCGGCCAGGTCAGCAGCCGGGTCAGCAGCCGGGTCCTGCATGCCCGAGGTGTCAGAGGGGTCCTCATCCGGCTGCGGCTCCCAGGAGCCCCACCCGTCAGGATCATCAGCGTCCTCCGCGTCAACCTCGGCGAGGAGCTCGTCAAGACGCTCCAGGTCCCCGCCGGGCAGCATGCTGGCCGCCACCAGCTCGCGCAGAGCAGCCAGGTCCTCCTCCTCAGCCTGGGCCTGGCGCTGCCAGGAGGTGTCCTGAGCCTCAGCGGCGTCCGCCAGGGACCAGCCGTCGGCGGAGCCGCCACCGGGACCGGCACCGTCCACTGTCTCCGCTAGACCAGCGGCACCGGCAGGATCCTCGGGGTCAGGGGCGTCGGCAGCCTCCAGGTAGGGCAAGAGCTCGGGGTCCACGCCACCGGTCTCTCCGGCACCCCTCACGCCGCCGGGGCCCTCACCACCCTCAGGAGCTCCCCGGCTACCAGCCCGCCGGGTAGGACCCAGGGCGGCGCCGTCAGCCGCGACACCAGCGGCGCCCCCCTCACCGTTTTGCTCACCGTCCTGCCGACCAGCCCGGCCGGGGAGGCCAAAGGCTGCACCTGGGTGATGGCCTGGCCGAGGACCTCGACCCTGGCGGCCGACGGCGTCACGCTGGTGCCTGCTGCTCATGTCCCTGAGTCCTGCTTCCTGGTGGGTGCTCGTACCTGAGGAAGCAGCCTAGACGACAGGCCCTGGCTGTACGTCCCTGTGAGGTTGTGTGCGTGCTTGTGCGGAGGTCTGGCCGCTGGGGCCGGGGCTGGTGGTGGTGTGGGTCAGTGGGTGCCTGGCGCGCTGAGGGCCTGGCGCCGAGTGTCTGCTGCCACACCTCCTGGGAGGGGTGGGGTTGTCCGTTTGAGCGGATCCACTCCTACGGGACTCGTGCGAGGTGAGCTGGCACGAATCAGCCCTGGCTAGAAGGTGTCACCAGGGGGTGGATCGGCGCCAGCACACCAGGACACGCTGGGGGCCAGGCGGTCCCCGCCCTCCAGCCCGGGGTGGATCGGCGCCAGCACACCAGGACACGCTGGGACACCGGCAGTGCCCGGGGGTGTGAGACTGGCTCGCGCTGCTGCACCCCACAACGACACCCTTCACCCACGCGGGAGCGGTGACAGGCAGGCTCACATCACTGCACCCCACCTGGAACAGCCCAAACAAGCACACGGCCCACCCCATCCAGCCTCCCGCCCAACAAGTAGTCCCAGACTCCCGGCCACGCGAGGCGGCTGCAAGAGCCCCGAGTGGCTCTGGCGACGCGAGGCGGCTGCAAGAGCCCCGAGTGGCTCTGACGACGCGAGGCGGCTTCGAGCGGCTTCGAGCGGCACCGAGCCAGCCGGGCGTGGCCGGCCCCGGCACAGGACCCTTCACACGCGGCGTGGATCAGGCCCCGGCCAGGCAATGCGAACATCGTGACCCACAGCATGCTGGAGACCCTCACCACCCACCCTGTCCACAACCCCCAGGGAAGTGCACCTAGTCGGCCTGGCTCCGCTCACTACTCACTCGCTCTCGGCGCTCCACTGACCCTCAGGCGTGCGGTCCAGACGGTCCAGGATGCCGGCGTCGCGGAAGGCCCGCAGCGTGGCACCGGGCCCGTCGGCAAAGTGCTCCCAGCCGGTGTGGTGGGCAACTACCACGTGCGGGGAGCCGAGTACCTGCGCGGCCGCGCTGGCCCGCTCGGCTGACAGGCTCAGCGGCCTGCCCCCGAGCTTGGCTGGCACGGTGGCCCGCCCCGCGTGCAGGACGGCGTGGTCGGGGACCCCGAAGCGCTGCCTGACCTGGGCCACCAGCTCCAGGGAGGCGTTGTCACCACTGAGGTAGACCGTGGTGCCCCGAGCCTGGAGGAGGAACCCGGTCACCTCGCAGTTGACGAAGCCTGCGGCATCGGTCTGGCCGTCGGCCGGCCCGTGCTGGGCCGGGACGGCCCTCACGCCCACCCCGTCGGCCACCTCGGCGGCCTCCCAAGGTGCCAGGCCCTGAGCGCCCTCCCCCAGCAGCCGGGCCGAGCCCGGGCAGGTGAGCAGGCGCGGGGCGGCCAGGGCGAAGTCGCGCCCGGCAGCATCAAGGTTGTCGGCGTGGTCAGCGTGGCTGACAAGCACCACGTCAGCGTCGGCGAGCGCCTGGGCGGGCACTGCGGGTCCGCGGGTCTTACGCAGGAGGCCGTAGTCGGTGGGCGGGTCGAAGGTGGGGTCGGACACGATCCGCAGGCCTGCGACGTCGATGACCACAGTGGGACCGCCAACCACGAGGAAGCCTGTGTCGTGGCGGGGAAGCAGGGACGTCATGAGTCTCCTTGAGACGGTCGCAGGGCGTGTGACGGGGAAGGTGCAGGGCAGGAGACCTGTCGGAGAGCTGACAACGGTCAGTGGGACCGCGCGACAGGAGTGGTGGGCGGACCTACGGGACCAGGCAGCAGGGCTCGGGCGGCGCGGTCAGGAGGCGGGTCGATCCGTAGGGGTGGCCCAGTGGCTGGAGCACCAGGTACATCATGCCACCAGCCCGTCCGTCAGCCCCCTCATGATCTGAGCCACGGTTCCTGTGGGTGTGTGCTGCCAGCTGGTGCCAGCCCACAGGGACAGGTTGTCGAGGTCGCCCGAGCGTGCAGCCGCGGCACGCAGCACTCCGGTCAGCCTGTTGACGGCAGGGTAGGCGGCGGGGGCTCTGTCCGAGTAGGCGTCGGTGAACCCGTTGCGCAGTCCGCGCGCCCACCGCCCGGAGAAGGCCCGGGTGACCACGGTCTGGGTGAACCGGGAGTCGTGCAGCGCGGCCCGGTAGAGGGGGTGGGTCCCCGCCTCCTCGGCGTCAAGGAACGCGGTGCCCAGCGCCACGGCGTCGGCCCGGCCCAGCCAGGGACGGACCTCCTCGGGCGCCGTCAGACCGCCGGTGACCACCAGCGGCAGGTCCACGACGCTGCGCACGGCGCCGAACAGGTCGTCGAGGCTCTGCTCGGGCGGGTTGGCGCGGGCGTCGAAGACCGCGCGGTGGCCCCCGGCGCCCGGTCCCTGGACCACGAGGGCGTCCACCCCCGCAGCAGTGGCCCGCCGTGCCTCCCCGGCCGAGGTGACGGTGGCCAGGCAGGCGGTTCCGACCTGGTGGAAGCGGGAGACGACATCGGCGGGCGGGCAACCGAAGGTGAAGGACACCATCGGCACCCTCAGGTCGAGCAGGGCCGGGATCTTACCGTGCCACCCGTCGTCGTCAGCCCCGCTGGTACCCGCCCTGTCGTCATCCGGGTCCAGCCGGGGCATCTCGACACCGTAGTGGCGTGCCAGCGGTACCAGACGGTCGCGGTAGGTGCGCACGGCAGCCAGGTCGCTGGGGCTGGTAGGTCGGGTGCCGGGAACGAAGAGGTTGACGCCAAAGACGGTGGTACCCGCGCGCTGGACCATCTCGACCTGCTCGACGACCTCCTCGACGCTCCTGTAGCCAGCGGCGAGGAAGCCCATACCACCAGCCTCGGCAGCAGTGGTGACGAGCCCCGGGGTGGAGGGGCCTCCAGCCATGGGGGCGACGATGACCGGGCGGCTGAGATCCGATACATGAAGCACAGGACCAGGCTACGCTCCCCCGCAGGCCCAGCCCTCAGCCCTGGGTCCCCACAGGAGCCTCAGCCGGTCTCGGCTGCTCTGTGAGACCAGCCCTCGACCTTCTCCACCCTGGCAGTGGGCGCCGTGGCCCCAGGGACGGCAACCACCGAGGCGTCTACGCAGCCCACCTCGCTCTTGACCAGGTCGATGTGGGTGTGGGTCCAGGCCCCCTTGTCCTGCGGGACGCTCAGCTCCAGGCGGATACGGTCACCCACGTGCAGCCCGGCGGCCTTGCGCTCGTCCTGGACCAGACGCACCAGGTCGCGCGCCCACCCCTCAGCCTCCAGGGCGTCGTCCAGGGCGGTGTCCAGGAGCACGAAGGCGCCCGAGTCCAGCATGGCAGCGGCCAGGGAGTCGTCGTCAACCTCGATACGGCTGGTCACCGTGAAGGCGGAGTCCTCGGCCTCCAGCACCACGGGCACGCCGTCCAGCAGCACCTGGCTGAAACGTAGGTCGCCGTCCTCGGTCAGCTCCCACTCCCCCGCCTTGACAGCGGCGAACAGCCGGGAGGTGAGCCTGCGCACCTGCGGGCTCAGCGCCCGGGGGTTGAGGGCGACCTCCCTGGTGACCCGGTACCCGGCAGACTCAGCATCCAGGACACGCACCTCCTTGACGTTGACCTCCCCGGCCACCAGGTCCTTGAAGGGCGCCAGGGCACCGGGGTCCGCGGTGGCGATGGTCAGCGTGCGCAGCGGCTGGCGCACGCGCAGGCCCTCCGTCTTGCGCAGACCCAGCGCCGCGGAGACCGCCGCCCGCGCCTCGTCCATGGCGGCCACCAGCGCCGGGCTGCCCACGTGGTCGGGGATCACCGGCCAGTCTGTCAGGTGCACCGAGCGGCCTCCGGTCAGGCCCCGCCACACCTCCTCGGCGGTCAGCGGGGCCAGCGGCGCCATGACCTCGGTGAGCAGGCGCAGCACGGTGTGGAGGGTGTCGAAGGCGGTGGTGTCACCGTCGGTGAAGCGCTGCCGGGAAGTACGCAGGTACCAGTTGGTCAGCACGTCCATGAAGTCACGGATCGTGGCACAGGCCCCGGTGATGTCGTAGGAGTCCATCTGGGCGCCCACGGTGGACACCAGGTCCCGGGTTCGGGCCAGGATGTAGCGGTCCATGACGTGCAGCCCGCCCCGGGAGACGAACAAGGAGGCGTCGTGGAGGTCCACGCCCTGGGTGAGGTAGCCTCCCTTGCCCCCCGGCTGCCCTCCTGGGTCCTGGCTGTCCTCCCTGCCCTCACCGCCCGCCTGGGCGGCGTAGAGGGCGAAGAAGTACCAGGTGTTCCACAGGGGCAGCAGCACCTGGCGCACCGTGTCACGGATGGCCTTGTCAGTGACCACGAGGTTGCCACCACGCACCACCGGCGAGGACAGCAGGAACCAGCGCATGGCGTCGGCGCCGTCGCGGTCGAAGACCATGGAGACGTCGGGGTAGTTGCGCAGGGACTTGCTCATCTTCGCCCCGTCGTCGCCCAGGAGGATGCCGTGGGAGACGCAGGTGGTGAAGGCGGGCCGGTCGAACAGCGCGGTGGCTAGCACGTGGAGGGTATAGAACCAGCCGCGGGTCTGGCCGATGTACTCCACGATGAAGTCCCCCGGGTTGTGGGACTCGAACCACTCCACGTTCTCGAACGGGTAGTGGACCTGGGCGAACGGCATGGCGCCGGACTCGAACCAGCAGTCCAGGACGTCGGGGATACGGCGCATGGTGGAGCGCCCCGTGGGGTCGTCCGGGTTGGGGCGGGTCAGGGTGTCGATGAAGGGCCGGTGCAGGTCGGTGACCTCCACCCCGAAGTCGCGCTCCAGCTCGGCGAAGGAGCCGTAGACGTCGGTGCGCGGGTAGTGCGGGTCGTCAGAGACCCACACGGGGATGGGGGCTCCCCAGAAGCGGTTGCGCGAGATCGACCAGTCCCGCGCACCCGCCAGCCAGTTGCCGAAGATCCCGTCCTTGACGTGAGCGGGGAACCAGTCGATCTCCTGGTTGAGCTCGACCATCCGGTCGCGGATGGCCGTGACCCTCACGAACCAGGAGGACACCGCCTTGTAGATGAGCGGCTTGCGGCAGCGCCAGCAGTGCGGGTAGGAGTGGACGTAGCTGGACTGGCGCACCAGTACCGCCCGCTGGTCCTGGGGGCGCCGGGCCAGGGGCCCGGCGGCGTCGCGCAGGTCAGCCACGATCGGCCTGTTGGCGTCAAAGATGTGCGTGCCCGCGTAGTCGCCCACCTCAGTGGTGAAGCAGCCGCCGTCGTCGACGGGAATGACCGTGCCGATGCCGTGGGCCTGGCAGGTGTACATGTCGTCCTCACCGAAGGCCGGCGCCAGGTGCACCAGCCCCGTCCCGTCGGTGGTGGTCACGTAGTCGGCCGCGACGACCTGCCACGCGGCGGGACCGGGGGCGGCGCCCTCGGCGCGGTGGGTCTCGTCGTCAAAGTAGTCGTAAGCGGGCACGTAGCGCGTCCCGACCAGGTCGGCGCCCCTGTAGGTGGCCAGCACCTGCGGGTCCTCCCCCAGCTCGCGGGCGTAGGCGCCCAGCAGGTCACGGGCCAGCAGCACGTCCTGCCCGGCCACCGGGGAGTCCAGGCTGGCGTCCACGCGCACGGTCACGTACTCGATGTCGGGCCCCACGGCGACGGCGGAGTTGGACGGAAGGGTCCACGGTGTGGTGGTCCAGATCAGGGCCAGCTCGGGGGCGGCGTCGGGGTGGGTGGTGTCCAGCCGCTGCTCCAGGCGCAGGCCGACGGTGACGGTGGTGTCCTGGCGGTCGGAGTAGACGTCGTCGTCCATGCGCAGCTCGTGGTTGCTCAGGGGGGTGCGGTCGTGCCAGCAGTAGGGCAGGACCCGGTGGCCCTGGTAGGCCAGGCCCTTGTCGTAGAGGCTCTTGAAGGCCCAGATGACCGACTCCATGTAGGTGGGGTCCAGGGTCTTGTAGTCGTTGTCGAAGTCAACCCACCGGGCCTGGCGGGTGACGTAGTCCTCCCACTGACTGGTGTAGCGCAGCACGGAGGTGCGGCAGGCCGCGTTGAACTCCTCGATGCCCAGGCCCCCGGGCCGGGTGATCTCGGTGACGTCGTCGATGCCCAGCTCGCGCTGGGCCTCCAGCTCGGCGGGCAGGCCGTGGGTGTCCCAGCCGAAGCGGCGCTCCACCCGCCGCCCGCGCTGGGTCTGGTAGCGCCCCACCGCGTCCTTGACGTAGCCGGTCAGCAGGTGCCCGTAGTGGGGCAGGCCGTTGGCGAAGGGCGGGCCGTCGTAGAAGACGAACTCCTCGCAGGGCTCGCCGCTGCTGTCAACGCGGCTGCCGGCACGGTTGTCGACAGACGCCTGGAAGGTGGCGTCCTCCTTCCAGTAGGCCAGGACCTCCTGCTCCAGGGTCGGGAAGGACGGGGAGGCGGGGACATCCTCGCCGCTGCGGTGGAGGGGGTAGAAGGCAGCCCCGTGTGCTGGGTGGCGGTGGTCCTCCCCGTGCTCGTGCCTGCCATCAGTGGTGCGCCTCGCTCTCGCTCGTGCCTGCCGCCCCGGGCGGGTGCCCGGGAACTGCGAGGACGACACCACCGCCCGGCCGGGGCGTGCTGCCTGGCGCAGCCCGGTGGGCGCCGCGTGCCGCGGTACCACCTCGCTTGCCGCGCTACGCCCGCCCCCGGGGACCGGGAGGCCAGGCCTGCGCGACCGCCTCGTGACCAGCTGTGACGGGCTGTCCCGTCCGGTTCTACTAGGGGCAGCCCACGCACGCGCCGGTCACGCCCTGTTCCTCCGGAGGCTCGCCGGTGATAGCCGGGTCCACGCCTTGTGCCGGGAAGTCTAGGACACCGGCACCGCACGGGCCAGCACGGCCCGGGGCCAGGCAGCGTCATCCCGGCCACACACCACAACCCGACATACCCCGGCCAGCTTCACCTGCGTCCCGGTGACCGCCGTGGCTGCGGCGGTCAGGCCGTCGAGCCGGTCCCCTGGCCGGCCGACAGCGCCTGAGGGCGTCACCGAGGTCGATCAGGCTGAGGCTGGCGACACCGAGGGCTGTGCCGACTCCTCCGAGAACCTGGAGGGCTCCGTGGCACCAGAGCCTGAGTCCTCGGAGCCACCAGACCCGTCGGAGCCCTCAGAGGCGCCGGGGTTACTACTCTCCTCGGGCCACGGGCCGCTTCCGTCAGGGACCGTCCGCCCGTCCCCGCCCGACCAGTCTTGCCCCTCCAACCCGTCCGCGCCGTCCATGGGACCGGGACCACCGTGCCCACCCGGCATCTGCTCCTCGTGCGAGCCGCTACCCCTGTGCTCGTCGTGCCACCCGCCTCCAGCCATAGCGTGGGCACCCCATCCCAGGCCGAAGGAGCCCGCCAGGAGGGCCACGGCAGCAGCGGCACCCACGACTCGCCTACGGTACCAGGGCCGCTTGCCGCTGCCGCTCTTGCCGTCTGTGCCCGCCTGCGGCTGGGCGTACGCGGCACCGGCCACCGTCGTCAACCCGGGGGCGGGTGCCCCACTCGCCGCCGCCTGCGGGCCAGCCGCAGGGGTGGGCGCCGCCGTAGGGGCGGGGGTCCCGGCCTGAGGCCCGGACCGGGGAGACGAGGAGGCGGCAGCTGGCTCGCCAGCAGGGGGCTGCTCAGCCGACCCCTGCTCAGCCGGTCCCTGAGCGGCTGGAGCCTGCTCAGACAGACCCCGCTCGGAGCCGTCCGGCGCTGGCGACGTGGTGTTGGCCATGCATATGTCCTTTCGCGTCTTAACGGCATGGTTCCGGGCTCCCGGAACATCCCTGACACTACGGACAGGCCCTGTGCCTGGCTCAGGCCCCTCCTGTGCGCACTCTGTGACCCAGCGGGCACCGGTGGCAGCAGCCGGAGCCGCCACCGGCCACCCAACCGACCGTGCTGGCAGGACTGGCCGGGCTGGTGTGCTGGCTGTGCCAGCCGGTCCTGGCCGAGCCCCTCAGCCCTCGCGGGCCACCACCGTGTTGGAGGCCTGTGCGCGCGGCCGCACGATCATCGAGTCGATGTTGACGTGGGAGGGGCGCTCCAGCGCCCACGTGACGCACTCGGCCACGTCCTGGGCGGTCAGGGGCTGCGCGACCCCGGCGTAGACCTTCTGGGCCGCCTGGGCGTCACCACGGAACCGGTTGAGGGAGAACTCCTCGGTGGCCACCATCCCGGGGGCGATCTCGATGACGCGCACCGGCTCTCCCACCAGCTCCAGGCGCAGCGTGCCCGCGATGACCCGCTCAGCGTGCTTGGCCGCGACGTACCCTGCCCCACCCGGGTAGGTGTCGTGGGCCGCGGTGGAGGTGAGGAAGACCAGGTCCCCGCCGCGCTCGCGCAGACCGGGGAGGAAGGCCTGGCTCACCCGCAGCGCCGCCAGCACGTTGCGCTCATACATGGTCATCCACTCCTGCGGGTCGCCCTGCGCCACAGGGTCGACCCCCAGTGCCCCGCCGGCGTTGTTGACCACGGCGTCTACCGGTCCGTCCGCCAGGACCTCGCGGGCAAGGCGGTCGACGTCGTCGCCCACCTGGAGGTCGGCTACCACCCAGGTGCAGCCGGTCTCTCCCGCCAGGGCCTCCAGCCGCTGCTGCCGACGGGCTGTGGCCACCACCTGCCAGCCGTGGGAGCGCAGACGCCTGACGGTGGCAGCACCGATACCGGTGGAGGCGCCTGTCACCACGGCCCTGCGTGCACCGTTGTCGCTAGTGGTGCCGCTGGTGATGTCACTACTGGTCGGAGTCACGCTCATGGTCCCATGATGCACCCCGGGACGCCCTGGCGCCGACCGCTCACGGCCCGCAGAGAGCCCCGGCAGCACAACCGGGACGCCAGTGCGCCACCACGGTCGGGAGCACGGCAGGCAGCACGGCAGGCAGCACGCCGGACCAGACGCCAGGACACGGCGGTCACAGCAGACGCAGCAGGCACGGTAGGCTCTGCCCGCTCCCTCCCTCGAGTCGGAAGGCTCCACGATGAACGCCGTCCTTCTTGCCGTCCTGGTCATGCTCGTCCTGGCCACGTTGCGCGTGCACGTGGTCCTGTCCCTGTTCGTAGGCGCCCTGGTGGGCGGGCTGACCAGTGGCATGGGGATCGAGGGGACCATGGTCTCCTTCCAGGAAGGGCTTGCTGGCGGCGCCCAGATTGCCCTGTCCTACGCGCTGCTAGGCGCCTTCGCCATGTCCGTGGCCCACTCGGGGCTGCCCCAGCTGCTGGCCAACTGGCTCATCGCCCGCCTGGACACCAGTGACGCGAGCACCTCGCAGAAGATCGTGAGCACCAGCCGGTGGGCGCTGCTGGCCGGGGTCATTGCCATGGCCGTCATGAGCCAGAACCTCATCCCGGTGCACATCGCCTTCATCCCGCTGGTGGTCCCGCCCCTGCTGGTCGTCATGAGCCGGCTGGGACTGGACCGGCGTGCGGTGGCCTGCGCCATCACCTTCGGCCTGGTGACCACCTACATGTTCCTGCCCCTGGGATTCGGCCGGGTCTATCTCAACGACATCCTCTACGGCAACATCGCCAGGGCGGGCCTGGACGTCTCCGACGTCCCGGTCACCCACGCCATGGCCCTGCCCGCCCTGGGGATGCTCGTCGGTGTGCTCACCGCCCTGCTGGTCACCTACCGCAGGCCGCGCGCCTACGACCTCAACGCCCAGGTCGACGCCACCACCCCGCAGACCATCGACCGCCGCCGCGTGGTCGTCGCCCTGGTGGCCGTCGTGGCCTGCTTCGCCGTGCAGACGGCCCTGACGCTCCTGGACTCCGAGGCCGACCCCCTGCTCATCGGCACCCTGGTGGGACTGCTGCTGTTCATGGCCACCAGGGTGGTCGGCTGGAAGGAGGCCGACGACGTCTTCACCAGCGGAATGCGCATGATGGCGCTCATCGGCCTCATCATGATCACTGCCCAGGGCTTCGCCCAGGTGCTCCAGGACAGCGGCCAGATCGACTCCCTGGTGGAGTCCGCGACAGGCCTGTTCTCCGGCAGCCGCGCCGCCGCAGCACTAGTCATGCTGCTGGTGGGTCTGGTCATCACCATGGGTATCGGCTCCTCCTTCTCCACCCTGCCGATCATCTCCGCGATCTACGTGCCCCTGTGCGCCACGCTGGGCTTCTCCCCCGCCGCCACCGTCGCCCTCATCGGCACCTCCGGGGCCCTGGGCGACGCGGGCTCGCCCGCCTCGGACTCCACGCTGGGACCCACCGCCGGCCTCAATGCTGACGGACAGCACGATCACATGCGCGACTCGGTCATCCCCACCTTCATCCACCTCAACATCCCTCTCATCATCGCCGGGTGGCTGGCGGCCATGGTGCTGTAAGACTCCCGGGCCCAGTGGTTAGCCCACCGTGAGCCCCGGCACGAGGCTGCGGCCGCTACGCTGAGGCCATGGCCTCCTCCGCAACCCCCCAGCACCACCCCCACCGACTGCTGCTACGACCGTCGGCTTCATCGGCGCGGGCAACATGGCGGGGGCTGTCCTCCGTGGCGGCACAGCCTCAGGGGTCCTGAACCCCAAGGAGGTGCTGCTGGCCCCCAGCCCGGACCCCAGCGCCGAGCGGCTGGCCGCCGCCACGGGAGCCCGGGTCGCGGACAGCGCCCCAGCCCTGGTGTCCGCCAGCGACGTCGTCGTCCTGGCGGTCAAGCCGCACGTGGTACCCATCGTCCTCGCTGAGGTCCACGACGTCGCGGCCAGCCACACCCCGCTGGTGGTCTCGGTGGCGGCCGGGCTGAGCACCACGCGTCTAGAGTCCCTGCTGCCCGCCGGTGCCCGGGTGGTGCGCACTATGCCGAACATGGCCGCCCTGGTGGGCGAGGCCATGACCGCCCTGGCACCGGGTCGCTCGGCCACCCCTGAGGACCTGGCCACCGCCAGGCGGCTCATGGGCTCGGTGGGCGCCGTCACCGAGCTCGACGAGCACCTCTTCAGCACGTTCACCGCTATCTCGGGTTCCTCACCCGCCTTCGTCCTCACCTTCGTCGAGGCCCTGGCACGGGCGGGTGTGCTGGGCGGGATCCCCAAGGGCCAGGCGGTGGAGATCGTCACCCAGGTCCTCCTGGGCACGGCCCGCACCGTCCAGGCTGAGGCACAGCAGGCCCAGGCCGGCCAGGCTGCCCGCACGCCAGCGGACCTCGTGGACGCCGTGTCCTCCCCCGGCGGGACAACTGTGGCCGGGCTGGTGGCCATGGAGCGGGCGGGCTTCTCCGACGCCGTCATCCGGGGTGCCCAGGCGGCCGCGCAGCGCGACCGCGAGCTGGGCGAGGGCTGAGCTCCCCACTCCAGCAGGCAACCGGACAGTGGAGACGTGCATGGGCATCACAGTCAACTCGATAAGCAAGTCGTTCGGCCACGGCGAGGGGGCGGTCCAGGTACTCAAGGACGTCTCCCTCACGGTGGACACCTCGGAGATCTGCTGCGTCGTGGGGGCCAGCGGGTCGGGGAAGTCGACCCTGCTGAACTGCACCGGAGGCCTGGAGCGGCCCGACTCGGGCACGATCACCGTGACCGACCAGGAGATCACCTCGCTGGGGCACAAGGCGCTGACCCGGTTCCGCCGCCACCACGTCGGGTTCGTCTTCCAGTTCTACAACCTCGTCCCCAACCTCACGGCCAGGGAGAACATCGAGGTCTGCGAGTACCTGAGCAGGACCCCCATGCCGCTGGACGAGCTCATTGACGAGCTGGGCCTGGGCGAGCACCAGCACAAGTTCCCCTCCCAGCTCTCCGGCGGCCAGCAGCAGCGGTGCGCGATCGCGCGCGCCCTGGTCAAGCGACCCGCCGTCCTCCTGTGCGACGAGCCCACCGGCGCGCTGGACTACGAGATGTCCAGGGAGATGCTCCGGCTGCTGGAGCAGGTCAACCAGGACCACGGGACCACGGTGGTCATCGTGACCCACAACCAGGCGATATCCGCGATGGCCCACCGCACGGTCACGGTCAGGGACGGACGCGTCGAGGACGTCTCCCTCACACCGAGCCCCGTGCCCGCGTCCAGCCTGTCCTGGTGAGAGAGCTGAGGGAGTCTGAGCCATGAGCACGCGCGTGCTACGTCGGCGCAGCATGAGGGACCTGCGCGACCACGCAGTTAGGTACGCAGGCTCGGCGCTGCTGGTCCTCCTGGGTGTGTTCGTCGCCACCGGCATGTCCGCGGGAAACGAGACGGCCCTGGGCACCGTCCTGGACAACCAGGAGGCCGCCCACGTCGAGGACGTCTCCATGACGACCTCCGGCCCCCTTGACGCCCAGGTCCTCGAGGCGCTGGAGCACAGGGGCGTGCAGGTCGAGCGGTCGGACTACCTGGACGTGTCCGGGCCAGGTGACAGCACCAGCACTGGCAGTCCTGACAGCACTGTGCGCGTCTTCCAGGACCGCTTAGAGATCAACACCGTCACCCTGGACTCCGGGAGCCTGCCGCAGTCCTCCGACGAGGTCGTCGTCGAGAAGCTCTACGCCGCAGCCCACCGCCTGGACGTCGGCTCCAGCATCGAGCTGGACGGCGCCTCCTACACCGTCAGCGGCCTGGGATCCACCCCCGACTACTCCACCGTCGTGTCCCGGGCCTCCGGCGTCATCGCTGACGCCGAGACCTTCGGCACCGCCTTCGTCTCGCCGCGGGGATGGCAGCGCCTGGCAGACGGCTCCCGCACACCCGTGAGCGCCTACTCCTTCCTGCTGGGAGACTCCGGCCTAAGTGCCGAGGACCTGGCCACCGAGGTCGCTGAGACGTCGGTCAAGGTCGCGGCCCGGTCCCGCCAGCAGCCGGACGCAGGAGACGCATCCGACCCGGCTAGCCTGGCTGACGCGGCCGTCTCAGCGGTGTCAGTCACCTCCTTCCTCAAGCAGGAGGACAACCCGAGGATCGTCGCAGCCGCGGACGACCTGCGGCTCACCACGCAGACCGCCCGCCTGGCGGGGGTATAGCCATGCTCCTCATCGCCTACGTGCTGGCCACCCTGGTCGCGGAGAGCATCCGCAGGGACTCTCCGGTGATCGGCACCTTCTACGCGCTGGGGCTGACTCGTGGCGAGCTGATCCGGCACTACATGACTCTGCCCTGGCCCTGACGACCGCCTCCGCCGTGGTCGCCACGGGCGCGGGTGCCCTGGCCGCCCCTACATGCAGAACCAGACGAACTACTACTCGCTCCCCGCCGTCCACGCCAGTGTCACACCGCTGACGGTGGTCTACGGCCTGGCGGCCCCGCTGGTGTCGGTCACGGTGGTGGGCTACGTGGTGCTCAGGCGGAGGCTGTCCAAGGAGCCCCTCCAGCTCCTGCGGCGCGACCTCGGCAGGACCCGCCCGCCTAGGATCAGGCTCTCCAGGCTGTCCTTCGCCGCCCGGTTCCGGGTCCGTCACGCGCTGCGGGAGTACCGGACCTACCTGCTCATGCTGTGCGCGATGCTCCTGTCCGTCCTGCTGCTCGTCCTCAGCCTTGGCATGAGGGCCAGCATCGCCGCCTATGCCGATGACGTCAGGTCAGGTATCCCCTTCGGCTACATGTACGTGCTGGCTGGCGACCTCCCGTCCTCGCAGCACCCCGACGACCTCCTCGATGACCTCCCCGACGACGCCGAGCTGGCCTCGGTCCGCTCGGTGTCCCTGTCACGGCCCCTGTCGCGCTCCTCAGGCGCGGGGCCTGACAACGTGAGCCTCATCGGGGTCAGTGAGGGCAGCCGCTACTTCACCCAGGACCTCCAGGTTCCCGCGGCGGACCACGTCTACGTGTCCGAGCCCATGGCACTGCGCCACTCGCTGTCTGCCGGCGACCAGCTCACCCTCACCACGGCAGACGGCCAGGGCCATGACGTCGTCGTCGAGGGGACCGTCTCCTACCCCGAGCCCATGGTCTTCTCGCCCCGGGCCAGCGCCAACGAGCTGCTCGGCGAGCAGCCCGACTCCGCCAACGCCGTCCTGACCAGCGCCGAGGACGACGCCCTGGCCCGGCAGGCCGTCACCACCGTCAGCCGCAGCGGCATCATCAAGGGGGTCGACACGATGGCCAGCCTCATGGCGACCACGGTCTACACCGTGCTGGCAGCCTCGGTGGCCCTGCTGGTCCTCGTCATGCTGCTGCTGATGAGGATGGCCATCGACAAGGAGACCTACTCCATCTCCTTGATGAGGACCCTGGGCTACTCCGAGCGCGAGGTCGGCTCGTTCTACCTGGACAGCTACCTGCTGCTCGCGGTCGTGGCCCTCCTGGTAGGGGTGCCCCTGTCGGTGGCGGTCATGCGCCCTGTGTGGCAGGTCCTCATCGCAAGCGTGTCCTTCTCCATCGAGTTCGTCCTGCCCTGGGGCTCTGTGGCCGTCATCGCGGCGCTGGTCATCACCACCTGTGCCGCCGCACGCCTCGCCGCCGGGCGCCACCTGAGCAGGGTGGAGGCCACGGAGATCCTCAAGGACAGGGAGTAGGCCACAGGGAGCAGGTCCGGCCGCGCCCCGCCCCCGGCCACGCGCCCGGCGCTGGCTAGCAGCCGCGAGCGCGCCCGTACCACCGCACGTATGAGGCTAACCACACTTGCCGTCAGCAAGACGCTGTGCCTAGGATCCCTGTCATGACCTCCCAGCACGCGCTGCGCACCGTCGGGCACCGCCTCGCGGTGGACCGGCGTGCCCATGCTTGGGTCATGTGTTGTCAGGCCTGACCAGCGCCTGAGACCCAGCGGGAGGCACCTGCCACGCTGAGCAACGACTCGGGCGCGACGACGCGTCCGGGCGGCCTGCTGCTCTCACGAGGCCCCAGCACCCAGACAGCTCTCGACGGCACTGCCAGCTGTGCCCAGACGACTGCTCCGGACGCTCCCCACCCACACACGGAGAAGCCTGGAGAAGCCATGAGCACCGCAGACAGGCCCGGTACCACCGGTACCGGCACCCGCCCGCAGCCAGCGGAGAGGGTACGCCCTCCGCGCAAGGCCCGTCCCAACGGCCAGTGGGCCGTCGACGGCACCACCCCGCTCAACGAGAACGAGGCCGTCAAGCAGCAGGGTCCCCCGCTGGAGGTGCGTGAGCGCATCCTCTCCACCTACGCCACTGGCGGCTTCGAGTCGATCGACCCTGACGACCTCCATAGCCGCTTCCGCTGGTGGGGCCTGTACACCCAGCGCCGACAGGGGATCGACGGCGGGCGCACCGCCCAGCTCGACATCTCCGAGCTGGAGGACCACTACTTTCTTCAGCGCATCCGCCTGGACGGAGGCAGCCTCAACCGCGAGCAGCTGCGCACCATAGGCGGGATCTCCAACGACTTCGCACGCGGCACCGCCGACCTCACCGACCGGCAGAACATCCAGCTCCACTGGGTCGAGATCGCCAGCGTGCCCGAGATGTGGCGGAGGCTGGAGTCCGTGGGCCTGACCACTATCGAGGGCTGTGGGGACACGCCGCGCGGCTTCCTCGTCTCCCCCGTGGCCGGTATCGCCAAGGACGAGGTCATCGACCCCACCCCCGTGGCCCAGGCCATCAGGGACACCTATCTGGGCGACCCCGAGCTGGCCAACCTGCCCCGCAAGTTCAAGACTGCCTTGACCGGCTCCCCCACCCTGGACGTGCTCCACGAGATCAACGACATCGCCCTGGTGGGAGTCAGGCACCCCGAGCTGGGCCCCGGCTACGACCTGTGGGTCGGTGGCGCCCTGTCCACCGCCCCGCGCCTGGGCCAGCGCCTGGGAGCCTTCGTCAGCCAGGAGGACGCCCTGGACGTGTGGCACGGGGTCATCAGGATCTTCCGCGACTACGGCTACCGCCGACTGCGCAACAAGGCCCGGCTCAAGTTCCTCATGGCCGAGTGGGGGCCGCAGCGCTTCCGTCAGGTCCTCCAGGAGGAGTACCTGGGGCGGACGCTGCCCGACGGGCCACCGCCCGAGCCACCCCGAGGCGACAGCGACCACATCGGTGTCCACGAGCAGAAGGACGGCCTGTTCTGGGTGGGAGCCAAGCCACCTGTGGGACGGCTGTCCGGAGACGTCCTGCTGGGCCTGGCCGACCTGGCCGGGCGGCTGGGCAGCGACCGGGTGCGCACCACGCCCTCCCAGAACCTGCTCCTGCTCGACGTCCCCTCCGAGCGGGTCCCTGAGGCCGTCAGCGGACTGCGCGAGCTGGGCCTGGAGGCGCAGCCGGGTGTCTTCCAGCGCCACACCATGGCCTGCACCGGCCTGGAGTTCTGCAAGTTCGCCATCGTGGAGACCAAGAGGCTGGCCGAACGCGTCACCGCCGAGCTCGACCAGCGCCTGGCCGACCTGGGCGAGGCCGGCCCGGACCGCAGGATCACGCTGACCGTCAACGGCTGCCCCAACTCCTGCGTACGCATCCAGACCGCCGACATCGGGCTCAAGGGGCAGATCATCACTGTCGACGGCGAGCAGGTCCCCGGCTTCCAGGTGCACCTGGGAGGTGGCCTGGCCACGGCTGGGCGCCCCGAGGCGGGGCTGGGACGCACGGTGCGGGGCCTCAAGGTGCCCGCCAGCGACCTGACCGACTACATCGAGCGTCTGGTGCGCCGCTACCTCGCCCAGCGCGAGGACGAGGAGTCCTTCTCCCAGTGGGCGCACCGGGCAGACCAGGAGGAGCTCCAGTGACACCAGCAACGACACCATCCACCACGTCACCGGGGACGCCGGGGGCACAGCTCGGACCGGCGGCAGCAGCACCTGGCGCCCGTGGTCCTCAGTCCTCGGCCCCGCCCACCCGCCCACGCCGCCCCGTCACCGAGCTGCGCGAGCTGGCCGAGCGCGGCGCCCGCGAGCTCGGTCACGACGCCCCCGCGCAGGCCGTGGCCCGCTGGGCGGTGGAGAACTTCCCCGGGACCCTCGCCGTGGCCTGTTCCATGGCCGACGCCGTCCTCCCCCACGTCATCTCCCAGGAGGCGCCCGGCGTCGACGTCCTCTTCCTGGACACCGGCTACCACTTCCCCGAGACCCTCGGCACCCGCGACGCGGTGGCGGCCACCATGGACGTCAACGTGGTGGACGTCGTGCCCCAGGAGAGCGTGGCCGAGCAGGAGGAGCGCCTGGGTGCCGACCTGTGGGCGCGCGACCCGGCCACCTGCTGCCGGCTGCGCAAGGTCGAGCCCCTGAACCTGGCGCTGGGCGGGTACGAGGCCTGGGCCACCGGCGTGCGCCGTGAGGAGGCGCCCACCCGTACTGCGACCCCCCTGGTCGGCTGGGACGAGACCCACCAGATGGTCAAGATCAACCCCCTGGCCCCCTGGAGCCTTGAGGAGCTGATGTCCTACGCAACCGAGCACGGGGTCCTGGTCAACCCGCTGGTCTACGACGGCTACCCCTCCATCGGGTGCGCCACCTGCACCAGGCGGGTCGCCCCCGGTGAGGACCCGCGCTCAGGGCGGTGGGCCGGCTTCAGCAAGACCGAGTGCGGCATCCACCTGTGAGCAGGCAGCCCAGCGCATGGCACCAGCACCTCAGGAACCATGTCAGGACCAGCCGCAGCGACCAGCACAGCATCCACAAGCCACGAGAGCCGGAGAACGATGAGTACGACCACGACATCGAGTGAGACAGCAGCCCCGGTCAGGCAGCCGAGCGGCCCTCCCACGGGACGCGGGCACCTGGACCACCTGGAGGCCCTGGAGGCCGAGGCGATCCTGGTCATCCGGGAGGTGGTCGCCGAGTGCCGTCGTCCCGTGCTGCTGTTCTCTGGCGGCAAGGACTCCGTGGTCTTGCTCCACCTGGCCCGCAAGGCCCTGTGGCCAGCGCCCGTCCCCTTCCCCGTGCTGCACGTGGACACCGGTCACAACTTTCCCGAGGTCCTGGACTATCGTGACGCTGTTGTCCGTGAGCTGGGGCTGCGGCTGGTGGTCGCCAGGGTGCAGGACTACATCGACGACGGCCGCCTGCGCGAGCGGGCTGACGGCACCCGCAACCCCCTCCAGACCCTTCCCCTGCTGGACGCCATCGCCGACGGAGGGTTCGACGGGGTCTTCGGTGGCGGCAGACGCGACGAGGACCGGGCGCGGGCCAAGGAGCGCGTGGTGTCCCTGCGTGACGAGTTCGGCCAGTGGGACCCGCGTAACCAGCGCCCCGAGCTGTGGAACCTGTTCAACACCCGCCACCGCCCGGGTGAGCACGTGCGGGTCTTCCCGCTGAGCAACTGGACCGAGCTGGACGTGTGGCGCTACATCGAGCGTGAGGACATCAGGCTGCCCAGCCTCTACTACGCCCACGAGCGCGAGGTCGTCTCCCGCGACGGCATGTGGGTGGCTGTGTCTCCCGTGACCGTGCCGCGGGACGGGGAGGAGGTGGTCACCCGCACCGTGCGCTACCGCACTGTGGGCGACATGTCCTGCACCGGCGCGGTTCTGTCCCGCGCCGCCACCAACCACGAGGTCGCCGTCGAGGTCGCCGCCTCCACTGTGACCGAGCGGGGCGCCACCCGTGCTGACGACCGCCTCAGCGAGGCCGCGATGGAGGACCGCAAGAAGGAGGGCTACTTCTGATGGACACCCTGGCCCAACCAGCCCAGTCGGCCCCGCCGCAGGCGCCAGCCGACCAGCCGACCCAGCACTCACCCGTCGGCGGGCTGCTGCGCCTGGCCACCGCCGGCAGCGTCGACGACGGCAAGTCCACGCTCGTGGGCCGCCTGCTCCTGGACTCCAGGTCGGTGCTGCGCGACCAGATGGCCGCCGTCGAGCAGGTCAGCCTCGACAGGGGGCTGACCAGCGCGGACCTCGCTCTGCTCACCGACGGCTTGCGGGCCGAGCGCGAGCAGGGCATCACCATTGACGTCGCCTACCGCTACTTCGCCACCACGCGGCGCTCCTTCATCCTGGCTGACTGCCCCGGTCACGTGCAGTACACCCGCAACACGGTCACCGGCTCCTCCACCGCCGACGTCGTGGTGCTGCTGGTGGACGCCCGCCACGGCGTGGTGGAGCAGACCCGCAGGCACCTGGCGGTGGCCGCGCTGCTGCGCGTGCCCAACGTGGTGGTCGCGGTCAACAAGATCGACCTAGTGGGGTTCTCCGCCCAGGCCTACCAGGAGGTCGACACCCAGGTTCACGAGGTCGCCTCCGGGCTGGGAGTCAGGCAGGTACGCACACTACCCACCTCCGCGCTGCTGGGGGACAACGTGGTGGAGGCCTCCCAGCGCACCCCCTTCTACACAGGCCCCACCCTCCTGGGCCTGCTGGAGACCCTGCCCGCTCAGGGCGAGGAGGCAGGACTGCCCTTCCGCATGCCGGTCCAGATGGTCATCCGCCCGCAGACCGCGGCCCCCAGCGAGGAGCTGCGTGACTACCGCGGCTACGCGGGCCAGGTCTCCTCCGGCCGTGTGCGGGTGGGCGAGGAGGTGGTAGCGCTGCCCAGTGGCAGGCGCTCCACCGTTGCCAGCATCGACCTGGCCGACACCCGACTGGGCGAGGCCTCAGCCGGGCAGTCGGTGACGATACGCCTGGCCGACGACATCGACCTCGCCCGCGGGGACACCCTGGCCTGCGCCAGCATGCCGCCCCAGCCTGTACGCAGGCTTCAGGCCGACCTCGCCTGGCTGAGCGAGGACCCGCTGCGGCCACGCACCCGGGTGCTGCTCAGGCACGGTACTCAGACCGTCCAGGCCCTCGTGGAGGAGGTCGAGGGACGCCTCGACCTCGACGACCTGACCACCACACCGACCACCTCCCTGGTACTCAACGACATTGGCCGCGTCCGGCTGCGCCTGGCCTCCCCCGTCCCGGTGGAGGACTACTCCGTCTCCCGCCGCGACGGGGCCTTCCTCCTCATCGACCCTCAGGACGGGGTGACCCTGGCGGCGGGCATGGCCCGTCTGCCCCACGGCGCGCAGCCCGACCCAGCGCCCCCGGAAGCTGGGATGGTCCTGCCGTGAGCGCCGTACGGGACACCTCCAGACTCCCTGCCCACCACCGGGCTACCGGGCCTGGCTCCCAGGGCTGGGTGGCACTGATCGGCGGAGGGCCCGGTGCCGCCGACCTCATCACGGTCCGCGGCCAGCGGCTGCTCGCCCAGGCTGACGTCGTGGTCACCGACGCCCTGGCCCCCCGTGCCCTGCTCGACAAGGGCCTCCCGGGACCGGCAGGCGGCGCCTCAGGGGTCGGCGCAGAGATCATTGACGCCTCCAAGCGACGGGGCAGCCACACCATGGACCAGCGCGACATTGACGCCGTCCTGGTGGAGCGCGCCCTGAGGGGCCAGCGTGTGGTCCGGCTCAAGGGTGGCGACCCCTACGTCCTGGGACGCGGGGGCGAGGAGGCGGCTGCCTGCCGCAGCTCAGGTGTGCCGGTGGAGGTCGTACCCGGGGTGACCAGCGCCGTGGCCGTGCCCGCAGCCGCGGGCATCCCGGTCACCCACCGGGGCCTGTCCCGCGGGTTCACCGTGGTCACCGCCCACGCCGACCTCGGGGAGGTGCCCCGCAGGCGGGACCACACCCTCATCCTGCTCATGGGGGTCACCCACCTGGAGGCCTCGGTGGGGGTGCTGCTTGAGACCGGGCACGACCCGGCGACACCCGTGGCCGTCATCGAGCGCGGCTACCACCCTGACCAGCGGGTGACCACCACGGTGCTGCGGTGCCTGCCCGACGTCGCAGCCAGGGTTGGCGTGAGCGCCCCGGCCGTCATCGTCATCGGCGACGTCGTCACGGTCAGCCCGGCCTGGGCGGACCGGGTCACAGCTGGGCCCACGGCTGACTGAAGGAGCTCTCACCATGCGCGCACTTGTCCTCCTGGCCGTCTTCGGCCTGGTCGCACAGCTGGTGGACGGCACCCTGGGAATGGGGTACGGGCTCACATCCTCCTCCCTGCTCCTGCTGGCCGGGCTGAGCCCGGCCACGGCCTCCGCCAGCGTCCACCTCGCTGAGATCGGTACCACGCTGGCTGGCGGCGCCTCCCACTGGGGCCTGGGCAACACCGACATGCGTCTGGTGGCCCGCCTGGGCCTGCCCGGGGCGCTGGGGGCCTTCCTGGGAGCGAGCATCCTGTCCCGCCTGCCGGTCCGGGCGGCCACCCCGGTCACGGCCACCCTCCTGGCCGTCCTGGGGGTCTACGTGCTGGCACGCTTCACACTGCGTCCTGCGCGGCAGGGCGGGACACGCACGTGCCCGCACCGAACCCGCTTCCTGGCGCCGCTAGGAGTCGTAGGCGGGTTCTTGGACGCCACCGGGGGCGGCGGCTGGGGACCGGTAGTCACCACCGCTCTCATGTCCTCGGGCAGGACGGCCCCCCGCACGGTGGTGGGCTCGGTCAGCGCCTCGGAGTTCCTCGTCACCGTAGCGGCCTCCCTCGGCTTCCTCGCCGGGCTGGGCGGCACCGGTATCCGTCCTGGCGTGGTGGCGGCACTGCTGGCAGGCGGGCTGGTGGCCGCGCCGGTGGCGGCCTGGCTGGTGGCCAGGCTGCCCACGGGCGTCCTGGGCGCCGCGGTGGGCGGCCTCATTGTGGCCACGAACCTGCGTACCCTGCTGGCCTGGGCTGAGGCCTCAGCACAGGCCTACGCCATCACCTACACGCTGCTGGTACCCACCTGGCTGGTCCTGCTGTCTGTGGCTGTCAGCCGCTCCCACACCAGGCAGACAGGCCGGGCGACCACGAGCCTGTCCCGCCGCCCCCAGCGACAGGAGGCCGGCGTATGAGCAGCACCAGCCGCGCGGCGCGTGGAAGCCAGCCGCCCCTGGTCCTGCTGGCCCACGGGTCGAGGCGCCCCGCACGCTACCCACCGCTGGCCCGCACCGTGCAGCAGGTCCGCACGGCGCTGCCCCGGGTCGAGGTGCGCTCCGGCTACGTCGACCTGCAGGAGCCCGGGCCCGAGGCGGCTCTGGAGGGGCTCACCGGCCCTGTGGTTCTTCCGTTCTTCCTGGCCCGGGGCTACCACGTCCTCCACGACGTCCCCGCTGCCGTCCACCGACACGGCTCGGGGACGGTGACCGCCCACCTGGGGAGTGACAGCCAGGTGGTCACGGTGGTCGCCCAGAGGCTGGACCAGGCGGCACGGCACCTGGGCGGGACCGAGGCGCTGGACCACGTCGTCCTGGGCGCCGCAGGGTCGCGCAACCGCGCGGCACTGGCTGAGGTTGAGGCCGTCTCAGCCAGGTTGTCTCAGCTCCTGGGCCTGCCGGTGACAACGGCCTACCTGTCCGCGTCGGGACCCAGCGTGGCCCAGGCGGTCCGCTCCGCCCGACGGCGCGGGGCCGCCCGGGTGGGCGTCGCCACCTACCTGCTGGCCCAGGGGCGCTTCCACCAGGCGCTGGGCACCACAGGGGCCGACATCGTGGCTGATCCTGTGGGAGGGCACCCGGGCCTGGCGGAACTGGTGGCGCGCCGCTACCTCCAGGCCGTGGACCGCCAGCAGCCAGGCACAACGCCATCTCTCCCGCTCTACCCGTCCGTCCTGCCAGCTCTGGCAGGTCTGTCAGCCCGGCACCCCCAGGCCTGAGCGGCCAGGCAGGTCGATAAGGCGCATCTCGCGGCGGCTCAGGCTGCGCACCCGTTCGGTCAGCGCCTGGGCGGCGTCGTCCTGGCTGGCCAGGGGGTCGGGCAGGTCCACTGGCGTGGTGGGCGGGGAGTCCAGGCGCAGGCTCTCCCAGGTCACCGAGAAGTCCGCCCCCCGGGCCAGGCAGGCCCGGACAAACTCCCCACGCAGCGCGGCCCGTGTGGGCGGGGGCTGGGTGCGGGCCCGGGCCGTCTCCTCCGGGTCGCACAGACTGGCCAGACCACCCTGTTGGCGCAGCCGCGCGGTCAGGCCGGTGTCGGCGTCCAGGTCGTGGTAGGCCAGGTCCACCCGGGTGCGCAGTACCTCCAGGGTCCTGCCGCCCAGATCAGGGTGGCGCGCACGATGTGCCCGCATGACCCGCCTCTTGACCGCCCAGTCGATCTCGGTGTCGATGCCGCTGGCGTCACGGGTGCGCAGGGCGGTAACCACCCTGGGGGCGAGGTCACGCAGCAGGTGGTCGGCCCCTTCCAGGGCGGGCGGAGTGCCCTCGGTCTCCAGACGGCGTGCCAGCCGCTCGGCGAAGGCCTCCTGGACGTCGACGGCACTGAGCTCGCGGCCCTGGCAGGTGCGCGCCTCGGCCTCGCCCCAGGCACTGGTGCCCAGGCGGCCCAGCACCGCCAGAGGATCGGCCAGGACCAGGTCAGAGAAGTCCTCCCCCGCCTCCAGGGCGTCCAGGAGCAGGAGGGTCAGCACGCTGCGCAGGCCCGCCGTGGGCTCGGCCATGGTGGTGTCCGCGCAGGTCACGTGCAGGCGGCGCAGGCGCTTACGGTCGGCGTGGGGCTGGTCACGGGTGTTGACCAGGGCCCGCTGCCCGGTGGTGTCCGCCGAGGCCAGGGCGCGCAGATGAGGGGCGCGCGGAGACAGCCCCCAGCAGGCGTCCTCCGGCAGGTCCACCTGGTCCCCCCGGGTGTCCCGGCCCGGCAGCTCGTGGCCCTCCTGGCCGGGCGCGCCCCCGGGCAGCGGTACCCCGGTACCCACCAGGACGGGCCGGGTAGCCAGGAAGGAGGCGAGCACCGGCATCACAGCCTCAATGTCCAGGCTGCGGGGCACGGAGTAGTTCTCGTGGCAGCCGTAGGTGTGCCCGGCGGAGTCCGTGTTGTTGGCCAGGACGTGGATGCGTGCGGGCGTGCCGCGGCGCGACAAGGTGGTGGTGGCCCGCCGCGCCATGGCGGCCAGGAGCGCGCGCCCGGCCTGGTCCTGGGCCACCAGGTCGCGCACGGTGGCGCACTCCGCGGTGGCGTACTCCGGATGGGAGCCGACGTCGAGGTAGAGCCGCCCCCCGTTGGGCAGGAAGAGGTTGTCCGAGCGGTAGCCCTCAGGGCGGTGGCGCAGCAGGAAGGCGGCGGCCTCCTGCGCCCCCATAAGGTCCGCTGGCCCTGTGGAGCCAGTGGAGTCCGCCGACTCAGCAGGACCCGTGCGCCCGGTGGGCGCGTCTGCCCTGGCCCCGACCGCCCCGCGCAGCGGGGCGCAGACCACAGCCAGCTCGGTCTCCAGACCTGTGGCGCGCCCGGGGCGGCTGGCCATCCCTGTGCCTGGGAGGCTCTCCGGGCGGCTCACTGGCCACCCTTCTGGACGAACCCGCGAACAAACTCCTGGGCATCCACCGCCAGGACCTCGTCGATGACGTCAAGCACAGAGTCAAGGTCCTGGCCGCGGGCGGGCCCGCGGGGCGGGGGCGGGGTGTCGTCGGGCGCGGGGTCGTCGTGGTGGGAGCGCGAGGGCTGGGCGAACTCACTCATGGGTGCCTCCTGGCGGGTCAGGCTGTCAGGTCGACTCTGCTGTGCTGTCTGTCTGCGTGCTGGGCTGGGCTGGGCTGCCTGTCTCACTACCTGCGTGCAGCCGGGCGGCTCACGGGTCCCGGGCACGGCTCCAGGCACGCGGCACACTCACACCGTGCCACAGCGCGCCCCGGCTCACAGCGCACGCTCCCGCTGGAGCACCCGCATGGACACTACCGCGGCACCGCGCCGTCCTGCCACGCGCGCCCAGTCGTCGGGGTGGACGGTGGCGGGCAGTCCCTCGTTCTCCACGATCTCCTCCACGACGGCGCGCTCCAGGTGCCCGGCCCCCAGGCCGCGCGCACCGGTAGTCACCAGCTCCTTGACAGCCGCCTTCTTGGCGCGGTCCACAATGTTGGCCAGCATCGCCCCGGAGACGAGGTCGGCAACGTGGAGGATCTCCACCTCGCCGTCGGCACGGCTCAGCTCGACCATCTCGGTGGCGGTGGTGCGCGTGTAGAGCCGCGCCACGACGTCGTCGGCCAGGGCGGCCACCGCCGCCGCCGGCGAGCCGTGGGCAGCCACCAGGTCCTCGCGCAGGGGCAGGTCCTCGGTGAGGTAGGTGGCCAGGATCTCCCGGGCACCGTCAGCGTCAGGGCGGGCGACGTGGATCTTGACGTCCAGGCGGCCCGGCCGCAGGATCGCCGGGTCGATCATGTCCTCCCGGTTGGTGGCGCCGATGACCACGACGTTGTCCAGCTCGTCCACGCCGTCGATCTCGGCCAGCATCTGGGGCACCACGGTGGTCTCCACGTC
The DNA here is from genome assembly GCF_003606385.1 of Actinomyces lilanjuaniae. Taxonomy (NCBI): domain Bacteria; kingdom Bacillati; phylum Actinomycetota; class Actinomycetes; order Actinomycetales; family Actinomycetaceae; genus Actinomyces; species Actinomyces lilanjuaniae. The sequence continues at coordinate 1,062,006 of NZ_CP032514.1, read as the reverse complement.
CGAGGACCGCCCCGAGCCGCGGGTACGGAACAGGGAGTCCATCTCGTCAAAGAAGACGACCACGGGGATCCCCTCGGCGGCCTTCTCCCGGGCGCGGGCGAAGATGACGCGGATGCGCCGCTCGGTCTCGCCCACGTACTTGTCCAGCAGCTGGGGGCCCTTGATGTTGAGGAAGTAGGAGTCCTGGCCGCTGCCCTGCCCCAGGGAGGCGGCCACGGCCTTGGCAATGAGGGTCTTGCCGCATCCGGGCGGGCCGTAGAGGAGCACGCCGCGCGGCGGGGCCAGGCGGTGCTCCCGGTAGAGGTCGGGGTGGAGAAACGGCAGCTCGACGGCGTCGCGGATGAGGTCGATCTGGCCACCCAGGCCACCGATATCGGTGTAGGAGACATCAGGCACCTCCTCCAGGAGCAGGTCCTCGACCTCGGCACGCACCACTGCGCGCATGGCCATGCGCGCGGTCAGGTCCGCCACCAGGGCGTCACCCACCCGGGGCCGTGCACGCTCCAGCTCCTCGGACAGGGCCAGGACCTGTTCCTCGTCGTGACGGGCCAGCACCAGCACGGTGGAGTCCGCGTAGGTCTCCTTGACGGTGACTACGTCACCGAAGCGTGGCGCCGGGGCCACGGCGGTGATGACCAGGTGCTCGTTGAGGACCACGTCGGTGCCGGGGGCCAGGGTGGAGGCGATGACGCCCGGCCCCACCCCCACCCGGTGGCGCCTACCCGCCAGGGAGACGTCCGCGGTGCGCTCGGTGGCGTCAACGGCGAGCACGGTGGCGTGGGCCAGGGGCGGGGCCTGGAGGGCCTTGACGTCGTCGTGGAGGGTGGCCAGCTCGGTGCGTGCCGCCCGCAAGGCGCTGGCCAGGTGGTTGTTCTTGCGGGTGAGGGCACCCACCTGCTCGGTCAACTCGCGCAGACGGGAGTCGGCACCCTCAGCCTCCCCGACCGCAGATGGGACAGCGGTCTCCGCAGGCCCCGGGCTCCCTGTGCTCTCAGGGCCCTCCGGAGCGGGTGAAACGGACGTCGCCTGAGACGCCCGTGGCGTACGAGAGGTGGCGGCCATGGGTCCTCTGCTGCCTCCTGTCCCTGCCTGCGTGCGGGCGGTCCTCCTCGACCTCGCACCTGGTACAAGAGTACCAAGTTCGCCCGGGCCACGTTCATCCGGGTTCACCTGGACGTCCCCGGACTCACCCAGACAGTGTCCCTTCCGTCCCTTCCGTCCGTGTTTCCCTGCTCCCAGAGCGCCGGGACGGGCACTGTCCCGACCTACTCCCGACCTACACTGTCACGATCACGTCGTCAGATGACACTGTGGCTACGGCGCCGTCAGTGCCGTCCCGCTCACCGCTCAGGAGCGGCGAGCTCGTCCAGCAGCGTCTCGACCTCGTCCATGACGGCCGCCGCCACCCAGACGCGGTCGCGCCTGCGCTGAACCGCCAGCCGCAGGACACCCGCCGAGGTCAGGGAGTCCAGGGCGGCGTAGGTCGCGGAGACCGAGGCCCCGCTCACCTCCCGGGCGTCCTCGGCATCCAGGACCGGGTGGTCCAGGAGCGCCCCCAGGAGAGCCGCCTCCGCGGATCTAGCGCGCGGAGCGCGCACCTGGCGCCACTGCCGGGGAAGAGCCTCCAGCCTGTCAGCCGCACGCTCGGAGGCGAGGACCGCGCGCTGCACGGCGTCGGCCAGCAGCAGGACGATCTGGTCGGCGTCACCGTGCCGACCTCCTCCTGACACAGTATCTGCCCCTACCGGTCCCGACGCCGTCACGAACCTACAAACCTGGAGCACCGCTCCGTTGTTCCAGGTTAGCACCCACAACCTGGAACAACGGGGCGTGGCCCAGCCTCCTCTCTCTCCTCACCTCACAGAGGCCGGAGTCGTGGCCGAGCCGCCTCACGTGCCAGAATCTGCCCCATGTCTGAGACCTCCACGCCCGCCGAGGGCTCCCGCCACCTCCCCTCCGAGCTCCACAGCCCGCGCGTGCCCGGCAAGGTCAGCACCGACGGCCTGGAGGAGACCTGGGGGCAGCGCTGGGAGGAGGAGGGCGCCTACGCCTTCGACCGGGACGCGCAGCGCCACGAGGTCTTCTCCATCGACACCCCGCCGCCCACGGTCTCCGGCTCCCTGCACGTGGGCCACGTCTTCTCCTACACCCACACCGACACGATCGCCCGCTACCAGCGCATGCGTGGAAAAGCCGTCTTCTACCCCATGGGCTGGGACGACAACGGCCTGCCTACCGAGCGCCGCGTCCAGAACTACTTCGGGGTGCGCTGCGACCCCTCCCTGCCCTACGACCCGGACTTCACCCCGCCCCACACCGGCGGGGAGGGGAAGTCGGTCAAGGCCCGGGACCAGGTGCCGGTCTCGCGCCGGAACTTTGTCGAGCTGTGCGAGCGCCTCACCGTGGAGGACGAGGCCCAGTTCGAGGCCCTGTGGCGCCGCCTGGGCCTGAGCGTGGACTGGTCACAGACCTACCAGACCATCGGCCCGCGCGCCCGCACGGTGGCCCAGGCCGCGTTCCTGCGCAACCTGGCCCGTGGTGAGGCCTACCAGGCCGCTGCCCCTGGCCTGTGGGACGTCACCTTCCAGACTGCGGTAGCCCAGGCCGAGCTGGAGTCACGGGAGTACCCCGGCTTCTACCACCGCCTGGCCTTCCATGTCACTGACGCCCAGGTCGCCGCGCAGGCGGCCGCAGCCGGGGCGCCGGTCGAGGACGGCCCGGGGGGTACCAGGGACGTGTGCATCGAGACCACCCGGCCCGAGCTCCTGGCCGCCTGCGTGGCGCTGGTGGCCCACCCCGACGACGAGCGCTACCAGCCCCTGTTCGGCGCCACCGTCACCTCACCCGTGTTCGGCGTGGAGGTCCCGGTCCTGGCACACCCGGCGGCGGAGATGGACAAGGGTGCGGGCATCGCCATGTGCTGCACCTTCGGTGACACCACCGACATCGACTGGTGGCGGGACCTGGACCTGCCGCTGCGGGCGATCCTGCGCAAGGACGGTCGGATCGAGACCGAGGTGCCGCAGTGGATCACTCAGGAGGCGGGCCGCCAGGCCTACGCGGCCATGGCGGGCAAGACGGCATTCTCCGCCCGGCAGGTGGTGGTGGAGGCGCTGGCGGCCTCCGGGGAGATGCGCGGGGAGCCGGTCCGCACCGTGCGCCAGACCAACTTCTTCGAGAAGGGCGACAAGCCCCTGGAGATCGTCACCTCCCGGCAGTGGTACATCCGCAACGGCGGCAGGGCCTGGACCAACCCGGCCTCGGGCAGGGACCTGAACGCCGAGCTTCTGGAGCGCGGCCGTGAGCTGGCCTTCCACCCCGACTTCATGCGGGTGCGGTACGAGAACTGGGTCACAGGCCTCAACAACGACTGGCTTATCTCCCGCCAGCGCTTCTTCGGCGTCCCCTTCCCGGTGTGGTACCGGGTGGGCGCCGACGGCCAGGTGGACTACGACGCCGTCATCACCCCGGAGGAGTCCGCCCTGCCGGTGGACCCCTCCTCTGACCCGGCCCCCGGCTACACCGAGGACCAGCGGGGGGTACCCGGCGGGTTCGTCGGCGAGGTGGACATCATGGACACCTGGGCCACCTCCTCCCTGACGCCCCAGCTCGCCTCGGGGTGGCTGACCGACGAGGACCTGTTCGCCCGGGTCTACCCCATGGACCTGCGCCCCCAGGGACAGGACATCATCCGCACCTGGCTGTTCTCCTCGGTGGTGCGCGCCAACCTAGAGTTCGGCGCCCTGCCGTGGGCCAGCACCGGGCTGTCAGGGTGGATCCTGGACTCCGACCACAAGAAGATGTCGAAGTCCAAGGGTAACGTGGTCACCCCCATGGGCCTGCTGGAGCAGTTCGGCGCCGACGCCGTGCGCTACTGGGCGGCCTCGGCCCGCCTGGGCCTGGACGCGGCCTTCGAGGAGTCCCAGATCAAGATCGGCCGACGCCTGGCCATCAAGATCCTCAACGCCTCCAAGTTCGCCCTGTCCATGGGGATCCCCTGGGACGCCGACGAGGAGGCCCGTGCCGCCGCACCCGCGCCCAGCCTGGACGCCTCCCAGGTGACCGAGCCCCTTGACCGGGCCGTGCTGGCGGCGCTGGCAGATGTGGTGGAGGCGGCGACCACCGCCTTCGACAGCTACGGGCACGCCCGCGCCCTGGAGGTCACCGAGTCGTTCTTCTGGACCTTCTGCGACGACTACATCGAGCTGGTCAAGGACCGTGCCAACGACGCCGAGGGCACCCACACGGCTGGTGCCGTGCGCAGCGCCCGGACCACCCTGGCGCTGGCGGTGGACACCTTCGTGCGGCTGCTCGCCCCGTTCCTGCCCTACGCCACCGAGGAGGTGTGGAGCTGGTACCGCACGGGCTCGGTGCACCGTTCCGCCTGGCCTGAGGCGGCACCACTGCGCCAGGCCGCTCAGGGTGCGGACTCCACCCTGGTGTCCCAGGCGGGCACCGTCCTGGCCGCGCTGCGGCGGGTGAAGTCGGAGGCCAGGACCAGCCAGAGGACCCCGATCCTCAGCGCCGTGCTGGAGGTCGCTGCCGACTACGAGCCAGCCGTGGAGGCGGTGCGCTCCGACCTGGTGGAGGCCGCCAAGGTCACCGGCTCCTTCAGCGTCAAGGTCGCCGGGGCGGTCCAGGGCGCGGACGTAGCCACTGAGCCTGTTGACAGCGGTACTGCGGCTGCCGACAGCCCGGACACCGGTGCCACGAGCCAGGGCGCTGAGGCTGGTAACAGTCACGGGGAGGTACCGGTGCGGGTCCGCTCCGTCGAGCTGGGTGAGGCACCGGCCCGGCCAGCCCGGTCCTAGGCCGGCCCAGGCCCAGGACCACGTCCTGGGCCCCGACTTCTCCGCCGCCGCCGCCCAGGTCGCCGCCAGCATCGCCGCAAGCGGCCCGGGCACCGGTGGCAGCGACGGGACAGGCGGCGGCCCGGGCGGGGATGGTGGCCCCGACGAGCCGGGGTGGGGTCGTGACGCCGGGGCGGTGGCGCTGGTCGCGCAGGTGCGGGTCGCGTGGGGGTGCCCCTGTCTGGGGTGCCTGGGGTGGGTCTTGTGCCTGGGGGTTGTGGTGGTGGTGTGGTGGGGGTTACGGTCTGGTCATGCGGATGAGCAGGGCTGAGTGGGACGAGGCGTGGCTGCACGCCACGCCTGAGTGGGTGGACGCCAACATGGACGACCTGGTGGAGGAGGGGTACGCGCCGATGGGTGTGGGTGCCCCCGTCACCGCCGAGCACGTGGGCTACTTCGGCGGTGTGCTGCCCGCCTCGGTGCTGCACCTGTGGGAGCGGTTCGGCTTCGACGGGTTCGGGCAGGGGCGGTGGTGGTTCACTGATCCCTTCCGGTGGGCCCCGGTGGTCCAGGCGTGGCTGGAGGGCACGGAGGTGCCGTTCCCCAGCCAGCGGTGGTGGTGCCTGGCCCGCAACGCCACGGGCGAGATGCAGCTGTGGGGGGAGGTCTCCGGCCCCGCGCTGGACGTCAATCCCGCCCTGGGGTGGGTGCGTCCCCACGCGGGCAGTGCCCGGGACATGGCCGACCCGGTGATGCGTGAGCGCATGGGCTGTATTGCGCTGACCTCCCCGTCGGAGGACCTGGACGAGGACGACGACACGGGTGTTCTGGTGGTGGACTGGGCGATCGAGCACCTGGGGGTCCTGGGGGCGGGGCAGGTCTACGGGCTGACCCCGGCCTACTGCTTCACCGGGAGGGTCAGCCTGGACCAGGTGGGTATTGAGGACGCGGTCGCGCACCTTACTTTTCTGGCCCAGGCCCAGGAGCACACCCTGGTGGAGGACTTCTCCGCCGCAGCGGCCGAGGTCGCCGCCAGCATCGCCGCGGGCGGCCCGGGCACCGGTGGCAGCGACGAGACAGGCGGCGGCCCGGGCAGTGCCGGTGGCCCCGGCGGTCCCGGCGGCCCTGGTGGCACCGGTCCCGCCCCGGGGACGGACTCCTGATGGCCGGGCGCTGGCGGGACCGGCTCCGCAGGCGCGGGCGCCCCACCGCCCCCACCACCGCCGCTGCTGGTCCCGCCACCCCTGGCGGCGGGGCCGGTGGCGGCCCGGCCCCGCCCCCGGCCACAGCAGCGGCGGCGATGGCGCGGCCCTGGTGGCCTCTGACATGTTCACCCCAGGGCGGGCTGGTGGGCAGGCGGTGCTGGTGTGGGAGGGGTCGGTGGCGGCGCCTGACAGTCCGCTGGCATGGCACTCGGCGGTGCCTGTGGAGGTGTTCTTCCACACCGGCTACCAGCCCGCCACCCAGGAGCTGGCCTCCGAGTTCACCCGCCAGCTGGACCGCCAGCTCTCGGCCCTGTCCCTGCTGTCGGCGGAGCGCCTGCTGGAGGGCATCCGCACCTACCGCGCCCAGGGCCGCCAGCCCACCTCCAAGGCCACCAGGGACTCCCGCAAGAACTTCATGAAGGAGGTCGTGGGCGACCTGCGGCGTGTGCACCGGTTCTCCCGGGAGGACGCGCGGGCCGCGACGCGGGAGGTGGACCGGGCGCTGGTGGTGCTCCACGAGTCCGACCAGGTCACCTTCGGCCCCTCCCAGCCCGCCACCACCGCCGGGGGCTGGCCCTCCCTGGGCCACGGGGCGGTCAACTCCTCCATCGGCGGCCAGAACAAGCCCATGGTGGCGGTCCTGGAGCAGGCCGCCCTCCAGGTCCCCCGCAGCAGCGTTCCCGGGTGCGCCTGCTGGTGCGCGCCGTCCTCACCGGCTCCCCCGACCTGGCTCAGGACCTGCGACACGGGCGCACCCACCTGGAGCCGCGCACCCAGGCCCAGAGGGCTGCCACCAGCCCCCGGGGCCGCCGTGGACCCCCAGCCACGTCGCCGCCACCATCGCCGCAGGCCACCCACCCTGGCACCCACCACCCGCGCAAGAGCCCGCGCCCTCGGCCACGACCCGGCCGCCCCAGACGGCCCAGCCCCGTGCAGGCCAGCCGCCCCAGACGGGTGCCGCCCCAGGTCAGCCGTCGCGGCCGCTGACCCGCGAGGACGTCTTGGCCAAGATCGCGTCCCACGTGGCCCAGGACCGGCGCGAGGCACCCACCGGGACCGACCTCGCCCGCACCGCCAGCCTGCGCGAGGCCTCCTTCCCCCACCCGCCCACCACCGCCGTACGAACGCCACCAGCACAGCCACAGCCCCAGGCAGGCCCCAGGCCGTCCCGGGCGGGCAGGCCGGGCCACAAGATCACCCCCGAGGAGGTCCTGGCCGACATCAAGGCCCGAGCCGCCCGAATAACCCAGGAGCCCCCCACCCCACGCCAGACCCCCACCAGAAAACACCGACGCAACCGAGGCCTGGGCCGCTAAGACCCGACCCCGACCTCACCCGATGAGATGCCCCAGCCCCACCATCCTCGAGAGGGTCCACCACACCTCAGCCCCGCCGGGGCCACGGGGGCGCCGTCGAGCCGTGGTCATAGAGAATCCCGTCCATGAGGGTGTGCTCGCAGAAGGTCGGTTCGGCGCTGACGCGCACCATGAGGTCCCCGGCAGCACAGCCCATGGCCGCGCGGTCCACGCTGACCTCGCTAACCAGTCTCTCCTGGACGTCCCGGAACCCCGTCGCCCCCAGGCTGATGAGGGAGAAGCCCTCAGGGATGCTCAGCCCGCGCGCCAGCGCCGCGGCAACAAGGCCACCCATCGCCTCCGGGTTATTCGACACCACTGCGGTGCACCCCTCCACCAGCGTGTCATTGTCCAGGACCCGCAGCCCCTGCGCCACGTTCTCAGGCACAGGAACCTCCAGGTGGAACAGGCCCCGGCGTCGCGCCGCCTGGCGCAGGGCACGGCGCTGGGCCTGGTAGGCGTTAGCCTTCTGCGTCTTGTCACCGCGCATGAGGAACACCAGGCGTCGGTGCCCCAGGCCCGCCAGGTGGCTCACGGTCAGCTCAGCCATCTGCTCAAAGTCAGCGTCCACGCTCGGGGCCCCGCCCTCCTGCCGGGAGGTGCCGATGAGGACGGTGGGCATCTCCTCGTCCAGCAGCATCCGCTCCCGCTCGTCCCCCACGGTCACGTCCATGAGCACAGCCGCGTCCAGCGTCTGGGAACGCACCAGGCCGCGCAGGGAACCCAGGAGGCTGTCACGGTGGAGCACCGGCACCGAGACCTGGATGCCCTCGGACTCCAGCCGCGAGCGCACCCCGTCCACGTAGTCCAGGTCCGACAGGTCGATGCCGGCCCGCTCCATACGGAAGAGAACCCCGACCGAGCGGGGGACGCGGGAGGCCAGCGACCGCGCGGCCGTGTTGGGCTGGTATCCGAGCTCACGCACCGCCCGCATGACGCGCTCACGAGTCTGCCTACGGGTGGGGCGCTCACCGGTGAGGACGTAGGTGACCGTGGACGGTGAGACGCCAGCCCTTCTGGCGACGTCGGCACGGGTAGCCACCATACAGTGCACCTCCTCGACAGGCTCAACAGGCTCGCGTTCCCCACGGTGCCACCCCTGAGGACGAGGCAGCCGCCTCCGGGCGGATCGGCACAGGCCGGCCCCAACCGCCTCCAGGCCATCGCAACCAGTGGGCCACCAGGTGCAGACGAACCCGGCCTAGCACCCGGTCACTGGGCTCGGGGCGACTCGGCTGACTGGAGCCAGCAGGCCGAGCCAGCAGGCAGTACCAGCCCGTCGGCAGCCTGGCCCTCATCCTCACCCCAGGAGGTGAGAACCAGACGACCACTCCCTCCGAGACTGCTGAACGGAATCTCCGTGTCCGTCGTATTGAGCACGACGGCGGTAGCCCCGTTGCGCAGCGACAGGACCCCCTCAGGTGCCTCCTGCCAGCTCACCCCTCCGCGTCCCAGCCCCAACTCACGGCGCAGCCGCAGCGTGCGGCGGTAGAGGCCCAGGGTGGAGGCCGGCTCCCCCTCCTGGGCTCCCGGGGCGTACTCACCCCACCCCTGGGGCTGAGGCAGCCAGCTGCGGCCGGTGTCGTTGAACCCGTAGGCAGGTCCGTCCTGGGACCACGGCAGCGGCACCCGGCACCCGTCCCGGCCGCGCACGACGTGCCCCGTACGGCTCCAGGTGGGGTCCTGACGCGCGGAGTCCTCCATCGTGGTGTGCTCGGGCAGGCCCAGCTCCTCCCCCTGGTAGAGGTAGGCGCTGCCCGGCAGCCCCAGCATGAAGACGGTGGCCCCGCGCGCCCGGCGCAGTCCCAGGGCGGTGTCAGGCTGCGGGTCGCCCGCACCGATCCCCAGGTCGGTCCTGGTGCCGGGCGGGTAGGCGAAGCGGGTCGTGTGGCGCACCACGTCGTGGTTGGACAGTACCCAGGTGGTGGGTGCCCCCACGGCGTCGTTGGCCCGTAGCGAGGAGTCGATGACCTGCCGCATCCGTGCGGCGTCCCAGCCCGCCTGCAGGAAGGCGAAGTTGAAGGCCTGGCTCATCTCGTCGGCGCGCACGTAGAGGGCGGCCTCCTCCTCGGGCTGGACCCAGGCCTCGGCGACCAGGAGTATGTCGGGGGCCAGGGTGTCGAGGAGCGAGCGCCACTCGCGGTAGACCTCGTGGACCCCGGGCTGGTTGAAGGCGGGGCCGACGTCCGGCTGCTTTGCGGGGGACTCCCCCACTGCGTCCTCCTCGGCCCTCCACCGGTCCGGACCGATCTCGTCGTCAGGTAGCCCCTCCGCCTTGACCAGGCTGTGGGCCACGTCCACCCTGAAGCCGTCCACACCGCGCTCCACCCAGAAACGCAGGACACGGCGGAAGTACTCGCGGACCTCCTCGTTGTCCCAGTTGAGGTCGGGCTGCTCGGCAGCGAACAGGTGCAGGTACCACCAGTCCCGATCCTGCCCCCGCCCTGTCAGCGGCTCTACCTGCTGCCAGGCGGGACCACCGAACAGCGAGCCCCAGTTGTTGGGCGCCGCACCCGGGCTGCGGCGGAACAGGTAGCGGTCCCTCTCGCGGGACCCGGGTCCCGCTTCCAGGGCGGCACGGAACCACTCGTGGCGGTCCGAGGTGTGGTTGGGCACCAGGTCGACCACCACGCGGATGCCGGCCTGGTGCAGGTCCGCCACCAGGGCGTCGAAGTCCTCCAGGGTCCCGTACTCGGGGCGACGTCGAAGTAGTCGCTGACGTCGTAGCCGGCGTCCACCTGCGGGGAGGGATAGAAGGGGACAGCCACACCGCGTCCACGCCCAGGTCCACCAGGTGGGGCACACGGGCACGGATACCGGGCAGGTCCCTATGCCGTCACCGTCGGCGTCAGCAAAGGAGCGCGGGTAGATCTGGTAGATGACGGCGTCGCGCCACCAGGCGTCCTGGTCGGTGCGGGCCAGCAGTGCGGCAGAGCGGGTCATCTCTTCTCCAAGGAGCAAGCGGGTCGGGGGCAGCGGACAACCACCGAGGAGCCGGACAGCTGTGGGTCCTACTTGACGCCTCCTGCGGCCAGGCCGGCCACGATCCGACGCTGGAAGAGCAGCACCATGGCCACCAGCGGCAGGGTCATGACCACCCCGGCGGCCATCTGGGAGCCGAAGGGCGTGTTGAACTGGGAGGCGCCGGTGAACTTGGACAGCAGCACCGTGGCCGGCTGCATGGAGGGCTCCTGGATCATGGTCACCGCCACGAGGAACTCGTTCCACGCACCGATGAAGATGATGATGGCCGTGGTGAAGATGCCCGGTGCCGCCAGGGGGAGGATGACCCGGCGGAAGGCCTGCCCCGGCGTGCAGCCGTCCACCATGGCGGCCTGCTCCAGCTCCTGGGGCATCTGCCTGAAGAAGCTGGTCAGGTTCCACACGGCCAGGGGCAGGGAGAAGGACAGGTCGGGGATAATCATCGCCTGGTAGGTGTCGGTCCACCCCCAGGCGGAGAAGTTGCGCAGCAGGGGGACGATGATGGCCACCAGCGGGAACATCGCGGTGGCGATGACCAGCATGAGCAGCATCCCCTTGCCCCGGAAGTCCAGGCGGGCCAGCGCGTAGGAGGCGAAGGTGGCCACGGCCAGCGCCACCACGGTCACCGTCACCGAGACAATGAAGGAGTTGAGCAGCCCGGAGCCAAAGTTGTTCCTGGAGGAGAAGACGGCCAGGTAGTTCTCCAGGGAGGGGTTGGCCGGCCACCAGGTGTTGTCGAAGATCTCGGAGTCAGGCCTCAGGGAGGACACGAACATCCAGTAGAAGGGCGCCAGGCAGTAGATGACGATGAGGATGATCCCCCGGTGGACAGGAGCTGCCCCAGTCCGCTCTCCAGGGGCCTCTCCGGCTACGCCCCGCCCGTGAGGCTGCCGTCCGGGCTGCCGTGGCTGCGGTACTCATGCTGTCCTCCCCGTGGTGCTGGCCGTGGTGGTGCTGGTCGTCAGGGTGTGGTGGGTGGCCCCGGTGTCATCCTGCGGGAGTCGGCCCCGCCCGAGCGCCAGCCGGGCAGGAAGGCGGAGGCGGAAAGCCTGGTCCCCCGGCTGCGGCGAGGCGGCTCGGTGGAGGCTCCTAGGTCCGCACCCAGGACCCTGACGAACACGAAGGCGATGATGAACACGTACAGGAACAGGATCACGGCGTAGGCGGCGGCGCTTCCGTAGCGCAGGTTGGAGGCCTCGTCCTGAACCAGCATGGACAGGGTCTCCACGCTTGACCTCCTGGGGCCGACGAGGATGTAGGGCAGGTCGAACATGCGCAGCGCGTCCAGGGTGCGGAAGAGCACGGCGACCACCAGGGCGGGCTTGACCAGCGGCAGGGTGATGGCGGTGAATCGCCGCCACGCGCTGGCGCCGTCGATCTTGGCCGCCTCGTAGACCTCGTCAGGGATGACCTGTAGGCCGGCCAGGGTGAGCAGGCCGATGTAGGGGGCGGTCTTCCACACGTCGGCGATGATGATGGCCCACTTGGCGCTCCAGTCCCCCGAGGCCCACATGATGTGCTGCCCCAAGATGGCGTTGGCCACGCCCTCCTGGTTGAAGATCCATCCCCACAGGATGGCCGAGACGGCGGTGGGGATCGCCCAGGGGATGAGGATGGAGGCGCGTACGATGCCCCGTCCTCTCATCGCCCTGTGCATGATGAGCGCCATGGCTACGCCCAGGATGGTCTCCAGGACGACGGTGACCACACCGAAGAGCGTGGTGTTGTACAGGGCAGGCCAGAAGCGCTCACCGCCTGAGGTAAAGACGGAGGTGTAGTTGTCCAGACCGACAAACGGCTCGGTGTCGGAGACGAATCCGGTCTCCGGGTCCAGGCCTGCCCGGCCGCGGAAGGACTGCTGGATGGACTGGAAGACGGGAAAGATGATGACGACGGAGAGGACCAGGATGGTCGGGGTGATGAGGATGGCGGCCAGGCGCGACTGCGCCCTGGCGTTCTTGGACCGCGACCTGCGAGCCCGTGGCTGGGCGGGCGCGTCGGTGGCTGTGGCTGTCATAAGTGTCCTTGCTGCCTGCGTGGCTGCCTGCGTGCTACCGGTGAGACGACGATGACCAGGGGGTGACCAGGGCCGCCTGCGCTGCCCGGGCCGAGTGTCCCGGGCAGCGCAGGCTGACTCAGGCCAGGTCCTTGAGCCGGGACTCCAGGGCGGCCACCGCGTCCTCAGCGGACCCGCCCTTCTGGAGCTCGGGGTAGACCGCGTCCTGGATCGCGGCGGTGACGTCACCGTAGGCCACCGCCTGCGGCCTGCCCTTGGCGGCGTCCAGGGAGTCCTTGAGGATCGGCAGGTAGGGGAACTTCTCCAGCATCTCCTCGTCCTCATAGAGGGAGCCGAGGATGGGTGCCAGGGTCTGGGTGTCCAGGGCGTAGCGCTCGGAGTCCTCGGAGGTGAACCACTTGATGAACTTCAGGGCGGTCGCCTTGTTCTGGCAGTTGGTGGTGATAGCGCAGTTGTGCCCACCCAGGGTGGGCACAAAGGCGTTGCCGCCGATGGTGGGCAGCGCGGCGACGTCGAACTTGTCGGTACCGAGGTTCTCCAGGTTGTTGGCGTACTGGTAGGGCCACTGCCGGTAGAAGAGAAGGGAGTCGCTCTCGAAGGCGTTGCGCCCGTCCTCCTCCATCCACTCCAGGGCCTTGGTGGGGATGTAGTCGCCGCTGAAGGCGTCGATAGCCGCCTTGACCCCGGCGACCGTCTCCGGGGTGTTGATGACGAGGTTGCCCTCGTCGTCGTAGAACGCACCTCCCGCCGTGTGGATGAACTCGGAGATGTTGCAGGTCAGGCCCTCGTACTTGGCCCACTGCCCGCCAAAGCCCCCGATGTTCTCGTGCCCGGGCAGCGCACGCACGGCGTCGACCGCAGCGGTGACCTCCTCCCAGGTGGTGGGCACCTCCACCCCAGCCTCCTCCAGGAGGTCCTTGCGGTAGAACATAACCGGCGCGTCGGTGGCAAAGGGCATGGCGTAGAACCTGTCCATGTAGACGCCGGTGTCCCACACGGGCTGGATAATGTCATCGTTCTTGAGCTCGTCTGCGGGCAGCTCCACGATCCACTGGTTGGCGGCGAACTCCGAGACCCACACGTTGTCCACGGAGATGACGTCGTAGGCCTCGGAGTTGGTCTGGGCGTTCTGGACCATGGACTGGCGCTGCTGATCGGCCTCCGCGGACAGCTCGATGAGAGTGACCTTCTCATCGGGGTAGAGCTCGTTCCACTCGTCAATACGCTTCTGGACCATCCCGCCGGAGTTGTCCTTGCCCTGGACCCACGTGATCGGCCCAGTGCCCTCGAAAGCGACCTCGCCCCCGGAGCCCCCGGAGGACCCCGAGCTACCTGAGCCGCTGGAGCAGGCTGCCGCAGCAGCGAGAGCGGCGGCCAGTGCGGAGCCCTGCATGAAGCGACGACGGGGAAGAGTGACCATGTTTCCTCCTTGAAACAAGCGACAGGCAGGACCGGCAGCAGCGCAGATCCCCTTGGGTGTCGTTGGATATCGACGCGCGTCGACGCGTCAGTCAGAGGGTACACACACTGATGTGCCCGGGCAACTCGACCACGGCACCAGCACCGGCACCGGCCGCCACCGTGCCGACCAGGCCTGGGAGGACCCGGCCGGACCCGGACCGCTCTCAGGCAGAGGCAGGGCTCACCGGGTGCCGGAACCACGCCTGTCCCGCACGCCTCCCGTGCTCCCCCAAACCTCAAGGACCTGCGGCTGTGAATTTCTCCATAAGGACGCCGCGGTTCTCTCACCCCAGGCCGCCTCGGCAGGAGAGTGCTCTTGCCACAATATACGAGTGATCACTCGCCCCGTTCCCAGCCTGGAGGCCGCACGGCCACAGGACTACCCGCACTCCCTGACTGACGGCGTCAGTGCCACCGATGTGCCCTTCGAGCCTGAGGCGCACTGGTCGGTTCCCTGGCTGCTGGCCCAGCGCGTCTCCCGCAGCGGCGACCGTCCCCTGGTGGCGCGCAGGTCCCCGCTGGGCGGCGGCTGGCGCAACGTGTCCGCCAGGGCCTTTGGCGACGAGGTTGCCCAGGTGGCCGCAGGCCTCATCAGCATGGGCCTGGAGCCGGGCCAGCGCGTGGGCATCATGGCCCGCACCTCCTACAGCTGGTTCCTGCTGGACATGGCCATCGCCCGGGCGGGCCTGGTGTCAGTACCGATCTACGAGACCAGCTCGGCGGAGCAGGTCCGCTGGATCGTCTCCGACGCTCAGGTACGCCTGGTCGTGACCGAGACGGGCGCGATGTCGGACCTGGTGCACGAGGCCTCCCGAGAGGTGGGCCACGAGGTCCAGGTCATGGCCCTGGACGCCGACGCCGTCGCCAACCTCATCGAGGTCGGCAGGAGCGTCGGCCTGGCCCAGGTGGACGAGCGCTCCGAGGCACTGCGCTGCGACGACCTCTACTCCATCATCTACACCTCAGGCACGACCGGCCGCCCCAAGGGGGTCGAGCTGACCCACCGCAACGCGGTCGGCATCCCCCACCACGGGGTGCGCTACCTGCCTGCCGTCCTGCGAGGCAGCGAGGTGCGCCTGCTGCTGTTCCTGCCCCTGGCCCACGTCTACGCCCGCTGCCTGCAGCTGCTCTCCCTGGCGGGCGACGGCGTGGTGGGGCACACCCCCGACGTCAGCACGCTCCTGGCAGACATGCAGTCCTTCGCGCCGTCCTACGTGCTGGCTGTCCCACGCGTGCTGGAGAAGATCTATAACGCCGCCGACGCCGCGGCGGGCAGCGGCGCCCGACTCCGGCTGTTCCGCTGGGCCTCCAGGGTCGCTATCGCCTACTCCCGCTCCCTGGACACCCCACAGGGCCCCTCCCGCGCCCTGCGCAGCTCCCGGGTCCTGGCGGACAGGCTGGTCTACCGCCGGATCCGCGCCCTGCTGGGCCCCAACGCCAGGTTCGTCATCTCGGGGGGCGGCCCCCTGGGCGAGCGCCTGGGACACTTCTACCGCGGTATCGGCCTGGTCATCCTGGAGGGCTACGGCCTGACCGAGACCATCGGCCCGGTATGCGTCAACGCCACCTGGCTCAACAAGATCGGTACCGTAGGACCACCGGTGTGTGGCAACCAGATCCGGGTCAGCCCGGAGGGCGAGGTCGAGACCCGGGGTCTGGGCGTCTTCTCCGCCTACCACAACGACCCCGAGGCGACCGCGGCGGCCTTCACCGCTGACGGATGGTTCCGCACCGGCGACCTGGGAACGGTCGATGAGGACGGGCACGTCCGCCTCACCGGCCGCAAGAAGGAGATCATCGTCACCGCAGGAGGCAAGAACGTCGCCCCCAGCCTCCTGGAGGACCGCCTGCGAGGCCACCCCTGGTCAGCCAGGTCGTCGTCGTGGGCGACGGCGAGCCCTTCGTCTCCGCACTCATCACGCTGGACGCCGAGATGCTGCCACAGTGGCTGCACAACCACGGCCTGCCCAAGATGGGCGTGAGCGAGGCTGCCTCCCACCCCCGGGTGCTGGCCGCGCTGGACCGCGCCGTGGCCCGCACCAACGAGGTGGTCTCACGTGCCGAGTCCATCCGCACCTACCGGGTGCTGACCACGGACTTCACCGAGACCAACGGCCTGCTCACGCCCTCGCTCAAGGTCAGGCGCACAGAGGTGCTCCGTGCGCACGGTGAGGTCGTGTCACAGATCTATGCCTCCTCCGGGAAGGGGCCGACCGAGGGCTGAGCGCAGCGTGCATACTTGCCGCCATGACCCATGACGACACCACGCCCCGGAGGGCGTCCGCCTTCCCGGCGGTCCCGTGCGTGAGCTCAGCACCGAGCCCCTGGTCGCCGCCCACCCCGGGATGACCTGCCCCTGGGCCCTGGCCGAGCGGGTCAGCCGAAGCCCCGAGGGGCGCTGGTGTCCCGCAAGACCGCCCTCGGGCGCGGCTGGCAGGACATGAGCGCCGCAGCCTTCCGTACCCACGTGAGGGAGGTGGCCGCGGGCCTGGTCGCGGCGGGACTGCAGCCCGGTGACGCCGTGGGCATCATGGCACGTACCTCCTACGAGTGGACCCTCATGGACTTCGCGGCCTGGGAGGCGGGCTGGTTGTTGTCCCGGTCTATGAGACCTCCTCGGCCGAGCAGGTCCAGTGGATCCTGACCGACTCCGACGTCCGCCTGCTCCTGGTGGAGAACCGGGCCATGGAGGTGATGGTCGACTCGATCAAGGCCTCGCAGCCCCACCTGGCGCACCTGACGGTCCTGTGCACTGAGCGGGAGGCCCTCCCCTCCCTGGTGGCCGCAGGACGCAGCGTGGAGGCCGCCGAGCTCGACCGGCGCAGCGCCGCCCTGACCTCTGACACGCTGGCTACGGTCGTCTACACCTCCGGCACCACGGGCAGACCCAAGGGTGCCGAGCTCACCCACGGCAACCTCGTCCACCTGTGCGTCAACGCCTGCGCACACGTCCCGGAGGTTCTGGGCGGCCCCGATGTACGGATCCTGCTCTTCCTTCCGCTGGCCCACGTCCTGGGACGCTTCCTGGAGATCGCGGTGGTGTGCTCTCAGGCTGGCGTTCTGGGGCATGCACCCGACGTGAGGAACCTGGTCCCCGACCTGGAGTCCTTCCAGCCTACTGCTGTCCTGGCCGTTCCCCGGGTGTTTGAGAAGATCTACAACGCCGCGGACGCCCGGGCCGTCGGCACCAGGCAGAAGGTTTTCCGCCTGGCTGCCAAGACCGCGATCGCCTACTCACGTGCCCTGGACACCGCCAAGGGACCCTCGCCGACACTGCGCGCCCAGCACACGGCCTTTAACCGTCTTGTCTTCGCCCGGCTGCGCTCGGTGCTGGGCGGCCGGGTCCGCTACGTGGTCTCCGGAGGGGGTCCCCTAGGCGAGAGGCTAGGCCACTTCTACCGGGGTGCAGGCGTCAACGTGCTGGAGGGTTACGGCCTGACCGAGACCATGGGTCCCTGCACAGTCAACCTACCCGGTACCACCCGCATCGGTACGGTGGGAATCCCGCTGCCCGGCTGCTCGGTGCGCCTGGCCGAGGACGCAGAGATCCTGGTCAGAGGGATCGGTACGTTTCGCGGCTACCACGACGACCCTCAGGCGACCGCAGCGGCCTTGACCCGGGACGGATGGCTAGCCACCGGTGACCTCGGCTCTATCGAGGAGGGAGGCTTCCTGAGGATCACCGGCCGCAAGAAGGAGATCATCGTCACCGCTGGAGGCAAGAACGTCGCCCCCAGCCTCCTGGAGGACCGCCTGCGAGGCCACCCCCTGGTCAGCCAGGTCCTGGTCGTGGGTGACAACCGCCCCTGCATCGGGGCTCTCATCTGTCTGGACGCGGAGATGCTGCCGCAGTGGCTGCACAACCACGGCCTGGAGGAGATGGACGTGGCGCAGGCCGCCCGGGACATCAGGGTCCGCTCCGCCTTGGAGAGGGCCGTGACCCGGGCTAACCAGGCGGTGTCCCGGGCGGAGTCCATCCGTACCTTCAGCGTCCTGCCCACGGACTTCACAGTGGCCAACGGCCTGCTCACGCCTTCGCTCAAGGTACGCCGGGAGGAGGCCCACCGGCGGTTTGCCTCAGAGATTGACGAGCTCTACGCCCGCCCCCTGTCTGCATAAGTCCGTATGACGTCATGCCTATGAGACGTCATACCTATGACATCATGGCCTCCGCAGCCTCCGCACGAGCCCGGCTGGCGCCGTCCCCGACGAGTCCCACCGGGTGAGCTCCTCAGGATGCCCCCCAGGCTCCTCCTCCGGACCGAATCTCCTGGTGGTGCTGGATCACCTCGGCGAGGATGAAGGCGTAGAACTTCTCGGCGAAGGCCGGGTCCAGGCCGGAGTCGGCAGCCAGGGACCTCAGCCGCTCCAGCTGCCGGGCCTCCCTGGCGGTGTCGGCGGGCGGAAGATCCAGCTCCGCCTTGAGCCGCCCCACCTGCTGGGTGCAGCGGAAGCGCTCGGCCAGCAGGTGCACCAGGGCAGCGTCCAGGTTGTCGATTGTCATCCGGTAGCGGGCCAGCTCGGGAGGCACGTCCTTGATCATGGTGGCCTGACTGCCCTCCACGTCCGGCAGGACGTCCCAGCCGTGAGCCTGCCTGTCCTGTGCCTGGCTGCCGTTGTCCTGGTTAGCGTTCATGCGCTGCGGGTCCTCTCTCCTGCCTTTGACGTCGAGCTCAGTGTGCCCGCGCCGACCTCGTACCTGGGCCTGCCGCCTCCTGTCACGGCGTCAGCGTCAACGACCACGCGGCCGACCTCCGGCATGGAGGGGACCTCAAACATGGCCTGGCCCAGGACCTCCTCCACGATAGAGGTCAGCCCCCGGGCACCGGTCTGGCGCTTCAGGGCCAGGGTGGCCACAGCCTCCACGGCCTCGCGGGTCAGCTCCAGCTCCACGCCGTCGAGGCTGAACAGGTACTTGTACTGCGCCACCAGTGCGTTCTTGGGCTCGGTCATGACCCGCACCAGCTCGGGGACACCCAGGTTCTGGACCGTGGCGATCACCGGGAGGCGACCGATGAACTCGGGGATGAGGCCGAAGGTGTGGAGGTCCTCGGGGCGCACAGGCGAGTTGAGGACGTCCTCCCGACCCACAGCGGACAGCTGGGCGCCAAAGCCCACGACCTGCGCCCCGGACTCCTTGCGCTGGCGCTGCCGCACAATGTCCTCGATGCCGGCGAAGGCACCAGCGGCGATGAACAGGATATTGGTGGTGTCGATCTCCAGGAACTCCTGGTGGGGATGCTTACGCCCGCCGCCGGGGGGCACCGAGGCGGTCGTCCCCTCAATGATCTTGAGCAGCGCCTGCTGGACACCCTCGCCGGAGACGTCACGGGTGATGGAGGGATTCTCCGCCTTCCGACCGATCTTGTCGATCTCGTCAATGTAGATAATGCCCTTCTCAGCCCGCTTGACGTCACCGTCAGCCGCCTGGATGAGCTTGAGCAGGATGTTCTCCACATCCTCGCCCACGTACCCGGCCTCTGTCAGGGCGGTAGCGTCCACGATGGCGAAGGGGACGTCCAGCAGTCGGGCCAGAGTCCTGGCCAGGTGCGTCTTTCCGGTCCCGGTGGGACCCAGCAGGAGGATGTTGGACTTGCCCAGCTCCAGGCCGTCGCCCTCGGCCACGGCGCGCTCACGCACCTGGACCCGCTTGTAGTGGTTGTAGACAGCCACGCTCATGGCGCGCTTGGCGGCCTCCTGGCCGATCACGTACTCGTTGAGGAAGTCGAAGATCTCCTGCGGCTTGGGCAGCTCCAGCGGCACTCCCGCGCCGGAGTCACCCAGCTCCTCGTCCACGATCTCGTTGCACAGCTCGATGCACTCGTCGCAGATATAGACTCCGGGACCTGCGATGAGCTTCTTGACCTGCTTCTGGCTCTTCCCGCAGAAGGAGCACTTGAGCAGGTCGACACTCTCAGCGTTTCGTGCCACCGGGGATCTCCTCCAAACTCACTGCGACCAAATCCGCGCGGGGTGGGACACGCTGCCAGCCTACGGTGGTCCCTCCCGGGAGGCTTCCGGGACCCGACGGCGTGTCTGAGAAGCAATATGCCACGTTCCTCACCTTGTGGCTACCCACAGCCGAAATCGCCCACATGCTGGCCGCCACCGCTGGTCTGTGGCCCAGTTGCGCCGGGCCTATCAGGGCTAAGAACGGGGCGGGCCTGGGTGGGAGTCATCCCCCTCCAGGCCCGCCCCGCGCACCAGGGTCAGCCGGGCACAGGATCAGGAGGAGTGCGGCGACGACGGCGCCTTGCGCGAGCTCAGCACCTGGTCGACGATGCCGTACTGCCTGGCCGCCTCAGCGGTGAGGATCGTGTCGCGCTCCAGGTCCTTGTGGACCTCCTCGCGGTCACGACCGGTGTGGGCGGACAGGGTGTCCTCCAGCCAGGTCCGCATACGGTCGATCTCGTTGGCGACAATCTCGATGTCACTGGCCTGGCCGTGCATGCCCTCCATGGCAGGCTGGTGGATAAGCACCCGGGCGTTGGGCAGGGCCAGCCTCTTGCCCGGGCTCCCCGCCGCCAGCAGTACTGCGGCCGCCGAGGCCGCCTGGCCCAGGCATACCGTCTGCACCTGGGGCTTGATGTACTGCATGGTGTCGTAGATCGCCGTGAGCGCGGTGAAGGAGCCACCGGGGCTGTTGATGTACATGGTGATGAGGCCGTCAGGGTCCTGGGACTCCAGGACCAGCAGCTGGGCCATGATGTCGTCGGCGCTGGCATCGTCGACCTGGACGCCCATGAAGACGATCCGGTCCTCGAAGAGCTTGGCGTAGGGGTCCTGGCGCTTGAAGCCGTAGGCGGTGCGCTCCTCGAACTGGGGCAGGACGTAGCGGGACTGGGGCATGGTGGCCGCCTGGGCGAGCTGGCGGGCCGCGGCCTCAAAGTAGGGACGGGTGGTCATGGGTCAGTCCTCCCCGTTCTGCTGGCCGATCTCCCGGCTTGAGCGCACGATGTGGTCGACGAAGCCGTACTCCAGGGCCTCCTGCGCGGAGAACCAGTGGTCACGGTCGGAGTCGGCGATGACCTGCTCCACGCTGTGACCGGTGTTGGCAGCGGTGATCTCCGCCAGCTCGTGCTTCATCTTGATGATGAGGTCGGCGTTGATACGGATGTCCGTGGCAGAGCCTCCCGCACCGCCGGAGGGCTGGTGCATGAGCACCCGGGCGTGCGGGGTGAGGTAGCGCTTGCCCTTGGCGCCAGCCGAGAGCAGGAACTGCCCCATGGAGGCGGCCAGGCCCGTCGCCACCGTCACCACGTCAGGCTGGACGTACTGCATGGTGTCGTAGATGGCCATCCCGGCGGTCACCGACCCGCCGGGGCTGTTGATGTAGAGGTAGATGTCCCGCTTGGGGTCCTCAGCAGCCAGCAGCAGCATCTGCGCGCAGATGGCGTTGGCGTTGTCGTCACGCACCTCGGAGCCGAGCCAGACGATGCGCTCCTTGAGGAGGCGGTTGTAGATGGAGTCGGTCAGGCCGAGACCCGCGACGTTGCCGTCAGCCGCCCGGGGGGCGGCGGGCGTGTAGAGCTCGCTCACGTCAGTCCTCTCAGTGTCGGTCACGCCAACGCTAACCCGCGCCCCAGAACCAGCATGCCCGGGCTGCCACGCTTTTCGCCCACGGCGCAGGTTGACCAGGCGGACAGCCCAGACGTGCCGACTCATATCATGGCTGCCACGCCGAGTGCGGCACGCAGGTACCCGCACGCGAACGCACAAGGCGCCCGGCAACCGGGCAACCCGGCAATTACGACGAGCCACGAGCCACGAGCGATGAGAGGACGCCATGCCTACGACACCCGTCTCTGAATCCCTGTTCCGCCTGGGCCTCAACGAGGCCCTGCCGATCAGCGAGGAGGCAACCACCTCGCGCGTGGTCGTCAACAACGACGCCCTGCGCACCGTCATCTTCACCTTTGACGCGGGGCAGCTCCTGACCGAGCATGCCTCCCCCAGGGCTGTGGTGGTCACCCTCCTGGAGGGCGAGATGGACTTCTCGGTGGGCGAGCGCACCGAACGCATGGCCGCAGGCGACGTCATCTACCTGGCCCCAGGCGAGCGTCACGCGCTGACTGCGGTCACTCCCTGCCGTATGCAGCTGGTCATGGTCGAGGACAGGACCAGCCCCCGGGAGTGAGTCGAGCATCCCGGGAGCAGCCTGCCAGGCGCTCCCGGGAGCACCCCGACCACGAGAACACGGGAAAACACGGGAAGCAGACGGGTGGTCGGCTCCGGCCCCGTCCAGCAACGTCGAGCAGCGTGGTGTCACGCTGCCGGACCCGGCCCTGTCACCGCGTCACCGTCTCAGCACCGGTCCCCGACCAGTCCTGTCAGTTCAGTCCCTGTCCTGGCTGCCCTCGGCCTCGACGACGTCCTCACCCTCGGCAGGAGCGTCAGGCTGGGAGACAAGCCCGCCCGTCCTGACGATGTCGTCAGCCTGCGCGGCCTCATCCTCCCCAGCGGAGTCACCAGCAGCATCGTCAGTCTCGTCACTGGTCTCGCTGCCCGTGCCGCCGCTATCGGCCTCGTCGGAGCCGATGAACTCCGTCAGGTCCACGGCCTGGCCTGCGGAGTCGGTGACGCTCACCCGTCGCAGCGCCACCGCCAGGGACTTGTTGCGGGCGATCTCCGCGACGAAGTTCGGCATCTGCCCGGCCTGCTGTGCCCCCTGGATGAACTGGGCGGGCTCCATCCCGTACTGCTGGGCGGTCTGGAAAAGGAACTCCCACAACTCGTCCTGGGAGACCCCGACCTCCACCTGCTCCACGAGGACGTCGAGGATGATCTGGTCGCGCACGCTGGAGACCACGTCGTCGCGGATCTCCTTGGCGTGGTCGTCATCAGCCTCCTTGCCCTCGGCCTGGAGGTGGCGGGAGATCTCCTGGTCAACCACGGCCTGCGGGACCTCGAAGTCGATGGCCTCACGCAGGGCCTCCAGGAGGGCGTCGCGGGCGGCCACGGCCTGCTCGCTGGTCCGGCGCTGGGCGACCTGCTTGGACAGGTCCTCACGCAGCTCCTCGATGGTGTCGAACTCGGAGGCCTCCTGGGCGAAGTCGTCGTCGGCCGCAGGGAGGTCGCGCTGCTTGACGGCGGAGGCCGTGACCGTGACGTCAGCCTCCTCGCCCTCGTGCTCACCGCCAGCCAGCGTGGTGGTGAAGGTGGTGGACTCACCGGTCTTGAGGCCACGCAGCGCGGTGTCCAGCCCCTTGAGCATGTTGCCCTTGCCGATCTCGTAGGAGACGCCGGAGACGGAGTCCACCTCCTCACCGTCGATGACCGCCGTGAGGTCGATGGTGACAAAGTCGCCGGTCTTGGCCTTGCGGCTCACGGACTTCAGGGAGCCGAACCGGGCACGCAGGCTGTCAAGCTCCTCGGTGACGTCCTCCTCGCTGACCTCGACCGCGTCCACGGTCAGCTCCAGTGAGTCCAGGTCGGGGATGGTGATCTCGGGGCGGACCGTGACCTCAGCGGTGAAGACGAGCTGGCCGCCGTTGGCACCAGAGACGTTGGGCAGCTCGGCGACCTCGACCTCGGGCTGGACCATCGGCACCCGCTCAGAGGTCTTCAGCGCGTCCTGGTAGAGGTCCGGCAGGGCATTGTTGACGGCCTCCTGGATGACGGCCGCCCGGCCCACGCGCTGGTCGATGATGCGGTTGGGGACGTGGCCCGGGCGGAACCCCGGCACCTGGACCTGGGAGCCGATCTCCTTGTAGGCAGCCTCAAGGCTAGGCTGAAGCTCCTCGTAGGGGACCTCCACGGTCAGCTTGATGCGACTGGGGTCAAGGTTGTCGACAGTGGTCTTCACGAGGGCTGCTCCCAATAGGTGTGTACGTTCAGCGGTACCGGCGATCCGGCGGACACGACATGGCGTCAATCCGTGCCATCTTAGGGCACGCCCGCCACGACGGGGCTATCCGCCCTGGCCCGGGTCCATGACGCTGGACACAGCCGGGCGCCTGGTGGTCTCGCGCAGTGACGCAGCATGTGCGTTGACAGCACGGAACGCATCATATATTTTTACATTATGATCGACATAGGTGTCGGTCAGGCCTCCTGCCGCCGTAGGACGGACAATGGACACGTTGACTATTGGGGCACGTGCAAGAGCCCACACTGCTGCCTTCGCCCAACGCCATGAGCGCAGTGCTGCAACAGCCGCAGCGTTGCGGGTGCCTGCCTGGCTTACCCCGCTGCTGTGCCTAGCCCTGACTATCGGCTCAGTCGCCCTCGTAGAGCCGCACAGCGTCGCGGCACCCCGGGAGGTGCCCGCGCGCACTCAGCCGCACAGCCGCACCGGGCTCCCCTGCCCGCCGACGGGGCGGGTGGGGAGCTTCAGAGGTTCTACAGCCAGGAGGTGGAGTGGTACCCCTGCTCGCCGACCGACGGACTGGCTGGCACACAGGCAGCAACAGCGTTCACCTGCGCCGTGGTACAGGTTCCTCTGGACTACGACGATCCTGGGGGTACAGTGATCGACATTGCCCTCAAAAAGCGCGCGCACACGGGCGGCAGTCCTCTGGGAGCACTGTTCGTGAACCCGGGTGGCCCTGGCGGCTCAGGAGTGGCCCTGGTCGAGTCGCTCGACCACTACGTGTCCACCGAGGTGCAGCACTCCTACGACGTCATCGGGTTCGACCCGCGTGGAGTCGGGGCGTCCACGGCGATCACGTGCCCCGCCAGCGACGGTGACGCCTCGGGCGCCGACCTGGCTGAGAACGCCACGTGGAGCCTCGACGACGGCAGGGAGCTCCCGCCCAGCATCGACCCGCTTGTCGGTGCTGAGGTCGCGGACGACAGGGCCGACGTGCCCGTGGGGGCAGCCGCTGACCCTGATGCGGACCAGCAACGTGCCGAGGTGTCCCGCCGATACACGGACCTGAGGCGGCGGTGCGAGGCCGGTACCGATCCCGTGGCCCTGCTCGATCACGTGGACACTGAGTCGGCGGCGCGCGACCTTGACGTGCTGCGCGCGGCAGCGGGGTACCAGGTGCTGAACTACCTGGGCTACTCCTATGGGACCTTCCTGGGCACCACCTACGTTGATCTCTTCCCCTCCAGGGTGGGCCGGTTCGTCCTGGACAGCGCCATGGACCCCAGCCTGTCCCTGCCAGCGACCCGCCTTGACCAGGCGTACGCGTTTGAGAGGGCGCTGGGAAGCTACGTGGAGTACTGCCTGTCAGCAGACGGATGCCCGCTGACGGGAGGAGCCCAGGCAGGGGTGCAGCAGGTCCGGGACCTGCTCTCCTCAGCCTCGCAGTCACCTCTGGCAACCTCCGACCCGCAGCGTCAGGTTTACGGGACCGAGCTTGTCCTGGTCATCAAGCGGATGCTGTACGCACCTGAGTACTGGGCAGTGCTTACCACCGCGCTGGCGCAGGCCGTGTCAGAGGCTGACGGCTCCACCTTCGCACTGCTCCACGACCAGCTGACGTCTGGCAACCAGGAGCTGGCTGGCGCCTACAACGCCGTCACCTGCCAGGACTATCCCGTCTCAGGCTCCGCACAGGAGTGGACGCAGCAGTACCACGAGCTGCAAGCGGTATCACCGACCTTTGGCGAGAGCCTGGCCTGGTCAGAGGCCGGGTGCGCCGCCTGGGGACACGGCGGGACGCGTGCGCCCGCACCGGTGCACGCCCAGGGTGCTGCACCAGTCCTTGTGGTGGGCACGACGGGCGATCCCATTACTCCTTACGAGTGGTCCGTCTCCCTGGCTGAGCAGCTCGACTCCGGTCGGCTGCTGACGTGGGTCGTCACGGGCACACTGCCTACGGACGAGCCGGTCAGTGCGTGGAGGCAGCCGTTGACGCCTACCTGCTTGTCGGCACTCTTCCGGAGGAGGGGGCAACCTGCCGCTGAGACCTTGCCGTACATCCACACAGCCGCCCAGCCTCATAGGCGGTTCCTTACCCCTGTTTCCTTACCCCTGGGGGTGCGCAGTGGCGCTTACATTGGCGGAGGGAGCAGGAACCACCTGGTACCTGACCTGGGCCATCGACTTGACCATCTCATCGTGCGTGGCGATGACAACGATCTTGTCGGACAGGTAGGACCTGAGGATGTCGGCAAAGACGTGTGCGTACTCAGAGTCGACGTGTGCCGTGGGCTCATCAAGGATAACCACGGGCCTGCGGGAGCAAGCCGCCCTCACCCACGACAGGCGCTGCCTCTCGCCCCCGGAGAGCTCGGAGCCGCCAAATCCTATGTCTCCCTCGTAGGGAGGCAGGAGGCGGTAGCTGAGGCCGGTCATGCTGAGCAGGGTCCTGGCAAGGCCGCTGTTCTCCCCGGCTGGCAGGTCAGGGGAAGCTCCCAGCTCGTCGTCGAGGCTGGCAAAGACGACGGGGGCCTCCTGTGGCACGTAGTACACGGCCCCCAGCCGCCGCGCCGACAGGAAGGACCTGGCGTGGCGCCCGTCAAGCACGATGCTGGCCCCGTCAGTCTCCAGGGTTCCGATGACGGACTTCAGGAAGTAGGACTTTCCGGCACCAGAGCGCCCCTCGACGACAAGCACGTCTCCCTTGCCCAGCGAACAGATCCGTCTGCCCTGGGCATACAGGTCCAGCCGACGGACTGGCTCAGTCCTCGTGCTCGTGGCAGGTCTGTGCCTTATGGCGGGAGTGGTCGTAAACTCTGTCACCCGTCTTCGTGCCGACCGGAACACGAGCAGCTTGGACCAGAAGTCTGGCAGAGCGGTGATGGTGGGTGTCAGCAGGGTGTAGTACATCGACAGGGCCACGAACTCGGCAAAACTCATCTCTGCCTGCTGGACCGAGCGGCCTCCGATCAGGAGGACGGCCAGCTGCCCGGTCAGGGTCCAGAAGGAGGTGGCGGGCCCGATGAGGTAGGTGATCATCGAGTACCGCAGCGCGATCCGCCTGAGCGCCTCCGCGCGGTCACGTACCAGGACCACTGCCCTGTCCCCCCGGTCGCCCAGGACGACTGAGGGCGACTTGGAGAGCACGTCGCGGTAGCGGGATATCAGGTCCGCCTGCCCCTCCTGCACCTGCCGGATCGAGGTGGCCAAGGCTGGGCTGGTGGACCCCGTGGTCGCGGCGGACAGCAGCGCCACCGTCACCGCGACCAGCAGAATCCACATGTTCAGCCTCATGAGGCCGTAGGCGCTGACACTGCCGACGATGACGAACCGGGAGAACAGCGTGGCGCACAGCAGGCCCGAGTCCACTCCCGAGGCTGCGTCGTTGACGAGGCGGGCGGCACCGTCGGCGGCGCGCGTCTCACGGTCATCCTCCTTGAAGCACGCCCACAGGTAGGGGCTGAGCCTGGAGGAGCGGATCTCCAGGAGCGTGTTCTGGGCTGATCTCGCCAGCATGTACCCGCCTAGCGAGGAGAAGAGCAGCTGGCCCAGGGTCACGGCGACCAGGGCCAGCAGGTAGTCGCTGTACACCTCCCCGCTGGCAAACACCGCGAGCGTTCCCGCCGTTGTTCCGGGGATAATGACTGTCAGCACGTTGGCGATAACGAGCAGCGTCAGCGGAACTATGTACCGCAGCCTTAGCAGGCTGGTGGAGCGGTCCCGCCGCACGCGAGCCAGAGCGAGGGGAGGGTAGCGGCCTCTCGTCGCAACATGCTTTGCCATAACACCGTGCTCCCAGTGGTCCCGGCTCACCAGCCTCTGTGCAGGCGGAGGAAAGATCGCGGACGGAGCCAATTGGTATCAAATCATTTAAAAGACTACCACGGCCGCATGAGGCCTCGCGTGATCGTCACTGTGAGTTCCCGGGACACATCGGGAACAAAGCCCCTCCCAACCCTCGTGCTCACGGGAAGGCCTTGGGCAGGATCGCCGGTGATCCCCACCCAAGGTCCCCCGCTTCAGCTGACCACCGGCCCGGCTGCCGCCCTCGGGTGGCTACAGCGTGACCTTGATGGTCCCCGCAGGGCTGCGTGGCCCCACAGTCCAGTCTTCTCTCTTCTGAGGTGACCCCATGCCCCAGCCGCGCCATCAGGCGATACTCCCGGCGCAGGGCGGGCGGGCAAGAAACACCTACGCGTGCGCGGTCGCGTGGGTGTCCTGGGTGGTGAGGCTGCCGTCCGTGACGTGCAGAACGGGACCCTCGACCCTGCCGACCAGCTCAAGAGTGCGGCCGTGGTAGGGGTAGGTCAGTACCACGCTGCCGTCAGCGGCCGGTGAGATCTCCTGCCGACGGGTGGCGCTGCGCACCAGTGCACGCACCCGGTTCTCGCTCAAGCCCGCCTCACCCAGGTCGCGAGCCGCAGCGCTGGAGAAGAACGACCGGTCCGCAACTACCGAGTACTGGCTACTCCGATCCGCGAGAACCGGGGCGTCTGCGCCAGCACCCCACGCGTTGACGTTGACTACAGCGTTGGCGTTAGCTGCCAAATTCACTATCACAACCGGAGCTACCAAAATTTGAGGGTCAGGGTTGTTGGGGTCGGCTGCGACCCGTGGGACGCTGTCGTCCACCACGCTGTCGAGCACTACGTAGCGCATCCCCCGAGGGGTGGACTCCAGCACTTCTCCCAGTTGTTCCATCTCGGTACGCGACGCCCTGGGGAGAAGTGCTGTTCCGCAGGAGAACAGGAACGCCTGTGGGTCCTCCTCGAAGACCTCCCGATCGTCTGCGGACTCCGCCAGCACCTCCCGAAGACGCACCAGCAATTCAAACGACGCCTCAGAGCCGTCCGTCATGTCTGTCTGCACCCTGTTTTCCTGGCTCATGATTACCCACTCCTTTCTCCTTCACGTACTCTTGCACGTGGATCTGACCCCGATCAGTTCCTGTAGATCCTCTCCTAGAACACATAGAGCACTACTTAACCCGCGCATCATCCCCCGTAGGCTGAGCCTGACGGTTCAAAATCCATGCGTGTATCTCAGCAGAGATGGCAGACACAATTGTGACAACAATTATTAGCACCGCTACCCAGACGAGCTGACCTCCAACTACCTCAGGCTCAATAAAAGACATGCCACCAAGGAAAAATAGAAGCGCGGCTACGCCGAGCAACAGTCCGTCCACCAGGAATATCACTGCATAACGCCTGTGTATCTCCGTCCAGGTTCTTTCCGACTTGAGGACGTTCCACGTCCGTATACCAACAATCCCACTACGCGGGAGAGTGCCTCTCCTGCACACCACAAACATCCACAGAAGAACTGGGATGAATGCAGCAACAAGCAACCCCGCCCCAAGGAGTTCACCACGCACAAGACCACCCACGACTCTCTCCTTTCAAGGATAGGTGCACGGACCTACCGCGCACTCGCCGAGACCACCAGCCCCAGCCAAGGAAGGGCTCCAGGCACCACCTTGGCCACCACGCCAGCGGCACTGATGACGTGGTGGCCCAGGCACAGACAACCGTCACCACGCCCAACGGGAGCCTCACCAAGGCCTCACACGCAATAATATACCTCATCACCAAGACGTTGGCAAGGGGTCAACAAGCCATCGACAGCCACGCCAATCCCCCTCGGCACACAGTTGGCCTCGTGACCTGCGAAAACGCATTACCACAGAACGGCCTGACATGATGCCTGGAAGTTCCATAGAGGGCCCCTGGGCCGAGAGCACCCTGACAGGGGTACGTCAGCCAGAGCCGACCTCCCGGCAGCAGAGGCAGCCCCGGACGGGAGGGACGTCACACGTCTGGAGCCCGCCACGGGGTGGAACTGCCTCCGCAGGAGCCGTTATAGTGTCCGACTGTCCCGATGTCAGTGGATCGACGATCCCCTAGCAGGAGAGGAGCGGGCTCATGGCAGTGCCGAAGCGGAGGATGTCCCGTAGCAACACCCGCAACCGTCGCTCGCAGTGGAAGGCCAAGCTTCCTCGGCTGCAGACGATCCGGGTCAACGGACGGGACATCACGGTGCCGTCCCGCCTGGCCAAGGCCTACAGGACCGGCCTCATCGAGTACTGAGGAGGCATGCGGGGCAGCGCCCCGTCACTTGCGGGTGTAGCTCAATGGTAGAGCCTCTGCCTTCCAAGCAGATGGCGCGGGTTCGATTCCCGTCACCCGCTCTGAGAAGCCGCCTGGCGCCGCGCACACTGCGGCACCAGGCGGCTCACCCCGGGCTGTGGCGCAGTTTGGTAGCGCACCTGCTTTGGGAGCAGGGGTCGTGGGTTCAAGTCCCGCCAGCCCGACCACCAGGGTCGCCGCCAGCCGGGCGGCGACCCTTTCTCGCTGGGACTACGCGGGTGCGCCTGGCCGCCTGTTGTGACTCCCTGCGTGTGTGGTGACTTTGTGGTCACCTTCTGCCCCCGGGGGCCATCCAGGGCGGACCCGCCCAACGCCTACCCGGTCACCAAGGCGCTCCTGGACGGTCTGGTCCGGGCGGGCCTGCTCAGTGACGACCACTCCGGTATCGTCGTGGCCCAGGCGTTCTGCCGTGGCCCCAGCACGGGGGTGAGGGGGACCCACCGGGTGGGCGTGACGGCGGCCGCCTGGGAGGAGGGCCGGTCGTGACGGGCAGCGGCTCACCCCCACCAGGGTTTCGTATACACTACTGGTGTGGGTGAGCACCTTCTGCGCGGCAGGACCGTGAGCGACGAGCAGATCCAGGCCTGGGCCGACGAGGCCGAGGCCGGGTACGACCTGTCGAGGCTGCCCAGGCCGCGCCGTGGCCGCCCACCGGTGGGACAAGGCCCCGGAACGGTCGTGCCGGTCCGTCTCGACGAGGCCACCCTCGCGGCCCTGACGGCCAGGGCCGAGGCCGAGGGCCTGGCCACGCGCTCGGACGCGGTCCGGGCCGCCGTGCGCCAGTGGGTGGGCAGTGCCTGACCTGCGCTCCTCAGCGCGCAGGCACTACCGCCGTGACCGGCTCGATGACGACGCTGTCCGCTACGCGGCCGCCCACGTGCTGAGCTCACGCCCTCTTGACGACGAGGACGACCCGCGCCGCTGGCTCATGATCGCTGTCGACCCGGCTGGTCGCCTCCTGGAGCTCGTCACCCTCGTCTACGACGACGGCTACGAGCTGGTCATCCACGCCATGAAGGCCCGGCCCCAGTACCTCGACGACCTGTAGCAGCCCCCTCAGCTCCCCGGGCAAGCACGCAGGCGGCCAGCGGGCGGACCCGCCCGCCGTCCTTTCCGTGCCGCTGGCGCCTCCTTGCAGGGCGAGGAGGCGTGGTGGGCGCGTGCCTGGCGCTGGGTGAAGCACCTGCCTGCCGTCCTGCCGGAGGACCCGTCTAGACCCACCAGCGCGTCTGCCCCGACGTCGAGTCAACCGGCCCGATGATGGTCGTGGATGACGCCCCGCTGTTCACGACTGACAGCGCGTAGGTGTAGACGGCGGTGCCGCAGTGCTCCCGGTAGAGCTCCAGCAGCTCCTCAGCGGGCATGTCCGGCCCTCCGTACAGGGCAACGGAGTCCCGCATGCTGTGCAACCACGCCGAGCCTTCCCCCAGGTCGATCTGCCCAAGAAGGACCAGGCACAAGGAGAGGCCCTCCCACTCCTGCGAGGCCTGGTGGACCAGGCCCTCCACCGCGGAGTGCTGCCCGCTGCCGGAGGACATCCCGATGGTGGTGAGCCGTCCGCCCTCGGCAAGCAGCGGCACAGCGGTGGCGAGAATCTTCCTGGTCACCGCCAGCCCGTCCGGCCCGCCGTCGCCCACAAAGGGGTAGTCCACCGGCCCGGGCACGGGGATCAAGGGAGGGTTGGCAAAGACATAGTCGTACCTCCCGTCACCGTGCAGCTCCTCCACCGGGCGTCCCACGAACTCCGCCTGCCCTTGCAACCCGTTGAGCCTCACGTTGCACCGGCACAGGCTCAGTGCCAGCGGATTAGCCTCCACGAAAGTGACTGACGCACCAGATCTGGAGGACAGTAGTCCCTGGATCCCCGGACCCGCACACACGTCCAGGACCCTCCGGTCAGGGCCGGGGTAGACCTGCAGCCGGGAGGCCAGGGCAAGGGAGTCAGTTCCGTAGTACAGGTTCTGGCGGCGGGCGGGCAGGTCGGAGAAGTACAGCAGGCCGTCCTGCACCGACAGGCACAGCCCGCGCAGGCGGAGCATGCCGTGCTCGGTGCTGACCAGCCCCGCAGGCTCCAGCCCCGCCAGCGCCGACGACAGCCTTCCAGGCAGCGCCCCGGCCGGCACGGACCCGCCGAGCTGAAGAAGAGTGCAGGCGGCCTGCAGCTCCTCCGGCAGGTCGGTGAGCAGGTCCCTCAGTGCCCGTTGGGGCTGGTCCCGGTGCAGCAACGAGGAGAGGACGTCGATGTAGCCGCTGTCAGTCAGTGCCCGGTACAGCAGGCGCCCCGCACCGTTGCCGATCCTGTCTGGGTGGAAGTAGCGCACAGCAGTCATGACCGCTCAACAATCCTGTGCGCCAGCCTGGCCACCTCCACGTCCAGACGGATCTTGTCCTGATGGCGGTATATCTCCGCAAGCATGCGCCGGTCGGTGGTCAGCGTCTCGCACACCTCGCATATCGAGGAGTACTCGGCCTCGATCTGCTCCTGCGTGGCTCCAGTGGCCAGGGAGTACAGGTAGGAAGGCCCCAGGTGCCTGATGGCGTCGAGCACCAGGGCCTGCTGGGGCCCGGTGGTCAGGTGGTACTGTCGACCACCGCTACCGTCCTCGGCCGGAACCGCACCACGCAGCGAGAGAATCTCGTTTCCCTCAATGTTCACACCGCAGCACACCCCGACGCTGCCGTCGCCCATCATGGTCACGGGCTTCAGCATGGTGGCGCACCCTCCGGCAAGGTGGCCGGGCTCCCGGGCGCTGGGATCCGACAGGTAGTCTCTGCGCAGGCCCCGGCCCCGGCCCAGGCGCGAGACCTTCGTGTTCGAGATGGCGTAGGCAGTCCCGTCGGCCTGGGGCTGCGGCATTGTTCGGTTCATCTGCTCGTCGTACACGTCCGGCACGTCCTCGCCCAGGAGGTCGCGCAGACCGTCAGGCGTCAGCCTGCTGCGCGGACCGCTGCACACCGCAACCAGCACCGAGGTGAACCCCAGGCCCTTGGCGGCGCTCCACGCGCGCAGCACGTTGTCAATCGGAATCCACGCCAGGTGGAAGTCGTCAGTGGAGATGTTCAGCTCGTTGAGGCCGCACTCGCGAAGTGTGACCAGGTAGTCCCTGGCGGCGTCATAGTCCTGCGCCCAGATAGCGTTCGTCACGAGCCTGGTGCCGATTCCCCTCTCGCTGCAGCAGGCGATGGCCTCAAGCAGCGTGTCGCCGAGCAAGGTGGACTCCCCGCCGGTGAACACGACCAGCTGGAGACCATGCTGCTCGTGCAGGTAGCTGACAAACGACTCCATCTCCTCAAGGGAGAGCTCCTCGGTCCTTTCCGGACCGGACTTCATCAGGCAGTGGGCGCACCTGGCCTGGCACCTGTCAGTGGTAGCGATAGCGAGCTCGTCGATAGGCGCCCCGTCAGGGACGACCTGGACCTGGACCTGATTCTCCGTGACTGCCGTAGTCACTGTGTTCTCCTTCTCTGGGCCTGTCTGCGTGGGCCTGTGCCCTCTCTGGTCTGTGCTGTCGTCCGGCTTGTCGTGCGCCTGGAGGAGACACCTGTGGACCAGGCTGGCACCGGCCGCACCCGGCCCCTACGGAGAAGTCGTCACCCCGTTCCCGCAGGCCCCTGGTAGCGATGGCGGACTTGACGGAACCCCGGCACGCCTCCTTGCAGCCGATCCTTGCTGCCGAGGCGTCTCCGACCCGCCACCACAGGTACCGACCATGACAGCACCTACCTGGCATAGTAGCCACGTCAGTGGCATCACGTCCAGAAATGTGCCGACGTCGGAGATGGCACGCATCCACTGCTATGACAGGCAAAAACACCTGTTCCGCCCGTACCCCGTTCTTTATGGGAAAATCGGCATAACTTCCCAATAGATTACTGAGTGCAGGATCAAAGACACTCTCAGCGCAGGCACGCCCCGGCTCCCGGACACTGGTACCCCACGTGCTCGCACCGCCCCGCACGCCTGCAGGCTCCAGTGCCCCGCTCATGCCGCATCATGGGGCCATGAGCCGCAGCACCCGCCGCACCCGTCACGCGTCCCGGCGGGCTGCGGCCACAGCACCCTCGACGTCCTCGACATCCTCACTATCCTCAATGTCCCCGACGTCGCCCTCAGCCTCGCTGTCAACGACCTTGCCGCCCTCCGCCTCCTCCCGGAGCCCGGAGCACCTGCCGCCTCATGACGGCCTCTCCCCCGTCGGCTACCTCACCCTGGCCCGCGCCGAGCAGCCCGTCACCGAGCTGGAGGTCCGCCGCTCCCGGTTCCTGGCCCAGGCTGCGCGGGCTGATACCGAGAACGCCGCCCGGGCCTTCATCGCCCGGGCCCGCTCCACCTACCCCGACGCCCGGCACCACTGCTCGGCCTTCATCGTGGCCGTTGACGGCGCCCAGCCCGTGGAGCGCTCCAGCGACGACGGGGAGCCCTCCGGTACCGCAGGCGGCCCCATGCTGGAGGTGCTGCGCGCCAGCGGGCTGATGAGCACCGTGGTCGTGGTGACCAGGTACTTCGGCGGGACCCTGCTGGGCACCGGCGGCCTGGTGCGCGCCTACTCCGAGGCCGCCGCCCAGGCCCTGTCTGCCGCCACCCGGGTCCGCCTGGTCATCCGCCACCTGTGGACGCTCACCGTGCCCCCGGCCCAGGCGGGCCACCTGGAGGCGGGGCTGCGCGGCTGCGCCACCGCTGCCGACGTCACCGTGGAGGAGACGACGTGGGAGGCCACCCAGGTGGTCCTCACGGTGTCCACCCCTGACGCCCAGGCCGCCGCCCTGCGTCCGCTGCTGGCCTCCCTCAGCTCCGGGCAGGCCCGGCTTCACCCGGCAGGCACCCGCCTGGTCGAGGTGCCGGAGCCCCCTGGCCGCACCTGACACAAGGGCTGCGGGAAAGTCAGCAGGGAATCAGCAGGGAAAGAGGCGCAGGAGCGCAGGAAAGGGACACAAGAACGGAATGAACGGAATGACGGGAAAGAACGCTGGGAAGACGCCAGGAAGGTCAGGACAAGTGCCACGAGGCGGACACGCGCGTCACGCCCACCGCGAAAACATCCCTGACAGCACCCACAACAGCACCGTACCGATTGACGCCACCGGTGGCTGACGGGTTAGCCTTCCTCCAACCACGGCACCAGGGCACCTGCGTGCTGGCACGCCTGGTGGGCCAGCCTGCTGGTCAGCCCACCGGACCTACTAAGACAGGCCTGCGGCAACCTGCCCAGGCCGTACCCGGGAGAGGAGGACCCCACGATGACGCTCACCGTCATGTGCGTGATGTCCCTCTCCTGCTGCCAGTGTCTCTAGGGCGCCAGGCCTCGAAGACTGTGCGCGCGTCGCGGCGCGCATGCCCGGCGCTCGCACCAGGAGACGGCACCGCCGTCCTCGGCCTCCTGGAGCCCTCAGTGAGCCTCTCGGAGCCCTCCTGCGTCAGACCTCCCTGACGGCCGCGAACCGTCGCCCAGGCTGCTGCCCCCGTGCGCCCCTGACCGGAACGCACTCCTGGGCCAGCCCCGCACCGCCAACCGGTGCCCACCATGACACCGACGGCACGTCCCACCCCAGTACCAGCAAAGGAACACCCATGACATACGCTCACGACGTCACCGCCCTCGTCGGCAACACCCCACTGGTCCGCATCAACCGCGTCACCGACGGCGCCCCGGCCACGGTCCTGGCCAAGGTGGAGGCCTTCGAGCCAGCCTCCTCAGTCAAGGACCGCATCGCCCTGTCCATCGTGCGCGCCGCAGAGAGGTCGGGAGAGCTCCAGCCCGGCGGCACCATCGTGGAGGCAACCTCCGGCAACACCGGGGTGGGCCTGGCCATGGTGGGGGCCGCCCTGGGCTACAGGGTCGTCATCACGATGCCGGAGACCTTCTCCAAGGAGCGCCGCGCCATCATGCGGGCCTTCGGCGCCGAGCTGGTGCTCACCACCGAGGGCGGTGTCGCCGGAGCCGTCAAGCGGGCGGAGGAGATCCAGGCAGCCACCCCCAACTCCATCCTGGCCTCCCAGTTCGCCAACCCGGCCAACCCCCAGGTCCACCGCGAGACCACAGCCCGCGAGATCCTGGAGGCCACCGGGGGCGAGCTGGACGTCTTCGTGGCCGGCATCGGCACCGGCGGCACCCTGACCGGCGTGGGCCAGGTGCTGCGCGAGGAGAAGCCGGAGGTCACGGTGGTCGGCGTGGAGCCCGCCGAGTCGCCACTGCTCAGTGAGGGGTCCTGGTCCCCGCACAAGATCCAGGGCATCGGCCCCAACATCATCCCGGAGGTGCTCGACCAGGAGATCTGGGACGAGCTGCTGCACGTCGAGTCCCAGGCGGCCATCACCTACGCCCGGCGCGCTGCCGCCGAGGAGGGCCTGCTCGTGGGGATCTCCTCAGGTGCGGCCCTGGCCGCTGCCGTCCAGCTGGCCCAGCGGCCCGAGATGGAGGGCAAGACCATCGTCACCGTCCTGCCCGACACTGGCGAGCGCTACCTGAGCACCGTCCTCTTCCAGGACCTGCTCGACTGACGACCAGACCAGACCCTGTGGCGCCCCTGCCCTCGGGTGGGGCGCCACAGACACTCACCTCACGGCGCCCGAGGCCCTACCTGGCTGGAGCGGTGCCGCGGACAAGGAGCACCTCATGCACGACCCCAACAGACCCCTCCTAGACCTGGCGCGCGAGGACCTGGCCACGGCGCGACGCCGCGACCCGGCTGCCCGCTCCAGCGTCGAGGTGGCCCTGCTCTACCCGGGGTCCACGCCCTGTGGGCGCACCGCGCTGCCCACAAGCTCTGGCACCGCGGCCACCGGTTCGCCGCCCGGGCACTGTCCCAGGTGGCCCGCGGCGTCACGGGCATCGAGATCCACCCCGCCGCCCGGATCGGCAACCGCTTCTTCATCGACCACGGTATGGGTGTGGTCATCGGGGAGACCGCGGAGGTCGGCGACGACGTGCTCATGTTCCATGGCGTCACTCTGGGCGGGGTCTCCATGAACCCCGGCAAACGCCATCCCACGATCGGCAATGACGTCCAGATCGGGGCGGGCGCCAAGGTCCTGGGGCCGGTGACGGTGGAGGACGGGGCCAAGATCGGCGCCAACGCGGTCCTGGTGAAGAACCTGCCCGCCGAGCATGTCGGTGTGGGCGTACCCGCGCGCGCCCGGGACCCACGCACCGACCCCGAGCTCATGCTCGACCCCACGATCTACATCTGACCGTCCTGCACCTGGCCTGCGCCCTTGTGCCCGACGTGTCAGGCAGCCTGGCACACCGGGCACCAGAACAGCCGACGGCCAGCAACCTCGCGCTCACGCACCACGGCTGCGCACCGCAGGCAGGAGCGGCCGCTGCGGTGGTAGACGTACCAGCGTCCAGCCTCCGGGTCGTCCTCAGGCAGAGGGTCAGGGACGTCGTCCACCTCTACCGTGGTAATGAACCCGGTGGCCACCCCGTAGTCCATGAGCGGACCCAGGTCCTCCCAGATCCGGTGCAGCCGGGCCTCGCTGACCCGGCTGCCCGCCCGGAACGGGGAGACGCCGACACGGAACAGCGTCTCGGCACGGAAGATGTTGCCGGCCCCGGCGATGACCGACTGGTCCATGAGAAGCTCCCCGATGCTGCGCCTCCTGGAGCGTACCGCCGCCACGAAGGCCTCCACGTCCCCGTCGGCGCGCAGAGGGTCCGGGCCCAGGCGACGGCGCACCGCTGCCACACCCTCCCCGTCCAGCAGCTCGCAGGCGGCTGGCCCCGTCAGGTCAGCCACGCCGTGGTCCCCCTGCAGACGCAGCCGCACGGCCCCGCGAGGCACTGGCGGGTGCCACCGGCCCGGGGCGACAGCACCGCCACCGCCGTTGTCGCCGACCCCGCCCCCGTCACTCTCGCCACTCTCACCAGTCGTGTCGCTGTCCTCGCCACCGGCCCCGGGCACGTGACCGCTCAGCCCGCTCAGGGCGGAGCCGCCCCCGCCCTGAGCGCGTGCTCACCCCGCTCCCCCACGCGCCGCCGGGGAGCACCGATGGCGTGCGGGGCGGTGAAGCTGCTGTCCCCGTCAAAGGTCCACGAGCCGTACAGGCCCAGGTGGACCCTCAGCCAGGTGACGGACTCGTGGTCCACAGGGAGGTCCCGGACGGGAGCGAGGGCCACGAACAGGTGCTTTCCGTGGGCCTGGGCGCCCAGGAGCACGAGTCCGTCCAGCCTGGCGGCGCCCTCGGCGAAGCGGCCCTGCGGGGAGGAGGCCCTCAGGCGCTGCCCGCCATAGAGCTCGGCCAGGGCTGCCGCCAGACGGTGGATCGTGTGTCCCTCCGGCACGACTCAGTCCTCGGGCGAGACACCGGCACCACCACCAGAAGCGCCAGCCCCTCCGGCACCAGGGGTGGCAGCGGCACCGTGGACGCGCACCTCGTAGTCCGCCAGCTGGGAGATACGACGTGCGTGGCGCTCGTCGCCGCTGAAGGGCTCGGCGATGAAGGCGTCAATGATCCCCAGCCCCTGGTCCAGGCTGTGCATCCGCCCTCCTAGGGCGACAACGTTGGCGTTGTTGTGCTGGCGGGCCAGCCTGGCGGTCTCCAGGGACCACGCCAGAGCCGCTCGCACACCGTCAACCTTGTTGGCAGCGATCTGCTCGCCGTTGCCGGAGCCCCCCAGGACGATCCCCAGGCTGCCCTCGTCAGCAACCACGGCCTCACCACACTCCAGGCAGAAGGCCGGGTAGTCGTCGTCGGGGTCAAAAGTGTGGGCACCGTGGTCAACCACCTCGTGCCCACGAGCGGTCAGGTGCTGGCGGACGGCAGCCTTGAGCTCGAAGCCCGCGTGGTCGGAGGCGATGTGGATG
The DNA here is from genome assembly GCF_003606385.1 of Actinomyces lilanjuaniae. Taxonomy (NCBI): domain Bacteria; kingdom Bacillati; phylum Actinomycetota; class Actinomycetes; order Actinomycetales; family Actinomycetaceae; genus Actinomyces; species Actinomyces lilanjuaniae. Next base: position 1,023,431 of record NZ_CP032514.1, on the reverse strand, counting down.
CGCATGAGACGATTGTGCCTCACGCGAACACCCCTCTACACCGCAGACACGGCCCGTACCGGAGCGCCACCCCAGGATAGCGTGCGCGCATGAGCGACTCCTCCTCGTCCCCGCGTCCTCGTTCCCCTCTTCCTCCCGGGACCAGGGGCTCGACCAGCCTCCCCTCGACGCCCCCGGCCAGACCCCCGGCGACGCTCCTGCCGCCCAGGGGCAGAGCCAGGGTGCCTCCTCTCCCGCAGGTACCGACGCCGTTGCCGAGCCCCGGCCCCAGGACGACCTGTTCCGCTACGTGAACGGGACCTGGCTGGCGCAGGCCCAGATTCCTGCCGACCGCCCCGGCACTGGCGCCTTTGTCGAACTTCGGGATGCTGCCGAGGAGGCGTGCCGCCAGATCGTGGAGGAGGCAGCGGCGGCGGGCCATGACCTGGACTCGGGGCCGGGGCGGATCGGTGCCCTGTACGCGGCCTTCATGGACGAGGATCACCTGGAGGATCTGGGCGCCCGCGTCCTAGAACCCGAGATAGCCCCTGTCCTGGCGGCCGACACCAAGGAGGAGCTGGCCCGGGTGCTGGGCAGGCTGCTGCCCAGCGGCTTCACCGGCGTCGTCTCCGTGGGCGTGGACAACGACCTCAACGATCCGGGGCGCTACACCACCTGGGTCTCCCAGGCAGGGATCGGGCTTCCCGATGAGTCCTACTACCGTGAGGACGACCAGGCGGGGCTGCGGGAGTCCTACGTGGCGCACGTGGCCAGGATGCTTGACCTGGCAGGGCTGCCCTCCGCCCTGGCCCCCGAGGGGGCCGACGGTACCTGCGCCGCCGACCTGGCCCGCAGGGTCATGGAGCTGGAGACGGCCCTGGCCCGGGGCCACTGGGACCGGGTGACCTGCCGAGACGTGGAGAAGATGAACAACCCGACCTCGTGGCCGGACCTGGTCGGCTCTGCCCCGGGCTTCCCGTGGCAGCAGTGGCAGGCCGGGGTCCTGGAGGCGGCCGCGGCCGCCGACGTGGAGCAGACCTCCTTCCTGCAGGAGGCAATCGTCTGCCAGCCTGACTACCTCGCCCATGCCGCAGGAACCTGGGAGGCCACCAGCCTGGTGTCCCTCAAGGCCTGGGCCGCCTGGCACGTGGTCCACGGCCGGGCCGCACTGATGTCACGCGCCTTTGTTGAGGAGAACTTCGGCTTCTACGGGCGCACTCTCCAGGGCACCGACGAGCTGCGCGCCCGCTGGAAGCGGGGGGTAGGCCTGGTGGAGGGCTGCCTGGGTGAGGCCCTGGGGGAGCTCTACGTCCAGCGCCACTTCCCCGCCTCGCACAAGGCCCTGGTAGAGGAGCTGGTCGCCCGTCTCATTGAGGCCTACCGGCAGTCGATCTCCTCCCTGGACTGGATGAGCCAGGCCACGCGGGAGCGGGCGCTGGACAAGCTCTCCCAGTTCACCGCCAAGATCGGCTACCCCGTGCGCTGGCGGGACTACTCCGCCGTCGTGGTGACACCGGGGGACCTGCTCGCCTCGGTGCGCAGCGTCGAGGCCGCCGACACGGCCCGGGCGCTGCGCAAGCTGGAGGGTCCCGTGGACCGCGAGGAGTGGCATATGACCCCACAGACGGTCAACGCCTACTACAACCCGACCATGAACGAGATCGTCTTCCCGGCAGCGATCCTCCAGCCTCCCTTCTTCGACCCCGACGCCGACGACGCTGTCAACTACGCGGGCATCGGGGCGGTCATCGGCCACGAGATCGGGCACGGCTTCGACGACCAGGGCTCAACCTTCGACGGGACGGGGCGGGTCAGCGACTGGTGGAGCGAGGCCGACCGCGAGGCCTTCACCCAGCGCACCCGCGCCCTCATCGACCAGTACAGCTCCTATGTGCCCGCAGCGCTGCTGGAGCGCGCGCGGCGGGAGGGGACCCCGGTGGAGGAGGTTCCTCACGTCAACGGTGCCCTGACTATCGGTGAGAACATTGGAGACCTGGGAGGCCTGGGGATCGCGCTCAAGGCCTACCGCCTGGCGCTGGCCGAGACCGGCGTCGGCTCGCTGGACCAGGCACCAGTCATCGACGGCATGACCGGGCTGCAGCGCTTCTTCTGCTCCTGGGCAAGGATCTGGCGGGGCAAGAACCGCGACGACTACGCCGAGCTGCTTCTCACCGTGGACCCCCACTCCCCGTCAGAGTTCCGCTGCAACGGGATCGTGCGCAACGTCGACGCCTTCTACGAGGCCTTCGACGTCGGCCCCCAGGACCGCCTATGGCTGGACCCGCAGGAACGGGTGACTATCTGGTAGCCCGTCACCATGGTAGTGGCCCCCGGGGCCCGGCCGGTCAGGACCAGCCAGACCGAGGGGCACCAAGTCCTCACAGGATGACTGGCACGTCAGTCACCTGTGAGGACTTGGTACTGGACGAGCTCCTGGGAGACGGCCCGGACGGGGCGCTACCCCGCTGGCACGCCTCTTTTGGGACAGACCTCTCATCAGGAGGTCACATTTTCGTTACGACCGCAGTTGTCAGGAGTGTCACCTTCACGCTAGTCTCGGTGTGTCACGGTGACATCACAACGTCACCCTCTTACCTCATCCCACCCTTGGAGGAACGATGCCTCTTCGACGTCCCTTCGCTGTTGCCAGCGCCACAGCCGCGCTGGTCGGCGCCTCTCTGCTGGCCACTCCAGCCGGGGCAGCCAGCGACTTCAGCGCGAGGGGAGAGGCGGTCGTCGACCCATCAGCTACGTCCTACACCGTCTCTGGTAGCGGATGCACCGGGCAGGACGCGACAGTCAGCGTCGCCCTGCTCCCCCGGGCAGCCAGGACCTGAGCAGCGCGGTGACAGTGACCCCTGCGGCTGACGGAACCTGGAGCGCCACTCTCGATGTCGCCGCGCTGGTTACTACCAGCGGCGGTGACGTCGACGCGGACGGCTGGGCCGTGTCCGCTGCCTGCATGGCCTACAGCGAGACCACCAGCACCGCACGCTACGGCGTCACCCTGGACAGCACGCCGGTCACGGGAACCTTCTACATCAAGGGTGAGGCCGGCTCCCAGGTCTTCACCATTGAGGCTAACGGCTTCACCCCGGGCGAGACCGTCGAGGTCTACCTGGAGTCGCTCGACACCGGAGCGAGGGCTGCCTCACTGGGTAGTCTCACTGCCGCTGACGACGGCAGTGTCAACGGCTCCCTGGCGGCTCCCTCCGACGTCGCCAACGGTACCTACCGGCTGGCCCTGAGCGGGTCACGCTACGGGGAGTACGCCACCAGCAGGAAGCTCATCCAGGTCTCGGACGGTACCTACTCGGTCATCAGTGACAGCGAGGACGGTACCGACTCCGACGCCGTCGGTACCGGTGACCCTGCGGCTGAGGACCCTGACCAGGGGGCTGTCGCCACCGAGCTGACGGCTGAGGGGCAGCAGGCTGAGGACCGCTCCGCGTCGGGCACGAGCCCCACGGTCTCCGTGACCGCGGGATCCACCCGCGCCGCAGCCGAGTCCGACGCCTCAGGCCTGGCGCGCACCGGCACCAGCACCCTGCTCGTCGGCGGGCTCGCCCTCGTCCTGGCCCTCAGCGGGGCAGGCGCACTCTACGTCCGTCGCCACAAGGCCTCGCTGTAGCCGCGTCCCACCCAGGAGCGGCACAGGCGGCACAATGGCAAGATGACTCGCTCACACCACTCGCGTGCAGGGGGGAGGGCGCCTGACGGCGCCCTCCCCCCTGCACGTCGCCGACGACGGGCCAGCCTGTACGCAACCCTGCTTGTGCTGGTCCTGGTGGTCGCTGGGGGCGCTGACGTCGCCGTCCTGTCCTCACGGCCGCAGCGGGTCGACGTCACTATGCCGACCTCCGTGCCCTCCGCCACGCTCTCCCCGGACTCGGCCCAGGACAGGCAGCCCGAGCAAACCTGGCTCGTGCTCGGTGTGGACTCCCGGGAGACGGTACCCGAGGGACCGGACTACTACGGATCGGCCAGCGAGGTACCCGGGTCCCGCGCCGACGTCCTGGCTCTTGTCCAGCCCCGGCAGGGCGGCCTGACGGTACTCACGCTGCCGCGCGACCTGGTGCTGCTCGACGCGGACGGGTCGATGGAGCGACTGGCTACCAGCTACCTCTCCGGGGCCCAGAGAACGGTTGACCTCCTGTGCCGGGGCCTGGGTGTGTCCACCACGCACCTTGTCGTCCTCGACATGGCCCAGTTCGCCGCCGTCATCGACTCCCTGGGAGGTCTGGAGGTCGAGGTGCCCGAGCCCGTCAAGGACTCCTACACCGGTCTCAGCCTGCCTTCGGCCGGGAGACAGCGGCTCTCCGGCTCCCAGGCCCTCGCCCTGGTCCGGTCCCGTCATCCTGAGGTGCTGCAGGGGCAGACGTGGACCGCCCTGAGCCCGCAGGAGGGCAAGAGTCGTCGGAACGAGTACATCACGTCCGTCATGACGGCGACGCTGAGCGCGGTCAGGGAGCAGACGCGTACTCCCTGGGGTGCCCACCGGCTGGCCCATGAGCTGGCCAGCCACCTGACCCTCGACACGGGCACAGGGACCACCGACATGGTCTCCCTGGCCCGCGCACTTGCCTCGGCGCCCGACACAGGTCACGACCGCGGCGCCCGTCACGACGATACCCGTGCGCAGACCAGCCACGGGCTGGAGATAGTTGACGTCCCGGTCTTGGAGACTGACACCGGCCAGAACCAGGACAGCCCGGGCAACGACGTCTCCATCGTGGCCTTCGCCGACGACACGACCATGGAGGTCCTGGCCGAGCACGGCCACTCCCCCGGCTCGTGCACCACGGGGTCCCGCTAGGCTAGCGACCTCGCCCTGCCGACTGGGACCCTGCCAGCCGAGGCCCTGCCGACCTCACCGACTCCGTGGGGCGTGTCTCGCGATTCCGGGCCGGTACGTCAGCGGGCGCGCAGAAGCCCCTCCCACGCTTCTCCTGGCTGCCCCACAGTGCGACAATCACCCCCGGGACCCCTCGCCGCGCGTCCACGCGTGAGCGTGCCGCCCGCGCCGACCACGTCCCCAGCCGCAGCCACGGCCGCACACGACATCCGCCCACCACCACAAGGAGCACCCATGCCAGGGCAGAACCTGACCCGTGACGAGGCCGTCGCCCGTGCCGCGACCATCGCCACCGACAGCTACGACGTCGTCCTGGACCTCACCACGGGAGACAAGGTCTTCCGCTCCTCCACGACCGTGCGCTTCACGGCCGTCCCCGGATCGTCGACCTTCATCGACCTCATCGCCACCGAGCTCAGCTCTGTCAGCCTCAACGGCCGGGTCCTGGACCCGGCCGAGGTCTACGCCGACTCACGTATCGCCCTGGACAACCTGGAGGAGTCCAACGAGCTGGTGGTCACCGCCGACTGCGCCTACATGCACACCGGTGAGGGGCTGCACCGCTTCACCGACCCGGCCGACGGACAGACCTACCTCTACAGCCAGTTCGAGGTCCCCGACTCCCGGCGCGTCTACGCAGTCTTCGAGCAGCCTGATCTCAAGGCCACCTTCACCTTCACCGTCACCGTGCCCCGGGAGTGGACCGTCCTGTCCAACTCCCCCACTCCCTCCCCCACAGCCACGACCGGGGCGGACGGCGCTGCGGCCTCCCGGTTCGCCTTCGCCCCCACCCAGCGACTGAGCTCCTACGTGACAGCCGTCGTGGCCGGCCCCTACGTGGGAGTCACCGACGTCTACACGGCACCGGACGGGCGGGAGGTGCCCCTGGGCGTCTACTGCCGGGCCAGCCTGGCCGAGCACCTGGACGCCCAGGAGGTTCTGGAGCTGACCAGGAAGGGCCTGGCCTACTACGAGGACCTCTTCGGGACCGCCTACCCCTTCCCCAAGTACGACCAGGTCTTCGTCCCCGAGTTCAACGCCGGAGCGATGGAGAACGCGGGGTGCGTGACCCACCGGGACGACTACGTGTTCCGCTCCCGCCCCGTGGAGGCCCGGGTCGAGCGCCGTGCCGTGACCATCCTCCACGAGCTGGCGCACATGTGGTTTGGCGACCTAGTGACCATGAGGTGGTGGAACGACCTGTGGCTCAACGAGTCCTTCGCCGAGTACACCTCCACCCTGGCCACTGCCGAGACCACGCGCTGGAGCCAGGCGTGGACCACCTTCCAGACCCTGGAGAAGGGGTGGGCCTACAACCAGGACCAGCTCAGCTCGACCCACCCCGTGGCGGCGGAGATCACCGACCTCCACGACGTCGAGGTCAACTTCGACGGCATCACCTACGCCAAGGCGCCTCGGTCCTGGCGGCGCTGGTCGGCTACGTCGGGCGCGAGAGCTTCTTCACCGGCATCGCGAGGTACCTTCAGGCTCACGCCTACGACAACGCTGAGCTGGCTGACCTGCTGGCCGAGCTGGAGGCCGTCTCCGGCCGGGACCTGTCAGCCTGGACGCGCGTGTGGCTCCAGGAGGCGGGGGTCACGACCCTGCGCACCGAGGTCACCGTGGACGACGACGACGTCATCACCTCTGCGGCGGTCCGTCAGGAGGTGCCTGCAGGTTCACCAGCTTCGCTGCGCCCGCACCGCGTGGTCCTGGGCTCCTACAGCCTGCGGACAGGCGACGGGCCGGACAGCGCCCGGATAGAGCGGACCGGACGCGTCGAGCTCGACGTGGAGGGCGAGCTTACGCCGGTACCGGCCCTGGTGGGCACCCGCCGCCCAGACGTCCTTCTTCTCAACGACGAGGACCTTACCTACGCCAAGACCCGCCTGGACGCCGGGTCCCTGGCCCTGGGGCTGGAGCACGTGGAGGCCTTCACCGCCTCCCTGCCACGCTCGGTGCTGCTGGCCTGCGCCTGGGACATGGTCCGCGACGGCGAGCTCGCGGCCTCCCGCTACCGTGATGCCGCCCTTCAGGCGCTGCGTGTGGAAGAGAGCTCCTCGGTCGTCCAGGGGCTGCTGGGCCGCCTCGCCACCTGCCTGTCCCTCTACCTTCCCCCTGCACGCCGTCAGCAGGCAGCCCTCCATACCACCACGGCTCTCCTGGACCTGGTAGAGACCGCCGCACCGGGAAGCGACAAGCAGTTCCAGCTGGTCCGCGCCGTCGCCGCGCACGCGGTCGCCCCCTCCCAGCTCGACGTCCTGGAGGGGCTGCTGGACGGTACCCGGCACCTGGACGGCCTGACCATGGACCAGGACCTGCGCTGGGAGGTGTTGACCGGACTGGTGGCAGCGGGCCGGTGGGGCGAGGAGCAGATTGCCGCCGAGGCCCGCCGTGACGTCACCACCACCGGCCGCGAGCGCGCCGCCCAGGCCCGCGCCAGCATCCCCACACCCGAGGCCAAGAGGCGCACGTGGCGCGAGCTGGTGGAGGACACCACCATGCCTAACGAGACCCAGGTCCGTGTCCTGCGCGGGTTCACCGACGTGGAGCGCCGCCCTGACCTGCTCCTGCCCTTCGTGACGGACTACGTCGCCCAGATCGAGCAGATCTGGGAGTCCCGGACCTTCCACATGGCTGAGAACCTGCTGTCAGGGCTGTGGTCGTGCGCCACCGTCGGCCTTAGGTCCCCTGAGGCCCTGGAAGGTACGGAGGCGGGCTCGGACCCCCAGGGCGCCCTGCGAAGCTGGCTGGACTCCCACCCACAGGCCCCTGCCGCCCTGCGCCGGATCGTGCAGGAGAACCTGGACGACACGGTGAGGGTAGCCCGCGCCCAGGCGGCTGAGACTGCTGCGACTGCGCAGTGACGGGGAAGTAACGGACAGGTAGCGGCCGTACGGGCCGTCAGCGGGAACGCACCGACAGGTGGGAAGGCCCGGAGGTCCCGGAGGTCCCAGAGAGCTCCTTGCTGACGGCGGCGAGCAAGCTCGACAGGCGGACGTTACCGGGGAGGTCCTCGATCATGACGACCTCGCCGGAGCCGTCGGCCAGCGGCATCTTCCAGTTGGGGTACTCCTGGTCCGTACCGGGCTGGTTCTGCGCCCTGCGCTCCCCGACACCGTCGGTCAGCGCGACGCCGACCAGCACGGAGGGGGTACGCACCACGTACCTGTGGAGCGCCTCGATCACCTCACGCTCCGTGGGCTGGTTCCCCAGCAGCCCGTGCTCACGCAGACGCGACAGCATCCGGTCACGCTCGATGCGCGCCTCCGTGCGCACCTGGTCCACCGGCTGGGTCAGCAGCCCCAGCCGCTCCCGCAGCTCGACGTGCTCGTCAGCAAGGTAGCCCGCTGTGGGCGGAAGGTCGTGGGTCGAGACCGTGGACAGCGCCAGGTGCCGGTAATCCTGGGGCTGCAGCGGCCACCCGTCGCCCTGCTTCTCGAACCACAGCACGCTAGTACCCAGCACGCCGCGGCTGGTCAGGTAGTCGCGCACCCACGGCTCCACCGTCCCCAGGTCCTCCCCGATGATGACGGCCCCGGCCCGGTAGGCCTCCAGGAGGACCACGCCCATCATCGCCTCGTGGTCGTAACGGACGTAGGCCCCGTGATTGGCCGCCATCCCCGCGGGGATCCACCACAGGCGGAACAGCCCGATAACGTGGTCGATACGCAACGCGCCGGAGTGGCGCAGCACCGTGCGCAGCATCTCACGCAGGGGGCGTAGGCAGACTCCGCCAGGTAGGCGGGGCTCCACGGCGGCTGAGACCAGTTTTGCCCCTGCTGGTTGTACATGTCCGGCGGCGCCCCGACCGTCACCCCCCGGGCGAAGGCGTCCGGCTCGGCCCACACGTCAGCACCGTAGGCGTGCACACCCACAGCGAGGTCGCTCATGACACCCAGGGCCATGCCGGAGGCCCTGGCCTCCTCCTGGGCACGGGCGAGCTGCTCGTCAACGACCCACTGGAGCCAGGCGTAGAAGTCGATCCGCTCCGTGAGCGTGCGGGCCTCGTTGGCGACGAAGGCGGAGTCGGCGTCGTGGAGGGTAGCTGGCCACTGTGCCAGCGGGCCGTACTTCTCCGTCAGGGCGCACCACAGCGCGAAGCGCTCCAGCCCCTCCCCCTCCTCGGCACGGAAACGCTCGAAGTCACGCTGGCGGGAGTAGGAGCGCCCGGCGGCGAAGATGACCTCCAGGGCCTCACGCTTGGCCTTCCAGGAGGCGTCGCGGTCGATTGCCTCCGCGCTGAGGTCGGAGTCCCGGACCTCCTCCACGGCCCACTGCACCAGGGATCGGCGTGGTCCTGACAGGCGAGAGAACTCCACGATGTTCTCCGGCCGGATATAGAGCGGATTGACAAAGCGCCGGGTGACCGGCAGGTAGGGCGACGGCGTCATGGGGCTGACAGGCTCGGCCGCGTGCAGGGGGTTGATGAGCAGGAAGTCGGCTCCCTTGTCCCCCAGGAAGCTGACCAGCTCGGTGAGGTCGTCGGTGTCGCCCACCCCCCAGGAGGAGCGCGAGCGCACCGAGTAGAGCTGGGCCATGGCGCCCCAACCGCGCTCGCCCAGCGAGCGGGGCAGCTCCAGGCGGTCCGGTGTAACCGCCAGGGGGGCGGTCACCGTACTGGTCACCGTACTGGCGCTCCCGGCAGAGCCGTCCTGGGTGCCGCCCACCCGGGCCACCAGCGTGTGCCATCCGAGGGGAGGTCGCGCGGAAGGGAGAAAGAGGCGCGGCCAAGCATGGTGCCGTCCACCTCCCTGGGCAGGGTGAGGTCCTCCACCTGCTGCAGCGGGCGCACCCGGCCGTCCTCCAGCCGCACACTCAGGGTGACCGCGGCACCGTCGGGGACGTGGACCGGGACCGTGGTCGCGCGGGAGGCCCGTACCACGACCACCGGAGGAAGCGTGCGGCGCCACGGGGCGACCTCGTGCTCCGTGAGCGCCTGTGCGATCTCCTGGTCAGTGTGCGCCCTCACCCCCAGCGCGTCCAGAACTGCCTCCAGGGTGGCGCGCGACGGCGAAGCGAGGTGGCCGTGGTAGTCCCAGTACTCGGTCGAGACCCCGTGGGCCTCGGCAAGCTGCTTTAGACGCTCAGAGGCGGGCTCGTGGACGTGGGCGACGTCTGCTCGGTGGGAGGTGGGCTCGTTCATACGTGTGGGTCAGCCTTGCGGTTGGTTCTTGGCACGGGCTCCCTTGCATCCTTCCTGCACGAGCTGCAGCGCCCACGCAGGGGACGCCGGAAGGACGGGGCAGCAGCGTCAAGTCTGCCCTGTGGTCCAGGCTAGGGCCGCAGGGCGCGCCGCGCTCCAGCGGTAAGCCCGCGACGACGGCATCGGGATGGCATCGGGTGTCGGGCGGTTGTCGAACGGTCAGACGGGCCGTCAGGGCAAGACCCGAGTCACAGGCTCGCGATCTGCGCGGCGATCTCGTCGGCGGAGGGTCCGACCACCACCTGCACGACCCGGCCGGAGCGCACGACCCCGAAGGCACCGCAGGCGCGCAGCGCCTCCTCGTCCACCTTCTCCTGGTCCACGACCTCCACCCGCAGCCGCGTGATACAGGGCTCCAGGGCCGTGATGTTGTCCTGCCCGCCAAGGCCGGCGACGATGTCCGCTGCGGTACTCATGAATGCTCCTAACGCCCACCCCGCTCAGACGCACGGGCCCTGGACGGATGAGGCCTGTCGTGGTTGTAGCCAACCTTATCCCAGCCCTGACTCCCCCACCCCGCCTGCCACGCAGGGCGCCCGAGCACCGAGATACTTTTCTTCCCCTGGCGGAATGCCCTCGCGCCCGGCCTCGACAAGGCAGAATGTGCGTCGATCCCGTTCCGTCTCCGATGAGGAGCAGCGCAATGACAGCGTCCACCGACACCACCACCCTCACAGGCATCGGCGTGAGCCCGGGCCTGGTCGCCGGGCCAGTCGCCCGCATGGCCCCCTCGATCCCCGAGCCGGAGATCGAGACCCTGCCCTCGGGTGCCGACCTGGAAGAGGCGTGCGACAGTGTCGCAGCTGCTGCCCTGACCGTCAAGAAGGGCTTGGAGCTGTCGGCCGCCGAGGCCAAGGGAGAGGGCCGCACCCTTCTTGAGACGACCGCCCAGATGGCGGCCGACCCCACCCTGACCTCCTCGGCCCAGGCGATGATCCGCGAGCGACGCCTGGTCCCGGCGCGCGCGGTGTGGGAGTCGGCCGGCACGCTGGCCTCCATGCTGGAGTCCCTAGGGGGCTACATGGCCGAGCGCACGCGCGACGTAGCCGACGTCCGCGACCGGATCATCGCGGTGCTCACCGACTCCCCCATGCCCGGCATCCCCCGCCGACCCGAGCCCTTCGTGCTGGTAGCGGAGGACCTCGCGCCCGCCGACACCGCCCTGCTGGACCCGGAGAAGGTCGTCGCCTTCGTTACCTCCGAGGGCGGTCCCACCTCCCACACGGCGATCCTGGCCCGTTCTCTGGGCATCCCGGCAATCGTGGGTGCCGGGGCCGAGGTGACCGATGCCTTGACCGAGGGCGACATCGTCCTGGTAGACGGGACCAAGGGCACCATCACCGTCAACCCGTCGGAGGACGCCCTGCGCCGCGCCCGCGAGCTGGCCAGCCGGGTGCGGGAGTTCCACGGCGACGGCGCCACTCGCGACGGTCGCGAGGTCCAGCTCCTGGCCAACGTCGGCGACGGCGACGGCGCTCGCTCCGCGGCCGAGGCCAACGCCATGGGGGTGGGCCTGTTCCGCACCGAGTTCTGCTTCCTGGACCAGCCCGAGGAGCCCAGCATCGACCAGCAGGTCGAGGCCTACAAGGCCGTCCTGGAGGCGTTCCCCGGAAAGAAGGTCGTGGTGCGCACCCTGGACGCCGGGGCGGACAAGCCCCTGCCCTTCCTCACCGACGCCTCCGAGGCCAACCCTGCCCTGGGGGTGCGCGCCTACCGGACCTCCCGCCGCGACCCCGAGGTCCTGGACCACCAGCTGGAGGCCCTGGCCCGGGCAGAGGCGGACACCGAGGCCAACGTGTGGGTCATGGCCCCGATGATCTCCACGGCTGAGGAGGCCCAGGCCTTCGTGGACAAGGCACGCTCCTACGGCCTGAGGACAGCAGGCATGATGATCGAGGTCCCCTCAGCGGCCATCATGGCGGACAAGATGTTCGAGCACGCCGAGTTCGCCTCGATCGGCACTAACGACCTGACCCAGTACGTCATGGCCGCCGACCGCCTGCTGTCTTCCCTGGCCGACCTGTCCACGGCCTGGCAGCCGGCGGTCCTGCGCCTCATCAAGTCGGCCTGCGACGGCGCGGCCCCCCACGGCCGTCCTGTCGGGGTGTGCGGCGAGGCCGCCGCGGACCCGGCGCTGGCTGTCGTACTGGTGGGCCTGGGAGTAGCCAGTCTGTCCATGACGGCACGCGCGCTGCCCGACGTCGACGCGGTCCTGAAGTCCGTGGACTTCGCTGACTGTCAACGCCTGGCGCAGCTGGCCATCGACAGCCCCACCGCCGAGGAAGCCCGCTCGGCCGTGCGCTCCGGGCTCCCGGTCCTGGAGGAGCTTGCTCTGTGACGCGCCCCTACCCCGTCCCTAGCGCCACCGAGGAGCCCCTGGGCTCGGTTACCCGGGTCCTCGCCCTTGCTGCCGGGAACGGGGAGGACGTCTTCACCGGGGGCAGCCTGCCCCAGCTCTCCGGCCGTGTGTACGGCGGGCAGGTGGTGGCCCAGGGGCTGCTGGCCGCAGCCGCCACCGTGCCTGACGGCAGCGACGCAGACAGGGCGGTGCACTCGGTCCACGCCTACTTCATGCGTGGCGGCCAGCCGGACAAGGACATCACCTTTGCCGTGGAGCGCCTCCACGACGGGCGGTCATTCTCTCAGCGCCGCACCACGGCCTGTCAGGACGGGGTCGCGATCCTGTCCATGATCTCCTCCTACCAGGAGCAGCAGGAGGGACAAGAAGTTCAGGCTAGCCCACCACAGGTCCCCGGGCCGGAGGAGCTGACCAGCGCCCTGGAAATCTTCCGGACCATCGACCACCCGGTGGCCAAGTTCCTGGGACGCACCGCCGCCTTTGACCTGCGCCACGTGGAGGGGAACCTGTACCTGAGGCCCGCCAGCCAGGCCAGCAGTGTCCAGCACCTGTGGATGAGGGCACGCGGACGAGTCCCCGGCGATGCCTCGCAGACGGTGCACCGGGCGCTGCTGACCTATGTGTGCGACCAGGTCATGCTGGAGCCGGTGCTGCGCAGCCAGGGGCTGAGCTGGCGCAGCGAGGGCCTGAGCCTGGCCACGCTGGACCACGCTCAGTGGTTCCACCGGGACGTGGACATGAACGACTGGCTGCTCTACGCCCAGGACTCCCCCTCCTCCCAGGGGGGTCGGGGCATGGCCCGCGCCCAGGTCTTCGACTCCATGGGCCGCCTGGTGTGCACCATTGCCCAGGAGGGCATGGTACGCATGCCCACCTCCTCCTCCCAGGGGTCAGGACGCTGGGCCATCCGGGTGGAGGACTCAGAGGAGCCAGCAGCGCCGACACAGCCAGCGGAGGAGGCTCCCACGGTCTGACGGTGCGGTTGGGTACCCGGGCAACAGAAACGTCGTAGGACAACGTGGCACCGTGTTGTCCTACGACGTTTTTGTTGCCTGAGGGTGCGCCCGGCCTAGCCGCACGCCCGTGCTGTCGTGCCAGTGGACGCTCATCGTGACAGCAGCTGACATCGATAGCAGGCCTCTGAGACACCGTGATGATCCGTGCGTATTATGTGTGCTAGATAACGACGATCCTTGCGTGAGGACCACTCACAGTACTGAGAGCACGACCAGCAACCAACAACGCCAGAGCTGGGGCCAGCGTAGTCAGCTGGGGCCGCTGAGCTCCTGCTCTCCAGGTCGAGTCAGCCAGCATAGTCCTGCGGTGACGTCACCCGGTACTTGAGGACGTGGACCTTCGCTGCCAAGGGGGTGTCGCTGCCCTGGCGGGACCCAACGGCAACGGCAAGTACACGCTGCTGCGGGTCGTCGTCAGCCTGCCCCCTCTCCTCGGGCTCTGTGCGGGCAGCCACGACACCCGCTCTCAGCCCGGTACGGTAGGCGCCACATCGGCTCCCTGCCCCCAGAAGGCCACCTTCCCGGGGCGCTTCACGGTAGCTGAGACCCTGGCCTACGCGGCCTGGCTGCAGGTGCTGGGCGCCAGAGTCACCCGACACCGCACCACTGGGCTCGTCTCCGCCCTGGGCCCGGAGGAACACCTCAACCACTCGCTCATCACTCTGCCCAGCAGCACCCGGCAGAGGGTCTGCCTGGTCCCGCATGAGACGGCGCAGAAAGGTACAGAATCTGCACTGGAGAGAACGCTCAGCTCCTTGCTTGCCGACTCCCTGGCTCACTGAGTAGCCCTCACAGCGACCTGCACGCCTTTCAGGCGACTCATGTCAGCGCGTGGCCAGGGCAGGGCCGCCTCAACCCGTCCACTGCCCACGGCTGCTGCGCAGCAAGGGGCGCAGGACGTCATCCGCCAGGAGAGCCGGAAGAGCCAAGAGAGCCATAAAAGCCCTGATACCCGTACGAAAGAGCCTTTATGTCTGAGCCTGGTGGCCTTTGCCTGATGACCTCTGGCGGCGACCGGGCATGGTCTCCTACGTCTCACGCCGCACGGAGGATGGGGAAGAACGCCTCGACCGGACTCAGCTCAGTCACACAGCCAACGGTACACGGTCGACGGTACACAGCCGACGGTACACAGACTGCGCGGACGGAGTCCGACCAGGCGGCCCAGGTTCTCAAGGAAGGCTCAGGTGACCCCGGAGGGGACCTGGGCAGAGGCCAGGAGGACAGGAGTGCCTGCCCGTGGCAGGGCCTGCTGCGACGGGGCGCTCAGAGAGCACGTCCGCTCACGGGCGGAGGCAAGGCTGCACCGAGCGGCTCAGCAGCGCTGGCATCCGGTTCCCCGGCGCTCCCGCTCGGAGGCGATAACGAAGGGGAGGTCCTCGTCCCGGGCGCGCTGGACAGGTGGCCAAGCCGCCCCCGGGTCATGGCGCTGCACTACCTGCTGGTCCCCCAGCTCCTCGCAGCACCCTTCTTCCTGGCTACTGCGGGCCTGGCACTGACCAGATGGTTGGGCACCAGTCCCGCCTGCGTCGCACAGGACAGCCCCAGCCACTCCCAGGCAACGGAAACGTCATAGGACAACAAACTGCCGCGTTGTCCTATGACGTTTCCGTTGCCTGGGCCGCGGCCCCGCCTCAGCCGCGAGTCAGCCTGCGGTAGGTGACCCGGTGGGGCCGGGCTGCCTCCGCACCCAGGCGGGCCACCTTGTTCTCCTCGTAGGAGGCGAAGTTCCCCTCGAACCAGTACCAGCGGGCCGGGTCCTCCTCGGTACCCTCCCAGGCCAGGATGTGGGTGGCCACACGGTCGAGGAACCAGCGGTCGTGGGTGATGACCACCGCGCAGCCAGGGAACTCCAGCAGGGCGTTCTCCAGGGACCCCAGCGTCTCCACGTCCAGGTCGTTGGTGGGCTCGTCCAGGAGGATAAGGTTGCCCCCCTGCTTGAGAGTCAGCGCCAGGTTCAACCGGTTGCGCTCACCGCCGGAGAGCACCCCGGCGGGCTTCTGCTGGTCCGCCCCCTTGAACCCGAAAGAGGCCACGTAGGCTCGCGAGGGCATCTCCACGTTACCGACCTGGATGTAGTCCAGGCCGTCGGAGACGACCTCCCACAGCGTCTTGTCCGCATCAATGCCGGCGCGGGACTGGTCGACGTAGGACAACTTAACGGTCTGGCCGATCGTGAGCTCGCCGCCGTCCAGCGGCTCCAGGCCGACGATGGTCTTGAACAGGGTGGACTTGCCCACCCCGTTGGGTCCCACCACACCCACGATCCCGTTGCGCGGCAGGGTGAAGGACAGCCCCTCGATCAGGGTGCGCCCGTCGAAGCCCTTGGACAGGTTGGTGGCCTCCAGGACCTGGTTTCCCAGGCGTGGGCCCGGCGGGATCTGGATCTCCTCAAAGTCCAGCTTACGGGTGCGCTCAGCCTCAGCGGCCATCTCCTCGTAGCGGGCCAGGCGGGCCTTGGACTTGGCCTGGCGGCCCCTGGCCGAGGAGCGCACCCACTCCAGCTCCTCACGCAGACGCTTGGCCAGCTTAGCGTCCTTCTTGCCCTGGACCTCCAGACGCTTCTCCTTGGTCTCCAGGTAGGTGGAGTAGTTGCCCTCGTAGGGGTAGAGGCGACCACGGTCCACCTCGGCAATCCACTGAGCCACGTGGTCCAGGAAGTAGCGGTCGTGGGTCACGGCGATGACCGCACCCTTGTAGGCGGCCAGGTGCTGCTCCAGCCACAGGACCGACTCGGCGTCCAGGTGGTTGGTGGGCTCGTCCAGGAGGAGAAGGTCAGGGGCCTCCAGGAGCAGGCGGCACAGGGCCACCCGGCGGCGCTCACCACCAGAGAGGTGCCTCACCTGCGCGTCCGGGGGCGGGCAGCGCAGCGCGTCCATGGCCTGCTCCAGCTGGGAGTCCAGGTCCCAGGCGTTCGCTGCGTCAAGCTGGTCCTGCAGGGCGCCCATCTCAGCCATGAGCGCATCAAAGTCGGCGTCGGGGTCGGCCATGGCCTCCGAGATCTCGTTAAAGCGGTCGAGCCTGGCCTTGGTCTGGGCAACTCCCTCCTCCACGTTGCCCAGCACCGTCTTGTCCTCGTTAAGCGGGGGCTCCTGGAGAAGGATGCCCACCGAGTAGCCCGGGGACAACCGGGCCTCGCCGTTGGAGGGCTGGTCGATTCCGGCCATGATCT
Source organism: Actinomyces lilanjuaniae (assembly GCF_003606385.1). NCBI lineage: Bacteria > Bacillati > Actinomycetota > Actinomycetes > Actinomycetales > Actinomycetaceae > Actinomyces > Actinomyces lilanjuaniae. The sequence continues at coordinate 1,006,844 of NZ_CP032514.1, read as the reverse complement.
TGAGGATGGAAGACTTCCCGGCCCCGTTGGGACCGACCATGCCGATCTTGGCCCCGGGCAGGAAGGCCATGGTGACGTCGTCAAGGATGACCTTGTCACCGTGGGCCTTGCGTGCCTTGATCATCTGGTAGACGAACTCAGCCACGAGTACACCTTTCGTGTGGGTACGGAGTGGGTATGTTCCTTGCACGCCTAGGCCCTGGTCCAGGGCCACCGCTGTGGCGGGCAGCGCGCACCGCGTCCAAGGGTACGGGTGACTCGCCCGCGCTGCGACGACGCAGCCAGGTTAGACGGCCCACGATAACCGCCTGCGGGAACCAGCCTCGGCCCGTGGCCGCCGCACCGCGAGGCCAGGAGCGACCTCTCGGCACACCACTTTCCAACGCGACGGCGGGCGCCGCACCGCGAGGCCAGGGCCGACCAGGCCAGGGCCGCAGCCAGGTGCGAGGAGGTGCGTGCCGCCACGTCGCCCAGCCTGGGAGCCGGGCTAACCGCAGCCACACCGTATGACATTTTTTGTCACCTCAATATGACTCATTCTGACACAACTTGACACTAATGATCGCGACTTGTATCCTTCTTCCATGAGGTACGCGACCCGGCTCAACTCCTTCATCGTTGACGGAGACGTCAGGGCGGCCCTGCGAACGGTCGCCGGCATCAAAGGTGTCACTGACGTTGACCTCAACTACCCGGAACACTTCGACACGCTCGACCCGGTAGAGATGAGAAGCCTCCTTGACCGGCTGGGCCTGCGTACCAACTCCGTGGCCATGCGCTATCGCGACGACTTCGTCAACGGCGAGCTCACCAATCCGGACCCCTCCCTGAGACGGCGCGCCGTCGACCTCACCCGCGACGGCATCGAGGCGGCCCGGGTGCTGGGCTGCGACCTGGTGACCATCTGGCAGGGCTTCGACGGTACCGACTACGCGTTCCAGAAGGACTACGCGGCAGACACCGCGCTGATCATCAGCACCTTCCAGGACCTGGCGGACTTCGCGCCGGACGTCAGGCTCAGCATCGAGTACAAGCCCTACGAGGAGCGGGTCCACGCCCTGATCCCCTCCCTGGGCTCCACCCTGTACCTGCTCGACCGGATCGCACGCCCCAGCGTCGGCGCCACCGTGGACTTCGCCCACATGCTCATGGCGGGTGAGGCCCCGGGCCAGGGGGCGAGCCTCCTGCTCGCCGAGGACCGGCTCTTCGGTGTCCACCTCAACGACGGCAACAACGCGCACGACGACGGGCTCATGGTCGCCTCGGTCCACCCCTGGGAGACGGCTGAGCTCCTCTACTACCTCTTGCGCTACGACTACGACGGCGTCATCTACTTTGACACCTTCCCCCGCCGCGAGGACCCGGCCCGGGAGGCGCAGGCCAACATTGCGACGACGAACACCCTGGTCGAGCGCATCACGGCCTACGGGGTCGACCGTATCCGCGAGATCACCGCATCCAACGACGCTATTGCCGTGCACGGCCTACGCCTGGCCCTGCTCGGCGGGTCACCGTGACCCGCTCTCCCACGACGACGTGAAGGAGGAACCATGGACGCACCAGCACAGGCCGCCAGCGGCAAGGACGGTGTTCTTGTCGTCGGCAGCATCAACGACGACCTCATCGTCTTCCAGGACCGCCTGCCACGACGGGGCGAGACCCTTGTGGGGCACCACCTGAGGGAGTCCTTTGGCGGCAAGGGCGCCAACCAGGCGGTCCAGGCCAGCAGGATGGGTGCCCGGGTCAGCCTCGTCGGGGCTGTCGGGCAGGACCTGCGCGGCCGGTCCTGCCTGGAGAACCTGCGTGAGGAGGGGATCGAGTGCCGGGTCCGCACAGCGCAGGAGGACACCGGCGTCGGCGTGGAGCACATTGTCGACGGCGACGTCTTCGCCACGATCGTGCCTGGGGCCAACGCCCGCGTGGACCCCGAGTGGGTCACCTGCCAGGAGGACCTCTTCCGTACCGCCTCCGTGGTTGTGCTGCAAAACGAGATCCCGGCCGAGTCCAACGTGCAGGCCGTGCGCCTGGCCCGCCTCCACGGCGCCCGGGTGGTCTACAACGCGGCCCCGGCACGTGCTGCCGACCCGGCCATGATGCGCGAGTGCGACTACCTCGTGGTCAACGAGGAGGAGGCCCAGCACTACCTCGGCTCCCGTATCACTGACCTGGACGACCCGCAGGAGACCGCACGGGCGGTCACGGCCCTGCGCCACCTGTCCCCCGGCGTCATCATGACGCTGGGTGAGCGTGGTAGCCACGTCGCTGTCAACGGGGAGGTCCACCACGTCCCGGCGGTTCCGGCCCAGGTCGTGGACGCCACCGGGGCCGGCGACTCCTTCGTCGGCGCGTTCGCCGCCGCGCTCGACGGTGGACGCGACGACCTCGGTGCGGCGATACTCGCCTCGCACGTCGCCGCGAGGACTGTCACCGGGGCTGGCGCGCAGACCAGTATGCCGAGGTACAAGGACCTTTCCGATGAAGCAGTTCGAGCGCAGGGAGGCGATTCTCACCCTGCTGCGTGAGACCAGCGGTGTCGTCTACATCGACGACCTGGTCGCGCAGACGGGAGCCTCCCCGTCGACCGTCCGCCGAGACCTGCGTACCCTGGAGACCGCAGGTGAGCTTACCGCCCTGCGCGGGGGTGCCGTGCGGCTCAATGAGCGCATGTCCGAGCTCCCGGTGGCGGCCAAGGAGCTGATCAATATCCATGAGAAGCGGGCCATCGCCACAGCGGCAGCTGATCTGGTCGAGGACCGCGACACGATCTACGTCGACTCAGGGACCACGACCCTGCAGGTCCTGCCCCTCCTCAGGAATGTCCGCGTCCACGTCGTGACCTCCAACACCCATGTGCTCGCGCTACGGCTCGACCCCCGGATCCAGGTCACGATGCTGCCCGGCGACTACCTCGCTGACACCGGCTCGGTGGCCGGAGCGCTGACGGACCGTGTCCTGGAGGACATGTTCTTCGACAAGGCCTTCATCGGGGCCAACGGATGTAGCCGCAGGGCAGGCGTGACGACCTTCGACCTGCGTGAGGCCAACAAGAAGCGGCTGGCCCAGGAGCACAGCGGCGAGACCTACGTGCTGGTGGACCACACCAAGCTCGGGGCCACCGCCCTGTGCCGCGCCTTCGACCTGTCCCAGTGCACCGTCATCTGCGACCAGGACGACGAGCTGCTGGCCGCAGCCAAGGGACGCGTCATCGCCGGGAAGGCGGCCGAGGAGGACAGCCAGGCCAGCCGCCGTCGCCGGGAGGAAGCACGCGTCGCACCCGGGGACGCCGGGACGGGCTGAGGGCGCCGTCGCGGCGGAGCCTCAGCCCGCGCTGCCACGCCCCGCAACGGGAGGGCCTGACACAAGGCCTCAAGATGACAAGAAGTGACGTTTCTTGACAATTTCAGTCATGTGCTCCTACCATCGTGACACGAGCAGTTCACTCTCACAACGAGGTGAAGGAGCATCATGCTTGAGAAGATCGGCCTACCCCCAGCCTGTTCTGGGATACGTCGGCCTGACCCTGTTCATGGTCGGTGACGGCGTGGAGCAGGGCTGGATATCCCCCTATCTCGTGGATCGTGGGGTGAGCGTGACCGACGCCGCCTCCCTCATCACCGTCTACGGCGTCACCGTGGTGATCGCTGCCTGGCTGTCCGGAGTCCTGGTCCAGACCCTCGGCCCCGTCGGGTCATGACTGCGGCGACCGTGGCCTTTACGGTCGGCAGCATCGGGTTCATCGGGGTCGGGGTCCCCACCCTCAACTGGCCCGTCATGCTTGTGTTCTACGCCGTCAGGGGGATCGGCTACCCCCTCTTCGCCTACTCCTTCCTGACCTGGATCAACTACAGCGCCCCCCTGAGGAACCGTGGCCTGGCCGTCGGCTGGTTCTGGTTCATGTTCTCCCTGGGACTGAGCGTCATCGGCCCCTTCTACTCATCGGTCACCATCCCCGTCATCGGCCACATCGGTGTCCTGTGGACCGGTCTAGCCTTCGTCCTGGTCGGCACCGTCGTCGCCGTGATGCTCAACCGCGACCAGATCCCAGCCCACGAGATCCACGACCTCAGCGCAGGCGAGCTGCTCAAGGCGGTGACCCTGCTGCGTCGCCCCCGCATCTCGATCGGGCTCGTGGTCAAGACGGTCAACGGACTGGGCCAGTACGGACTGGCCGTATTCATGCCGATCTACCTCGCCTCCTTCGGCTACTCGACCACCGAGTGGCTGCGCATGTGGTCAGCCGTGTTCACCGTCGCCATCTTCGCGAATCTCTTCTTCGGCTATGTCGGCGACCGGGTCGGGTGGCGCAACACGATCCAGTGGGTAGGGGGCGTCGCCTACGCCGTTGTGCTCGTCGCCGTCTACTACGCACCTGAGGTAATCGGTCACAACCCCGCGCTGATGACCGTCATCATCTGCATGTGCGGGGTCACCATGGCCGGGTACGTCCCCCTGTCGGCCCTGTTCCCCATGCTGGCCCCCGACAACAAGGGAGCAGCGATGTCGATCCTCAACCTGGGTGCCGGCCTGTCCACCTTCGCGGCCCCGGCCATCGCGGGCCTGCTCTTCGACCGCTTCGGAGCGGGCGCGGTCCTGTTCACCTACGCGGGCTTCTACCTCCTCAGCGCCGTTCTGACCCCCTTCCTCAAGACCCCCGACGAGCTGGCCGGACGCACGAGGAACGAGATGAGTCTCGCGCCAGAGCCCTCCCAGCCCGCCTGAACGGACAGCCAGCGCGGCCGCGCGGCCGCAGTCAGCCCTCGCCCTGCTCCTGCTGCCTGCGCCAGCGGATACCCGCGTCAACGAAGCCGTCAATGTCGCCGTCGAACACGGAGTCCGGGTTGCCGACCTCGTAGCCGGTCCTCAGGTCCTTGACCATCTGGTAGGGGTTGAGGACGTAGGAGCGCATCTGGTCCCCCCAGGAAGCCTTGACGTCCCCGGCCAGCTCCTTCTTCCTGGCGTCCTCCTCCTGCTGCTTGAGCAGCAGGAGGCGGGACTGGAGGACCCGCATGGCGGCAGCACGGTTCTGGATCTGGGACTTCTCATCCTGCATGGAGACCACCAGGCCCGTGGGCAGGTGAGTGATGCGCACGGCAGAGTCGGTGGTGTTGACGCTCTGGCCCCCGGGTCCGGAGGAGCGGAACACGTCCACACGGATATCTGACTCGGGGACGTCGATGTGGTCGGTAGACTCGATGAGCGGGATGACCTCCACCGCGGCAAAGGACGTCTGGCGGCGGCCCTGGTTGTCGAAGGGGCTGATGCGCACCAGGCGGTGGGTGCCGCCCTCCACGCTGAGCGTGCCGTAGGCGTAGGGGGCGTGGACCTCGAAGGTCACCGACTTCAGACCGGCCTCCTCCGCGTAGGAGGTGTTGAGGACCTTGACGCCGTAGTCGTGGCGCTCAGCCCAGCGGGTGTACATGCGCAGCAGCATCTCGGCGAAATCCGCCGCGTCCACGCCTCCGGCCCCGGAGCGGATGGTGACCACCGCGTCACGCTGGTCGTACTCCCCCGACAGCAGGGTGCGGATCTCCAGCTCGGCCAGGTCCGCGCTGATAGCGGCCAGGTCCGCCTCCGCCTCTGTGAGGATCTCCGCGGCGTCCTGGCCCGGCTCCTCACCGGCAAGCTCGACCATGGCCTCCAGGTCGTCGATACGCTCTCCCATCTTCTCCACACGAGCCAGGTCGGCCTGGGCATGGGACAGGGCGGAGGTCACCACCTGGGCGGCCTCCGGGTCGTCCCACAGGTCGGGAGCGGAGGCCTGCTCGGAGAGGTCCGCGATGCGTGCGCGCAGCTCCTCAGGGTCGCTGACCGCGGCGACAGAGGCGTAGGTGTGTCGAAGTCGTTCGATCTCGGAGGAGAAGTCAGTGGCCACGGAGGAAGTCTACGGCACCCCTCCTACCCGCCCCGGGCAGGCTGCCTCGGCCGCCCACGGGCAGGTCCCGGTCGGCGTCCTCGTCTCCGGTAGACGCGTGCGAGGCGACTCGCTGAGGTACAACGTCTCCTCCTGCACACGCTCCGCCTCCCTCACGGTCGGCGAGGTCGGGAGTCGGCGAGGTCGGGAAACGTCCTAGGACGTGTTGCGAGAGCCCGCTGGGGGTCTTCCCGCCCCTGACCGGGCCCACAGTGCTCCGCGAGACCCACCGCTTCCTCAAAGACGCACCGATTCCCACAGATGGCTGGCGTGCCAGTCGTCCTGTGAGGAATCGGTCCTGCTGTGAGGATAAGGACACCCCTGTAAGGAATCGGCAGGTCTCGCGAGGACTGCGCGCACCTGCGCCTTCTCCCACTGACGTCCCACGGCCTGTGACGCCTGCGGGCCTCAAGGCGGCCAGGGCAGCTAGGGCTGCGTGGTCACCCGCGCGGACCCCGTGGCCGTGATAGTCAGTCCCGCCTCGGGAAGAATTCCCCAGGGCGGGAGGAGCGGACGGGTGCGTGCCCTCAGTGTGACCACGGCCAGGGAGCCGTCCACCGCCTCAGCCGTGACAACCTGCACCCCGTCCAGCCCGGCTACCGCAGCCTGCGCCGCTACGTCAGCACGGGCGGCAGCCTCCACCCCCGCCGTGGTGATGACGACAGGCCCCTGCCCCGCCGCTGCGCTACCCTCGGCGCCACTGGATGCCTCGCCGTCCTCATCTTCTGAGCCCCGGTGTCTCCTCTGGCTGCCTTCCCGGTAACCCTGGTAGTAGGACGTCTCCTCCACACCGCTGGCACCGGCGGCAGCGGCGGAGTCTGCCAGAGCGGTCAGCGTCTTGGTGTCGAGGTAGACAGCAGTGGCTGAGGTACCGACCAGCAGGAGCGCCAGGACAAGCACCACGGTCCCGACCCCTAGGACCAGGACCTGCCCGTGCTCCTGGTCGCGCAGGCGCCGCGACACCACCCCTGGCAGCACACCTGGCAGCACTCCCAGCAGCATCCACGGCGGTGTCCTCGGGCGGTGCGGGCGCAGCGACAGCACTCTCAATGGCTGGGTCGGGCGCACTACTCCTCCTGGTCCGCAAGACTGACGGAGCGCCGGGCCTCCACGGCCACGGCCTCACGGCCCAGGCCGACCGTCGCCAGGCCAGGCAGCGGCACACGGGCCTCCACGGTGACCACGACCCGCTCAGAGCAGTCGGACACGCAGCTCAGCGACAGGGCCGTAGCCGGGTCGGCATCTATCCCCTGGTCCGACAGGGCCAGCCCGGCTGCGACACGCGCCCGGCCGACCGCCTGCGAGGAGCCGTCCACCTCCAGGACCCGGCTGGCCGCATCGGCGGCGGAGACAACGGCGAAGGAGGCCGCCTGCACCTGGGCGAGCACCACCAGGAGGTAGACCAGCGGCAGCACGATGACCGCCGTCCAGCCAATGAACTCCACCGAGGCGCTGCCGCCTTCCCCCGCCGTCCCCGCTGGGGACCGCGACAGGGACTGCGACCCGCACCGCGACACGGACCGTGGCCCAGGCTGTACGGACTGCGACAGGCAGGAGGCCCGGATTCCAGGGACGCCCCGATAGCCTGCGGCGCGCCGCAACGGGTACAGGGCGCTCACCTCTGCTCCTCAGCTCCCACGAGGGAGGCTTCGTCAACAGCGTGCCCGGTCACGCCCACCACCCCTCCCGGTCCCACGAGGCCGAGGAGCGGCAGGGGTGCCGTCACCCTCACCTCCACGACCACGAGGTCATCGACCTGGTGACGGGTCATGGCGACCTCCTGGACGTAGCCCTCCGCCAGGGCGGAGTCCACCAGGCTGCGTACCCGCTGCTCCGCCTCCTGCCGCGTGCCGCCGACCAGGGCCGCTCGCCGCGCTCCCTCCCCGGCGGCGTCAGTGAGAACGTTACGCACGTGCAGCCCCAGGGCCAGCTGGAGCAACGAGGCCGCCACCGCCAGGACGAGCGCGCCCACCATGACGAAGTCGGTCACTGCCGAGCCGCTCTCGCCCGGCCGCCAGCAGCCGACCCACCGTCGAGGGCCGCTACAGCGTGCAGACGCCGGGAGGCAGCGACACGGCTCAGACCGCACCGGTGACCCGCCCGATCGCGTCGACAAAGACCTGGGTCAGGGTCGGTCCTGCCACGGCCCACAGCGCGACGACAAGCCCCGCAGTCATGAGGGTGACCAGCACCCAGCCGGGAACGTCGCCCCGCTCCGGGCCGCAGGGACCCGGGTCGTGGCCTCTCATCAGAAGGCGCCTGGCCAGGAGACGGACGATGCTGCTCATACGAGCTCCTCTCTCGCAAGGATCAGGGACAGTGAGGAACAAGGAAAAGCGAGGAACAAGGAAAAGTGAGGAACAGAGAAGAAACGGGGATGCACAGGGAGCAACAGAGACGGGGACGGGTACCGGCGGGGCAGTGGGCATCCTGGGCGCCCTTCGCGCCGGTGGCGGCGCCTCACAGGCCCAGCCTCAAGACAGCCACCCCGGGGAACAGGGCGAAGGCGACGGTGACCGGCAGGACCAGGAAGACCACGGGAACCATCTGGGCGATCTCCCGCTTGCCGCCCTCCTCCATCAGGTTGCGCCGAGCCGCCTCACGCACGTCCGTGGCCTGGGAGCGCAGCACCTGTGCCAGAGGCGTGCCCCGCTCCAGGGCGACAGCGACCGCCTCGCACAAGCGGGTGACGTGCAGCGAACCAACGCGCGCCTCCAGACGTTCCAGCGCCGTGGTCACCACAGTCCCGGAGCGCACGTCCGACAAGGTGTCAGCCAGCTCCTCGACCAGGTCCCCCTCCCCCAGGGCCACCACGCGCTCGATCGCGGAGACAGGTCCCTGGCCTGCACCGACAGCCAGGGCCAGCAGCTCGACGACGTCGGGCAGCTGGGCCTCGATACGACGACGTCTGCGCTCCACCGCCTGAGACAACCACCAGTCGCGCGCAGCGGCCCCGCCCACGCAGGCCAGGAGGGCCAGCACCAGGAGCGCGGGGACGCTGACCGGACGGGTCAGGGCCAGGAGGACACCCGCCCCTACCGTGGCGACGAGCCCGGCACACGCCCACACCAGTTGCTGGAGGCGCAGCTGCTCCACAGTGAGGGTGGAGCCGCTGCGAGCAAGGCGCGCGCGCACCGAGGCCGAGGAGGACCCCAGTGACTCCATCACGCCGCTGAGACCGACGAGTCGGCCCAGCAGGACGGCGCTGACCGTCTGGCCCCGGCCGTCGTGGTAGGCAGCGGGACGCAGCAGTCCTGAGGTCGCTGGCCGCTGGTGCACGTAGGGCTCCAGCCTCGCCATGAGGGTGGGGGTCCTGCGCCCGCAGGCGCTCAGGACGTACAGGGCGCCTGCGCCAGCCAGCGCCCCGGACACGCACCCAAGCAGAAGGTGGCTCATCGCAGTGTCCTCTCCTCCTCCGGCAGGCGTCCCAGCCTCAGCATGAGCCGATAGGCCAGGACCGACACCAGCCCCCCGACCAGGAGCACCATCGCCCCAGCCGAGGTGGCGTAGGCCGCCGCTGCCTGGGTCCGGGTCGACAGCAGGGCCAGGACAAGCCACGGGGCTGCCACGGCGACCCGGGCACCGTTGACGGTCCACGACTGACGGGCCTCCAGCTCACCACGGGTGCGCATGTCCTCACGCAGCATGCGCGACAGCGAGCGCAGGAGCGCCCCCAGGTCCGTTCCACCCACCTCGTGGGCCAGACGCAGGGCCTCCACAATCCGGTCCGCCACCGGGTCGGCAAAGCGGGCCTTGAGCAGGTCCAGGCAGTGGGTGAAGCGGGCCGTAGCCGCGTAGTCGGCGGCAAAAGCCTGGAACTGGGGCCGCACCGCCTCAGGGCCTCGCTGCCCCAGGTTGGCCAGTGCCTCGGGCAGGCTCATGCCCGCCCCCACCGCGGACACGAGGGTGTCCACCGCCTCCGGCCAGGTCTCGCGCAGCCTGGCCCTCCGGGAGCGGGCACGCGCGGAGACCAGCACCGTCGGCGCGGCCGAGCTGATGACCGCGAAGGCCACCGCGACCGGCCAGGCCCGGGAGGCCCCCAGGAATGCCAGGCCGACGGTGGCGCCCAGGACCAGGCTGCCGACCAGGAAGGTGGCGGGGCTGGTGCGCCCCGCACCCGCCTGGACCAGCAGGTCCGCCAGGTGCTGGGACCGTCGTGAGCGCCACCGGGGGACCTCGGAGGTGCAGGACAGCCACACCAGCACCACGCCCACGCCCGCCATGAGTCCCGCGACCGCCCCCATCAGGACCGTGCCCCCGTCACGGAGGGGACCCCAGGAGCCAGGAGAGAGGAGAGGTCGATCCCCTCCCGGGCGTAGCGCTGCTGGTTGGCGGGCGCCCCCGGCCCTCGCACCAGGACTCCCTGGGCGTCACGGTGATAGATGTCGGACAGCTCGACGACGCCGTTCTCCACCCGTCCGGACAGGCCAGCCACCTCCCGCACCGTGCGCCGCCCTCGGGTGTCCAGGTCCAGGTGCACCACCAGGTCCACGGCGGAGGCCACCGTAGGCAGCACGAAGCCGCTGGAGACGTTGTCCCCGGCCAGCAGGGGCAGTGTGCACAGCTTGACGACCGCCTCACGGGCCGAGTTGGCGTGGATCGTGCACATGGAGGGAAGCCCGGAGTTCATGGCGATGAGCAGGTCCAGGGCCTCCGCCTCGCGGACCTCGCCGACCAGCAGCCGGTCGGGACGCATGCGCAGTGCCTCCTTGACCAGGCGGCGCAGGGTGATCTCCCCCGTCCCCTCCAGGCTGGCGGGCCGGGTCTGCATGGCCACACAGTCCCTGTTGCCCAGGGCCAGCTCGAAGACCTCCTCACAGGTGATGACCCGCTGCCCTGCCGGGATCGCACCAGCCAGCGCCCGTACCATGGTGGTCTTGCCGGCCTGGGTGGCTCCGGAGACCAGGATGTTGAGCCCGGCCCGGACGGAGGCGTCGAGGAAGGCGGCCGCCTGGTTGGTCAGGGACCCTAGCCGGACCAGGTCCGAGACCCGCCACACCCTGGCCCCGTGCTTACGGATGTTGACGGCCCAGTGCCGGGAGGTGATCGGGGGGATGACGACGTGGAGGCGCTCTCCCCCGGGCAGCTGGGAGTCCACGAAAGGGGCCGACAGGTCCAGGCGGCGCCCCGAAGGGCGCAGCATCCGCTCCACCAGGACGTGGAGCTCCTCGCCGTCCAGGATCGTCGTGGTCAGCTCCGGCCTGCCCGAGCGGGCCACGAACACCCGCCCCGGGGCGTTGACCCAGATCTCCTCCACGGAGTCGTCGTCAAGGTAGCCCTGGAGCGGCCCCAGCCCAGCCAGGCGGTCCACGGCACGCGCCCGGGCCGCATCCGGGTCGACCAGGGGCGGGACAAGACCTGCGTCGGCCCGGCGCAGGTAGTCGGCGCAGGCCTCGGACACGAGGCCGTCCAGCCTCGCGGTATCCCTGGCCGGGTCGACGCCGCGGGTGCGGACGAGCTCGCGGATCTCGGTCAGCAGGAGGTCAGCAGCGTCCATGGGTGTCTCAGCCTCTCTGTCCAGGCTTGTGCCCGAGCCCGTGCCCGAGCCTGGTCTGTCCGGGGACAGCGGGCCGGGCAGGCCGCCCCGGCGACGGGTCACGCAGCCCACCCCGGCACAGCGCTTGCAGCGCAGCCAGCACAGCCAGTACGGGCACGGCGTCGCCGTCACCAGCAGACAATAGATCATCAGCACCCAGGGCACCACTCTTTATCCCGGCTTGTGGAAAATAATTGTCCCACCATGCACTGATCCGTGGGCACGCCCGGCAGGAGCAGGAGGCGGGCACAGAGCCGGCTCCGGGCGACCCGGAGCCCCCACCCGGGTGAGCACGCGACGGCACTCGGCGCGCGCCACGCTCCTCGCCCCCTCCCTGCCGCTCGGGCGGGCGCAGGCGGTGCACGGCGGGTGCGCACAGGCTCGACGAGGCCGGAGCGGGCGGCTCCGGGCCAGTTCTGTATAGACTTCCCGGCGTGAGTGCGCACGATGGCAACGAGGGCAGGGTCTCGCTGCCCGGCGGCCTGGTGGTCGGGGCCGACGGCCTGGTCCGGCCCACGTGGGCGGCAGCCAGCCAGCTGGAGCAGGACTACTACGACCACGAGTGGGGCAATGAGGTCCACGACGAGTCGGGAGTGTTTGAGCGCCTGAGCCTGGAGGGGTTCCAGGCGGGGCTGAGCTGGGTGGTCATCCTGCGCAAGCGACCGCACTTCCGGGAGGTGTTCCACAACTTTGACCCGGAGAAAGTGGCTGCTTTTGACAGCTCAGATGTCGATCGTCTGGCGGCCGACCCGGGTATCGTGCGCAACCGTCGCAAGATCGAGGCCGTGGTCTCCAACGCGGCAGCGGTGCTGGAGCTGCGCACCGAGGGCGGCCTGAGCGCCCTGGTGTGGTCCTACCGTCCGTCCCAGCCTCACCGACCGCTCAGCGGCGAAGAGGTCCCGAGCACCTCGCCGGAGTCGGAGGCCTGCGCCAAGGAGCTGCGCCGCCGCGGGTTCCGGTTTGTCGGCCCTACCACCGTCTATGCCCTCATGCAGGCGATAGGCATCGTCAACGACCACGTGGTCGGCTCGCACCGCCGTCCGCACTGACACACGGCTCTTCCTGCCCCAGCCGGTGGCGCACGGGCGCGGCGGGCCGTGAGTACGCGGGCTGTCGCCTACGGTTGGGGCATGCCTGAGCCTCCGCAGTCACCAGACGCCCCAGAGGACGCCGCACCCGTCCCCGGGTCCGGTGAGGCCACTGCGAGCACCGAAAGCACCAAGAGCACTAGCAACCCTGGAAACAAGCCTGGAAACACTGTCACCACTGGAAACATCAAGAGCGTCAGGAAGACCACGGGGGGCGCCAGGACCCACGACTCCCCGCCTCTCCCCCGCCCGGGCACGTCCTGCCGCCCCCCGCTCGGCACTGGCGCTGGCGGCCTTGGCCACCGTGGCGGTCCCGAGCCTTCATCCTGCACGCCTGGCCCTGCCCCAGACCCGTACCTCCGTGCTTCAGGTAGTGGGCGTCATCGATACCAGGGGCCGCCACTGGGAGGTCATGGAGGCACTTGACGCCGCCGCCGGAGCGGCTTTGGAGGCAGAGGCGGAGATCCTGCGCCGCGTCGGAAAGGTGGCAGACTCCGGTCTGGTGTCCTTCGACGTCTCACGCGCAGCCGGGTCGCTGCGCAGCGACGAGGCGCACGTGCAGGTCCGCTCCCACATTGAGGGCCGCCCCGTCCAGATTCCCTCCCTACGTCCCGGGCCAGGGCTATCAGCAGGCCTGGGCAAGGCCCTGGGCGAGCTGCACGAGATCCCGACCTCGGTGGTGTCGGAGTCCGGCATGCCCGTCTACGACGCAGAGGAGGTGCGGGAGCGTTGGCTGGCTGTCCTGGACGACGCGGCTGCCACGGGCAAGGTGCCTCCGGCACTCCTAAGCAGGTGGGAGGAGGCGCTGGAGGAGACAGCGTTGTGGCGGTTCCGTCCCACGGTCGTCCACGGGGACCTGGCGGAGGAGAACATCCTGGCTGCGGGGGGCAGCGTCGTCGGGCTGCGGGGGTGGACCCAGGCGCACGTGGGAGACCCGGCGGAGGACATGGCCTGGGTCTACTCCACGGTCCCGGTAGACTGCCTGAGCTCCATCGAGGACGCCTACGACGTGGCCCGCAGCGAGGGCGTTGACAAGCACCTGCGTGACAGGGCCGAACTCGTCAGCGAGCTGAGCCTGGCCCGGTGGCTGCTGCACGGAACACGTGTCGGGGACCCTTCCGTGGTGGCAGACGCGGTGGATATGCTCAGGGACCTGGCCGCCCAGGTTGGGGACGAGCCGCTTGTCGAGCCGACGACCCCCCGGCTGGCCCCGGTGCCGGGAGAGAGGCAAGGCGCCGACCCGGATGCCTCCACCAGCCCAGTCACCATGGTCCCCGTGGACTCGCAGAAGGACTAGAGAGCCGGTCCGCACACTCCCCTATGCCGTGAGAGAAGGCGGTTCCAACCGCCTGATGAGCCAGTGACGAACGAATAAGGTCAGTACCTATGGTTGTGACTATGTCAGTGAAGAGCACAGCACACGCAGGACGGTCATGAGCAGGGGCAGCGACGTGCCTGTCGGGGGAGCTCGGTCTGGGAGGACATCACCAGTGCCGTGGACGCCAGCCCTGCCCATCTGGCCATCCTCCCCTCCACCACGAAGCGGGGTCGTGACATCGCAGCCCGTCTGGGCCTGACCGAGAGCTCCACGCTGGGGGCGCTCCTCCACCACTGCGGCGGAATCCTGGTCGACCACGGCCGTCTACGGATCCTCGCCGCTGGCAGCGGGTCGCTGCCAGACGTCCTGACCGCCAGCAGGTCCCGCAGAGGTGTCCTGGTCGTGGGTCACGACGCCTTTGGCGGGCGCTTCGCCATCGACGCCGGAGGTCTGGGGGTCGGTCACGGCCAAGTCTGCTACTTCGGCCCGGACACGCTGCACTGGAGGGGTACAGGTATGAGTCACGGTGCCTTCGTGCGCTGGGCCATCGACGGCGGTAGCGAGAGCTTCTACGCCTCCTGGCGGTGGCGAGGGTGGGAGCAGGAGATCGGTGCGTTGCGCCTGAACCAGGCGCTGAGCACCCAGCCCCCTCTGTTCTCCCGCGAGGGGCGCAATATCAGCCTGACACGGCGCAAGCCTGTGCCCTTCGACAAGCTCGTCGCCTTCCTGGAGGAGTCAGCCCACCCGCGGGCAGGTAGCTAAGCTACGGCTGGGGCTGGCACAGGTGCCGGGGCCTGGCTCAGTACGCTGGCTGGAGCCAGGGTCGCCCCATCCTGCAGCCAGCCTGAGCGCCGCCCAGCTGGTTGCCAGCCCGCGCGGCGCTCAGCCAGCCTGCCCGCCGCCAGGCTCCCCGTCGCCAAGGGACAGGGCTGCTGCGATCTGGTCCAGGCCCAGCAGGTCGGCAGCCGCCAGCTCCTCGACGCTGCCGTCCTGGACGTAGACGTAGGCGGCTCGCACGCGCTCCACGCTCACGCCCTGCGACTGTGCCCACGCGTGGACGTAGACGCTGAGCTGGTCCGCTGCCACGCGTCGGCTCCCTGTCTTCCAGTCGACGACAAGCCACTCGGGCCCGGTGCTGCGCCTGAAGACGGCGTCGATACGGCACCGCAGGGTGGTTCCTGCCACCGTGAGCTCCAGGGCGGCCTCGGAGGCGGCCAGCACGTATCCCTCCAACAGCGGCAGCTCCTGGACAGTGGCCAGCCAGCGCTCCACCTGGACCCGGTCCTCGTCGCTGAGCGTGCGGGGAGCACCGACCTCCTCCAGGCTCAGCAGGCTGCCGCGCGCGGCCAGCTGACGGGAGACCATCTCGTGGAAGACGGTGCCCAGGCGTCCTGCCGCCTGCGGCTGGGCAGGCAGGGGTCTGCGCAGGTCCAGGGCGAAGGTTTCCGGCTCGTGCCTGAGCCGGTCCAGGCTGGTGGCGGCGAGGTGGGCCGGAAGACGCACACCGGGCGGTGCGCCAGCCACCTGGTCCCGCTCGGCCAGGAGAAGCCGCGCCTCCTGCCACCACCGCGTCACGACAGGATCCTCCCCCACCCGGTCCTCCGCCTGCGCGGCGGCGTCGCCCACGCTAGGGAAGACCCTACGGGAGGATGAGCTCGCAGGCGCCTGGGCCACCAGTGCCCCGGGGCGCGTCGAGCCCGCCTGGCGCACAGCCTGTGCGGCCGCGCGTCGCGCCCGGGCCACGGGGTCCTCGGGGTGGGTCTGGGGCCACGGGGCGGTGACCACCCGCTCCAGGAGCGGGTTGACGGCCTGAGGATCCGCCTCGGTCAGCCCCTCCCCGTAGGGCGTGACCAGGTCACGGCGTACCAGCTCGGCCAGGTAGCGGGACCGGGGACGCGGGGTCCTGCTCCTCCCGGACAGGTGGCTACCGGTCAGTAGGATGTCGTGACGGGCCCGGGTCAGGGCCACGTAGGCCAGACGACGCTCCTCAGCCAGGGTGTGGCGTCCCAGCGCCAGCCTGTAGCGCAAGAGTGCCTCCTTGACCTCCTCGACCTCCTCCTTGCCCACGGCCGAGGAGTCGTAGGCCGCCAGGTCAAAGGGAGGCAGGGTAGCGGCGTCGGCCCGCAGGGGGTAGGGAAGCTCCCCGACCCTGGTCATCCAGGACCACTCCGCTACCGACAGGTCCTCCTGGGGCCTGGCGGCGTAGCCGGGAAAGGTTCCCTCGCTCATGCCCACGACCGCGACGCAGTCCCACTCCAGCCCCTTGGAGGCGTGGATCGTGAGGACCTGGACAGCTCCGGGCTGCGGGTCGGTCTGAGGCGCTTCCAGGCCGTCCTCCTCCTCCTGTGCCACGTCCAGCCACTGGAGGAAGCCGGCCACCGTGGGGGCCTGCGTGTCCTCGACATAGCTGAGCGCGGCGGCCCGGAAGGCGTCCACGGCCCGCGCCCCCAGGGGGTTGGCAACCCTGGCGGCCACCTCGATGTCCAGGTCCAGGGCGCGCTCGGCGGCCTCGACGACCTCCGGCAGGGGCAGGGACAGCGCCGCACGGACACGGCGCACGGCGCGGGCCACCCGGTCACAGGCCTGGGCGCCCGCAGGTGTCATGCCAGGTGGGGGGACGACAACGCCCTCGGCGTCAGCCCGGCGCGCGACGGCCTCAAGTGCCTCGGCCAGGAGGGGCTGGCTGCCCGGTGAGCGGGCACCCTCCCCGGGCTCCCCTCCTGCGTGCCCGGGACCGCGGTCTGGAGGGGTACCACGGCCCCCCCGGGCCAGGAAGCGGGCGCTGTCGGCCAGCGCCCGCAGGTCGCCGGCGCCCAGGCCCGCGCCTGTGAGGAGCCGCATGAGGCGGTCGCCGCGCTCGGGGTCGGCGGCCACGGTGATGACAGAGCGCATGTCGGCGACCTCAGGGAGGGTAAGCATGCCCCCTAGGCCCACGACCTGGTAAGGCACACCGCGAGCCTCCAGGGCCTCGGCAATGACCGGGAAGGCGGAGCGCACCCGGGCCAGGACCGCCAGCTGGGCCTGGGGGTGCCAGCGCTGCACCATGAAGTCGGCAACGGCGTGCGCCTCTGCCAGGGAGTCGGACAAGTAGGCCGCCGTGACCAGTCCCGGGGCGCTCTCACCGGGCCGTGGGCTCAGGGGCTCTACGGGAACGTGGGACACCTGCGCGTCACCGGGCTGGTTACTGGCGGCACGCAGCGGGGCGGAGACGGTATTGGCCGCGTCCAGGATGGCCAGGTCATTGCGCCAGGCGATGGACAGCGGGAGCACGGGGGCCGCCTGGTCCGGGCTGGCACCTGCCTGGACCTTGGCCCAGCCCTCGGGGTTGAAGGCCGGGTGGAAGGAGTCCAGCGCTGCTGCCGAGGCTCCGCGCCATCCGTAGATTGCCTGGTTCGGATCGCCCACGGCCGTCACGCCACCGTCGCGGAAAAGGGCGGACAAGAGCCGGATCTGGGCCACGGAGGTGTCCTGGAACTCGTCCAGGACGACGGCGGGAAACCGCGCCCGGACCTGGGCCACGACCTCAGGGGACTCCTGGGCGATCCGACAGGCCAGCGCGACCTGGTCCCCAAAGCTGACCAGGCCGTGGCGGCGCTTGTACTCCCGGTAGTCGGCCACGGCCTCCAGCATCCCCAGCCGGTCCCTGCCACGGGAGGCAGCCTCTCCGAGAGCCGACTTGAGCCCGCGCACCTCCGCCAGGCCTTCAAGGAGCCCAGTGAGGTCCTCCATCTGCTCCGCAGCCTGCTCCACAGTCAGCAGGTTCTCCGACAGGGCCGCGTCCAGACGCAGCAGGACCCGGGTGGCCGAGGCCAGCCGCTCCACCGGTAGCGGGCTGGTGCGGGCCTCCAGAAGGGAGGAGGCGATCTGCCAGGCGCGGGCGTCAGTGACCAGGATGGAGTCGGGGTCGGCTCCGACCCTCAGGCCGTAGTCGCGCACCAGGGAGCCGGCAAAGGCATTGTAGGTGGTCACGGTGGGCTCGGGGTCGTCGCCGTGGGCACCGAGCCCGCGCGAGGCTAACTGCTCCAGACGGATGGACAGCCGTCCGGCCAGCTCGGCGGTGGCCTTGCGGGTAAAGGTCAGACCCAGCACCTGGTCAGGACGTACCTGGCCGCGGGCCACCAGGTAGACCACCCGCTGGGTCATGGTGGCAGTCTTACCGCTGCCGGCCCCGGCCACGACCAGCACCGGGGTCAGGGGTGGGTGATCACCCGGGACTGCTGGGGGTGGGCGCGGGCAGGTCCAGGACCTGGGCCAGCTCCTCCGGGCCAAGGGCACCGGGCCGCTGCGGCTCTCCTGCTCGCTGCGGGCCGACGGTTCCCTCCGGGTCCAGAGCCGATCCTCCTGCGGGCTGCCCGCCGGGGCGCTCCTCACCGTCGCTCTGCCAGTCACTGCCAGGACCTCCGTCCCTCGGGACGGGCCGGACAGGAGTCCTTCACGGCGCACCACTGGCAGTGCCCGCCGCTGCGCGCCTGCAGGACGGAGCCGGAGGCCGCCACGGCTGCCCGGGCCACCAGGTCGGAGGCCCAGTCCTGGCCGTCGTCGGGGTCGGGGCTGGGCGCCAGGGCCGCGCCGCGCGGGGAGACCACCACACCGCCGTCCCGACGCGTCGGCGTCCTGCCCAGCATCACCAGCCCGGCCCCGACCACGTCGTAGCCGAGTGCCTCCAGGGCGAGCCGGTAGCTGGCCAGCTGGGGGTGGCGCGCGGCGTCGCCGGGCACCACCGCCCCGGTCTTGAGGTCCATGACCCGCACCCGGGTCCCGTCAACCCTGGGCAGAGGGGCGTGCGGAACATCTGAGCAGTCCTGGGCTCCAGCGTGTCCCGTGCCAGGAAGGTCGGTACCAGGGTGCGCGGTGTCCAGGTACTCGACCCGGTCGATCCGGCCGAGCAGGCGGACAGGGACCGACACCTCCTCCGAGTCGCCTGCCTCCCCCGGGTCGGGCGATCCGAGGGAGGCAGGCAGGTCGACACGCACGTCCACGCTCCTCTCCACACCTACCTGTCCGGGCACGCCGGACAGGTAGGTGTCCAGCCTGCCCACCATGTCGCGCACGCGCTGGGCAGCCAGGCCACCCAGCCAGGTGTCGGGGTAGCCCAGCTCCTCAAGGACTCCCTCGGTCAGCTCCGTCAAGGCCTGGCCTCGCAGGTTCCTGCGCTGGGCCTGCTCGGCGAGGTGGTGGATGAGGGTGCCCAGCGTCTGTGCCGCGCTCGCGCCGGGCCGCCCGCCCTGTCGGCTGAGGAACCACCGCAGAGGGCAGGCGGTGAGGGACTCGACGTCGGAGGGCTGACCTGGACAACCTCCCCCGGCTCGACGAGGGGGTCTCGCAGGTGGGTGTCCCCAGACCCGCCCAGGTGGCCGGGGAGGCCTCCTCCACCCCGGCTCCGGCAAGCGCGGCCAGCAGCCGAGCGGCCTGGTCGGCCCGTGAGCGCTCCTCAGGACTGGCCCCCTCTAGGTTTCCCACGGTAGCAGCCCGTCGCAGCTCGGCGACCAGGCCCCGCAGAGTCAGGTCCCCCACGTCCTCAGCAGGACGTGGGCCGTCAGGGCTGTCCCCCAGGTCGGAGCCTGCCGCCCGGGCCACCTCCAGGAAGAAGGACGAGGGGACGTGGTCGGCATCGGAGACCGCCGTGACTATCAGACGCCGCGACGCCCTGGTCAGGGAGCACAGGAGCATGCGGCGCTCGTCGGCACGCACCTGGTGGCGCGCACCTATCGGGTCCTCCTGGCCTACTGACCTCCCTTGCCCGTCCAGAGGCAGACGACCCGTGACCACGTCGACCAGCAGCCCGGAACGGGTCAGGGAGTCCCGTAACCGCAGATCGGGCCAGGAGTCGCGCACCAGGCCAGCCACCGCGACCACCTCCCACTGCCGCCCCGCTGCAGCCGCCGGGGTCAAGACGGCCACGCCCCCGGGACGGACTCCCTGGGGAGCCACGGAGTCGGAGGGCAGGACCTCGGCAGACAGCTCGGACAGGAACTCCTGAGCCGGGGCACCCGGGTTGCGCTCGCTCCACACCTCCGCCCGCTTGAACAAGGCTGTCACCACGTCCAGGTCGTGCTCGGCAGCCTGGGCCACTGCCGCCTCGGGACTGCCGGGCGGGCCCGAGGGGCGCAGGGCGGCAGACCGCCATATCTCGGCCCGACCGGAGGCGGACCAGACGGCCCACAGCAGGTCCTCAACACCAACGACTCTGCGAGGCTTACCGCCAGGGTCACCACCGGGCTCTCTACCAGGGTCATTCCCAGAATCGCTGTCGGTCTCGCCTACGTGCCCGCTGTCGGACTCATCTTCTGTCCCAGCATCTGTTCCGGCAACGACGCCGCTGACCGCGGCCACGACCTCAGAAGCGACGACGAGGAGCCCGGCCTGGGCGGACAGGGTAGTCCCGGCCAGCTCCTGGGCAACCTGCCGGGCGGAGTCCGGGCTGGCCAGGAGACGCAGGATCTCGCGGTCCGTCCCGTCCCCGGGCCGCCCCTGGAGCAGGTGCCTGCGCAGACGCCGCAGGTCGAGCGCGGTCAGGCCCACCAGAGGCCCGGTGAGCAGGTCCAGGGCAGCGGCGCGGTCCGCGAGGACGTCACCGGCTCCCAGCCTGCCATCCAGTCCCGCCCGGACGGTGGCGAGCAGGGCGGCGACGGCCGACTCCTCCCTCAGGAGCACAGCAGGGGTGGAGGAGCCCACCGGGACCCCACGACGCCGCAGCTCACGCCCCATGGTGTCCGCCTGCTGCGCGGAGCGGACGACGACGGCCATCTGCTCCCAGGCGGTACCGTACTTGACATGCTCCTCCCTCAGCGTGCGAGCCAGGTGCGCGGCCTCCTGGGCGGGAGAGGAGGCCACCAGTGCCGTCACCCCGGAGGGGGATGGCTCCCGGGCGGTCGGGCAGCAGTCCCTTGGCCCCTCGGGCGGGTCAGGAAGCAGATCAGGCAGAGTGGCCTGGAGGGCAGGCAGGTCAGGACGTCGGTGCCGGCCCGTGCCGGTCACCGGCAGCCGGGAGGCCTGGTCCTGCCACAGGCTGGCCAGGGTGGGCGTACCACGGTGGAGGGTGCGCAGCACCAGGCGCCGCGCGGCCAGCCCGGACCGGTCCTGCGCCTCCACCAAGAGGCTGGGCGAGCCACCGCGGAAGGTCTCCACGGCGACGTCGGGGTCTCCCAGGACCACCACCTGGGCGCGGCGCCCCCGAGCGTCAGGGCGGGCCAGGGCGCCCAGGAAGCGGGCGGTAGCAGCAGTGCAGTCCTGGTAGTCGTCCACGACGACCAGGTCAGGAACGGGACGGGGCTCGGTGACGCCGTCCAGGTCCCAGGTCTCCAGCGCCTCACCGGCACGGTCCTGCAGACGTACCGGGTCCATCTTGCGCACCTCAGCACGGCGCTGGGGGCTGGGCCGTCCCTGGGCATCCCAGACGTGCAGGAGGCGAGAGGCGGGCTGCCACAACGCCACCCCCAGGTCCTGGCCCAGCCGGGACAGGACCTCGGCGCTGACACCGAGCTCACCGCAGCGGGCCAGCAGGTTGCGCAGCTCGGAGCGGAAGGCCCGGGACCCCACTGCCTGCGGGGGCAGCCCGGGCCAGCTGATAGCGGTGACCATGGGGGCCAGGGCCGCGTCCTCCTCCGCCCCGGCCAGCAGGACGGGCGCAGGCAGGGGGTCCGCCCGCCGGGTCAGCGAGGTGGTCAGGACGGACAGCGCCAGGGAGGTCGGCGTGCGCACCCGGACCGTCCCGTCACCGTGGCCTCCGCCCAGCAGGTGAGCGGCCCGTGACCGCAGCGCGTCGGCCCGGGAGCGGGTGGGGGCGAGCAAGAGCGCGTCACGCCCGGCGGCCACCGCCCGCACCAGCACCGACAGGGCGAGGGTGGTCTTGCCGGTCCCCGGGGCACCCAGCACCACCACGTTGTCCCCGCCCGCCACGTGCTCCATGACGGCCTGGCCGGAGGCGTCCAGCGCAGGCAGACCCGGTTGCGGCAGCGGAGGCAGCAGGCGGAGGCGGTCGGGCTGGGCTGGCATGGGAACATCCCATCACGGAGTACCGACATGATTCGCAGGGGCACGACCGCAGGGGGCGACCCGAAGAAGCGATGTAGAGGGCAGGTGTCCGCGTGAGGCGAAAATGCCCAGGAGAAGGCCCAGTACCCGGGGTCCGGGCCAGGTGTGCAGGCTACCCACCCCGTAGGATTCCCTCAGGAGCGAGCCGTAGCCCAGCGGTGCCGACACCGTCGGCGCACACGGACCCCGCCCCACCAGGACCTACCAGCACCTGAGGAGCATCATGCAGGTCACCATCGGTATCAAGCACTCCAGCCGCGAGCTCTCCCTGGAGACCTCCGCCTCCCATGACGAGGTGCTGGAGGCTGTGGCCAAAGCCACCACCGAGCCCGTGACCCTGACCGACGACCGCGGCCGCAAGGTCTTCGTCCCCGCAGGCTCCCTGGCCTACGTCGAGCTCGGGGAGTCCGAGCCCCGCCGTGTGGGATTCGGTATCTGACCCCGGAACGCCCCAAGAAACGCCCCAGAGCCCAGACCAGGAGGCTTGTGGGCGCAACTGGTCTCCGGCCACGTCCTTCGTGTCGTCACCGTCACACCCGCAGCCCCAGGCCCCTCATGCGGGAGACGGCACCCTGGGACAGGACCGCGTGCATCTGCTCCGCCCCGGTGTCTCCCAGCAGCTCGGGGACCTGGGCCAGCAGGCGCTGGAGAGTGCCGATCTCCTCGCCCACCACCCGGCGCCCCCACAGTCCCAGCCTTGCAGCCAGCTGCGGGTCGCCAGCGATAGCAGCGTCCAGCTCTGCGGAGGCGTAGGTTCCGACCGGGTCCTGGGCCAGCTCGTCGATGAGGCCGGAGCCCAGGGGCTCGGGCAGGCTGTCGCACAGTGCCATACCGAAGTCCACGAGCAGCCCCAGGCAGAGGTAGGTCTTGACCAGCCGCTCGGACCAGTCCAGAGGCCGTAGCCGCTCGTCGAGGTCCCCGAGCACGCCCACGAAGCGTTCCACGGCCCCGTAGACCTCCACCCCGTGGGCGGCAGCCAGCTCCACGACACGATCGAAGGACGCGGCCGCCCGGGCACTCATCCGCATCAGCGCCACCCGTGACTCCATCCGAGGCGCCCTGTCGGCGTCCTTGGCGTAGCGCACGCACGCGACGGTGCGCGAGAAGGCGACCACCCCAACCACGCTGAGCTCGTGCAGACCCACCTGAATATGGGCGGACGGGCGGAAAGCTCCAGGTACCCCGGCCTCGTCCCGCACCTCACCCGACGCCCCGCCAGGCGTCCCGCTCCCGCTCGGAGTGTCAGTCATGAGCACAGGGTAGAGGAGGCAGGGCCGCCAGGCAGCCCGGGACGGGCTGGCTTCCCATCAGCCCGCGCTGCCACGTGACATCAGACACGACACCTGGAGCATCGTGGCCGTCGCAGCGAAACCGTGCAGGTTTCCGGCTACCCTGGCTGACGTCTGTCGGCTGCTCGGTCCTCCTGTAGCCAAGCCTGTCGCCTGCCGCCACGGCCACCGTGCTCACCCGCCGTACTCACCGCGTGGGACGCAGCCCGACCACGCACACCGAGACAGTACCGATACGAGACAGTACCGATAGACAGTACAGCCAGACAGCACAGATAGTACGCCGAGACAAGGACACTTGTGACCGACGAGAACCGCACAGCCGCCGTGGACAGCACCGTAGACGACGCCACGGATGACACCGTGGAGCCCCTGACCGCGCAGGCTGCGGCCCAGGCCTCAGCACCCGCCGACAGCATCACGGCCGGGACCGCTGGGACTACCGGGCAGACCGGCGTCACTGGGATCATTGAGACGATCGGCGCCCACGCGCCGGTCCTGGAGGAGTCCGTCCCGGACGTCACCGACGGCGAGGACACGCAGGCAGGCACGGAGGCCGCGGCCCGCAGGACCTTCGCGGACCTAGGGGTGGAGCCTGAGATCTGCGACGCCCTGACGGACAAGGGCATCACCCACCCTTTCCCGATCCAGGCCCTGACCCTGCCCATCGCCCTCAAGGGACAGGACATCATCGGCCAGGCCAAGACCGGTACGGGCAAGACCCTCGGCTTCGGCATCCCGCTGCTCATGGACACCCTGGGCCCCGGTGAGGAGGGGTGGGACGAGGACCCGGCCTCGGGCTCTCCCCAGGCACTGGTCGTCCTGCCCACCCGTGAGCTGGCCAAGCAGGTGGCCGAGGAGCTGGCTACCGCTGCCGCCAGGCGCACCGTGCGCATCATCCAGGTCTACGGCGGCCGCGCCTACGAGCCTCAGATCGAGGCCGTGGAGAAGGGCGCCGAGGTCGTGGTGGGCACGCCGGGCCGACTCATCGACCTCATGGACCGCGGAGTGCTGGACCTGGCCCACGTCACCACCGTCGTCCTGGACGAGGCCGACGAGATGCTAGACCTGGGCTTCCTGCCAGACGTGGAGAAGATCCTGTCACGCACCCGGGCGGACCGCCACACCATGCTGTTCTCCGCCACGATGCCCGGCGCCGTGGTGGCCCTGGCCAGGCGATACATGACCAGGCCCACCCACGTGCGTGCCCAGGACCCCGGAGACGACGGGATGACCGTCCAGACGGTCCAGCAGGTGGTCTACCGCACCCACGCCCTGAACAAGGTGGAGGTCATGGCCCGGATCCTCCAGGCCCGGGATCGGGGCCGCACCATCGTCTTTGCCCGGACCAAGCGGACGGCCGCCCGCGTGGCCGAGGACCTGGCCTCACGCGGCTTCGCCACCGCCGCTCTCCACGGCGACCTGGGTCAGGGCGCGCGCGAGCAGGCGCTGCGAGCCTTCCGCAAGGGCAAGGTGGACGTGCTGGTGGCCACCGACGTGGCGGCACGCGGTATCGACGTGGACGACGTCACCCACGTGGTCAACTACCAGTGCCCCGAGGACGAGAAGATCTACGTTCACCGCATCGGGCGTACCGGGCGAGCCGGGGGCTCGGGCACCGCCGTGACCTTCGTCGACTGGGACGACGTGCCCCGCTGGCGCCTTATCGCCAAGGCGCTGGGCCTGCCGGTCCAGGAGCCCGTGGAGACCTACCACACCAGCGACCACCTCTACACCGACCTGTCCGTGCCCCGGGAGGTCACCGGCAGCCTGCCGCGTGACCAGCGCACCCTGGCCGGGCTGGGTGCGGAGGAGATCGAGGACCTCGGCGAGACCGGAAGACGGGCACGCGAGGACAGGGGTGACAGCAGGCAGCGAGACCGTGGCCGCAGGGGCTCTCGAGGCCACTCCGACAGCCGCGCGGGGCAGGACGGCCGGGCCCGGCGCGGCCGGGCACGCCGCAACGGGCAGGAGAGCAGCGCGCACGCCGCAGGTCGCGGTGGCCTGGGCGGTAGACCTGCCGGGGACCCGGGCCAGCCGCCCCAAGCCGAGGCTGGCTCCGGCTCCCCGGCAGGCTCCGGTGGAAGCACCGGGACCGAGCGTGCGCAGGCAGGACAGGCCGCCGGGACGCCGCGGCGCAGGCGCACCCGTCGGCGCACACGCGGCGGCCGCCCCGTTCCCGGGCGCTGACTGACAGCCTGAGGCCCCGCCTTCCGGGCTAGGTGCACCATCGGTCACCTGGCCCGGCCTCTCTCAGGGCCCGGCCATGCTCAGGGCCGGACCAGGGGCAGTGCCCCCTCGTCGACCACCTGCTCCAGGAGCTCAGGAGGCATGAGGTTCTCCCCCAGCCGGTTGGGCTTGCCGGTTCCGTGGTAGTCCGAGGCACCGCTGGTACCCAGCCCCAGGCGCCGAGCAAGGGCGCGGGTCTCCTCCCGCTGCCCGGGGCCGTGGTCGCGGTGGTTCACCTCCAGGGCGGCCAGGCCTGCCTCCGCCATCGCGGCGAAAGTCTGGTCGGGGACCAGACGACGCTGCCGGGAGAGCGCACGAGGATGCGCCGCCACCGGCACACCCCCCGCCGCCCTGACCATCTGGCAGGCCTCGACGGCGTCCAGCGCCCAGTGCGGCACGTAGTAGGGCGAGCCGGTAGCCAGCGGTCCGGCAAAGGCTGCGGACCGGTCAGGAAAAGCCCCGCAGGCCACGAGCGCGTCAGCGATGTGGGGACGCCCCACGACGGTGTCCTCACCGCACTGCTCCAGCACGTCCTGCCAGGTCACGGGGTAGTCCTCGCCCAGAAGCTCAACCATCCTCCGGGCACGCAGCCCCCGTGACTGGCGGGAGCGCCGCAGGGCGGAGGACAGGGCCGGGTCGTCCTCGCGGTGCAGGTAGGCCAGCAGGTGGAGAGTCACCCCCTCGCTGGCGCAGGAGACCTCCGTGCCCCGCAGCAGCACCACGCCCGTGCGAGCCACGGCCTGCGCCGCCTGCGCCCACCCGGCGGTGGTGTCATGGTCGGTGAGGCCGACGACGTCAAGACCTGCCGCAGCGGCAGCCTCCATGAGCTGCTCCGGCGAGTCGGTCCCGTCGGAGCAGGTCGAGTGGGTGTGGGGGTCAATACGCACCCAGCCAGTCTAGGCAGACCCGAGCCACGGATCCTGTGGCCCCGCGCAGCGGCCCAGGGCCGGGTCATGACCGGTCGGCGCAGGCCAGGGGGACCTGAGACCCCCACGCCGCCGGGAGACGGTGGAAGACTTCTCCCATGGTTGCCTCCCCAGCCCCAGACCTCCCGTCAGCCGACCCGCAGCAGGCCCCGGTGCGCTTCGGTGTCGTCGGTGCCGGGTTCATCGCCCGGTGGTTCGCCGAGGCAGTCGCCCAGGAACCCGGTGCGCAGATCGTGGCGGTAACCTCCGCCCGGGCCGAGCGCGCCGCCGCCTTCGCCCGGGAGCACGGCGTGGACTCCTCCTACGCCAGCCTGACACAGATGCTCCAGGCCCACGGGCCCGACAGCACGCAGCCGGTGGACGTGATCTACGTGGGCTCCCCCAACTCCTTCCACGCCGAGCACACGATCACCGCCCTGGAGGCGGGGTTCCACGTCCTGGTGGAAAAGCCCTTCGCGCTGACAGTCGCACAGGCCCAGGCAATGGCTCAGGCGGCACGGGAGGCGGACCGCTTCCTCATGGAGGCCTGGCTGTCGGCCCACGAGCCGGGCGTGGCCAGGCTACGAGAGACCCTGCCCCGCATGGGACGGCTGCGTCGCGCGGTACTGGTCAAGGAGCAGCGCTCCTCCCGGCTGGACGCCTACCGGGCCGGGAAGAACCCGCCCGCCTTCGACCCGGCAGCGGGTGGGGGCTCCCTCATGGACCTGGCGGTCTACCCCGTCAGCCTGGCTATCCACCTGTTCGGTACACCGGACCGGGTCACCGCCACAGGCCACCTCCTGGACTCCGGCGCCGACTCCCACGGAACGGTGGTCCTTACCTACGACCACGGCGAGAGTAGCGGCCTGGAGGTCGTGTGCACCCACTCCAAGACCTCGCCAGCCGGGGCCGGCTCCTTCATCGCCTCCGAACAGGACGCACTGGTCATGGACGACTGCCAGTGGCCCCGGCGCATCGAGCTGCGCGGGCCGGCGGCCAGTGACCTCAGTGGGGAGGGTGACAGGGGCGCGGCCAGGAACGGCAGCAGGGGTGCCGGACCCCAGGCCCGTCAGGACCTGTCCGTGGACCGGCACGGTCCCGCGCTGGGCTACGAACTCGCCGAGGTGTGCCGACTGGTGCGCTCCGGTGCCAGAGGCTCCAGCCTGCACCCTGTCTACGCCTCCATCGCCGCCGTGGACGTCCTTGCCCAGGCCCGCGCCCAGGTCGGGGTGCGGTTCCCCGCCGACGAGTGCGGCCAGCCCCGCTAGCACGCCTGGCCGCCGTAGCCGTCCTCCCCCGGCCCCTCACCGTCCTCCTCGATGATCTCCGTAGCATCGTGGTGGCATTATGGGGGCATGACGGACACCTCCCCGCCTCCGGCTTCCGCGACGACCCCCGCCCCTGCGAACCCGTCCGGGCAGGCTTCCCACAACGGCACCGGTGCCGCCGTAGACGGCAGCTCCCGCCCCGAGGCCTCCCAGCCCCTGGCCCAGCGCGGGGACAACCGCTCCCGCCGACCGGACAACCAGGCCTTCCGTGACTTCATCGCCTCCGGGTGGGGGCCCAGGTCCCACGAGCTGCCCGATGCCCTGCCCTCCGCCCCCTGGGCCGCGGCGCGCAGGCACCGCCTGGGCCAGCTCTTCCCGGGCGAGCGGCTGGTCCTGCCCGCCGGGAGCCTCCAGGTGCGCAACAACGACTGCGACTACCGGTTCCGCCCCCACAGCGCCTTCGCCCACCTGGTCGGCACCGGGACGGACTTCGAGCCGGACGCTGTGCTGGTCCTGGACCCCCTGGCAGGCTCCCACGTCTTAGCCCAGGCAGAGGGCGCCCGACCAGGCGCCCAGACCGCCGCCACCCACGAGGCGGTCCTGTACTTTCGCCCCCGCGCCTCCCGCAGCTCGGAGGAGTTCTACGCCAGCGCGCGCTACGGGGAGCTGTGGGTCGGTGCCCGGCCGTCCCTGGAGGAGGTGGAGGCAGCCACCGGTATCCGCTGTGCCCCCATCGACGCCCTGGGCGAGGCCCTGGCCAGGGACGCAGGCCCGGTACGGCTGCGGGTGATCGCCGAGGCGGACCCGGCCGTCACCGCCCTGGTCGCTACGACCCGCCATGCCGCCGGGCTGCCCGGGGGCCAGGAGGCCCAGGAGCTCGACGACCGCCTCGCCGAGGCCGCCAGTGAGCTGAGGCTGCGCAAGGACACCTGGGAGGTCAGCCAGCTCCGGGCCGCGGTGGAGGCCACCAGGACGGGGCTGGAGGACCTCATCCGCTCACTGCCCAGGGCCACGAGGCACTGGCGGGGCGAGCGCGTCCTGGAGGGAGCCTTTGCCGCCCGAGCGCGGGAGGAGGGCAACGGCCTGGGCTACGACACCATCGCGGCGGCGGGGGACCACGCCAACACCCTGCACTGGATCACCAACGACGGCCCGGTGCGCCCCGGGGACCTCGTCCTGGTGGACGCCGGGGTGGAGGTGGACTCCCTCTACACCGCCGACGTCACCCGCACCATCCCCGTGGACGGCCGCTTCACCGAGCCGCAGCGCCGTGTCTACCAGGCCGTGCTGGACGCCGCCGACGCCGCCTTCGCCCGGGCCAGTGAGCCAGGATGCCGATTCAGGGACGTCCACGCCGCCGCCATGGAAGTGATCGCCGACCGCCTAGAGCAGTGGGGCCTGCTTCCCAAGGGAGTCACCGCCCAGGACTCCCTGGCGCCTGAGGGCCAGTACCACCGCCGCTGGATGGTGCACGGCACCAGTCACCACCTGGGCCTGGATGTCCACGACTGCGCCCAGGCCCGGCGTGAGACCTCCGTGGACGCTGTGCTGGAGCCGGGGATGTGCTTCACCATCGAGCCGGGGCTGTACTTCCGCTCCGACGACCTGCTGGTCCCACCCGAGCTGCGCGGCACCGGGGTGCGTATCGAGGACGACGTGGTGGTGTGTGAGGACGGCCGGGTGGCGTCTCTGACCGCAGGCATCCCCCGCACCGTGATAGAGGTGGAAGAGTGGGTGAGCACCCTCCTGGGGGAATAGGCCGAGGTAGGTGGCAGTGGCGGGCCTCCTCAGGAGCCGCCGCGAGAGCCCTCTCAGGCCAGGCCCCACCCGGCCCACCCTTGACATTGCTTCGCCGCTCACCGATATCATCGGCATATGACGATTGTTCATGGCCTGCTTCCTACCGACGTCACCAATGACGAGGCAGCCGTCCACGCCGTGGCTGACCTGGCGGTCCTCCTGTCCACGCTGGGCGACCCGACCCGCCTGGCCATCTTGAGCCACCTGCGTGGAGGAGAGCACCGGGTGGGCGAGCTCGCCCAGCACCTGGGCCTGGCCCAGTCGACGGTCTCCCAGCACCTAGCCGTCCTGCGGGCTGCGGGGCTGATCTCGACCCACACCCACGGACGGGCGCACGTCAGCACCCTGGAGCACCCCGACGAGCTCGCCGCGCTGCTGGTCACCGCCGCAGCGCTCCACCGCTCCACGACCGCCGCCCAGAAGACCACAGGCACTGCAGGCACCACGGACACCGTAGGCGCCATGGATGCTGTCCAGGAGGCACCGTGACTCCTGAGAGAACCCCCGAGACTTCTCCCCAGCGGACTCCGGAGAAGACGCCTGTGCCCGGTCCTGAGCAGTCGCCTGGGCCGACGACCGGGACAGCCCCGGGAGCCCGCTTCCACCACCAGGACGCCCCCTGCCGCTCGGACCTCCCGTCCGGCCGCCACAGCAGCCGCCCCGAGGACGCTGGCCACGACACCAGCCACGGCAGCCACCACGCCGCCAACCACCACGACCATGCTGCGGGCGCCTCCCGGGGACGGCTCGCTATCGCCCTGGGGCTGACCACCACTGTCCTGGTCGCCGAGATCGTCACCGCCCACCTCACCGGGTCCCTGGCGCTGCTGGCCGACGCCGGGCACATGCTGACCGACACCGCAGGCCTGGTCATGGCCCTGGTCGCCGCGCACCTGTCCACCCGGCCCCGCACCGAGCGCTCCACCTGGGGGCTACGGCGTGCAGAGGTCCTGGGCGCGGGGCTCCAGGCAGGCATGCTCGCTGTCGTCGGCGTCCTCGTCGGCGTGCGGGCGCTGGGGGCGCTCCTCGGCGGCGCGCAGGTCGAGGCCCCGGGCATGCTGGTCATGGGAGTCGTCGGGCTGGCGGCCAACCTGGTGTCGCTGTGCGTCCTGGCACGGGGGCGGGAGGACAGCCTCAACATGCGTGCCGCCTTCCTGGAGGTGGCCAACGACACCCTGGGCAGCCTCGGAGTCATCGTGGCCGCTCTCGTCGTGGCGACCACGGGATGGACCGGTGCGGACGCGGTCGCCTCCCTGGTCATCGTGGCGCTCATCGTCCCCCGGGCGGCCGCCCTGCTGCGCGCCACGGGCAGCGTCCTCATGGAGCAGGCCCCCTCCGAGCTCGACCTGGCCGAGGTCCGCGGCCACCTGCGCTCGGTGGAGCACGTCGAGGAGGTCCACGACCTGCACGTCTGGACGGTGGCCTCCGGGCTGGCGGTGCTGACGGCGCACGTCGTGGTCAGGGACCAGTGCCTGCGCGACGGGCACGCCGAGCAGATCCTCCACTCCCTCCAGGAGTGCGTCACCAGCCACTTCCCCGTGCGCATCGAGCACGCGACCTTCCAGGTCGAGCCCGCCCGGCACCGCGACCACGAGCACCTGGGACACTAGAGGTAGCGACACCGGACGCCCTCGGTCCTTGCAGCCCCGGCTCACGGTGGGCGTCCCTGACTCACCTCTCCCGACGGTAGCGCCTGCGGGTGGGCTCGGGCACGTGCACGTCCCCGCCCCTGCCCTCCAGGTGCTCGCGCGCAAATGCCAGGGCGCTGGCCAGCCCCTCACGCCTCTGGTCCGGGCTCATGCTGCCGGTCTTGACCTCGACCACCACCTGCCCTCCTCGGGCCTGGAAGCCCGTGGCCGCCAGGTGGGCCAAGACGCCCGCGCAGTCCTGGTCGCCCTGCCCGGGCAGGAGGTGGTCGTCCAGCGGTCCGGGGACACCGTCAGTCAGGTGGAGGTGGCGCAGGGTGGGTCCCAGCGCCCGGGCCATGGCCAGGGCGTCAGACCCGGAAGTGGCCGCGTGGGAGATGTCCAGGGTCACGGAGCGGTACCCCTGCCCCACCGGGTCCCAGGTGGGTGAGTAGGCCTGGAAGTCCCTTGTGGAGTGGGCGTTTCGCGGGCGCCAGGTGAACATGTTCTCCACCGCCAGGTAGATACCGGTGGTGGCCTCCCGCTGGGCCACCCCGGCCACGAAGGAACGGGCGTAGCGGGTCTGCCAGAAGAACGGGGGGTGGAGCACCACCGTGGGCGCCCCCAGGTAGTGGGCCAGCTCCACGGAGCGGTCGATCTTGTCCCAGGGATCGACCCCGAACACGCTGCGTGTCACCAGCAGGGTCGGGGCGTGGACCGCCAGGACCGGCTGGCCGTAGTCCTGCGACAGCCCCGCCAGGGTGCGGGCGTCCTGGGTGGCCTTCTCGCTCCAGACCATGACCTCCACGCCGTCAAAGCCCAGGGCAGCCGCCATAGCGAAGGCGGCGGGGGCGCTGGGAGGATACACCGAGGCCGTCGACAGGCCGACAGGCACCCCCACCGCTCAGTCCTCGTCCTTCACGTCGTACTGCTCGTAGTGCCCCGACTGACCTGGCTGGCCAGGCTGGTCCTGACGGTCGGGCTGCCCGACGTGCGGCCCCACCTGCCCTGCCTCACCGGCGGCCCCGGCACCCGGGTCCCCACCCTCGGGGTCCTGAGCCACCGGCTCACGCACTGCCTCACGCGCTGCGGTGTCCTGCACCGGGAGGCCGTCCGCCCCCTGGGGCAGCCGCACCCCGTAACGAGGCTGCTCGTCGGGACGTGAGCCGAAGGCGGTCGGCCCCCTGTTCGCCTCCCTGGCCCGGCGGCGGTCCTCGGCGCGGCGCGCAGCCTCACCGCCACGGGTGAGATTGCCAGGCACGTGAGCCAGAGCCCGGGCGGCCTCCCTGGCGTCCTGGGCAGCGATGATAGAGTAGCGCGAGGCGATGACTTGACTGATAGAGGTGAAGTCACGCCGACCCCGAGTCAGGGCATAGCTGATAACCTGAAAGAGGATGCCCCACACCACTCCCATAAGGACACAGGCCACCAGCGGGATGCCCGAGTTCGAAGGGTTGAACAGCTGCATCATGACACCGAAGAAGATACCGATCCACAGGCCGGACCCGGCGCCGGAGGCGATAGCCCTGCCCCAGCTCATGCGCCCGGTAATCCGCTCCACCTGCCGCAGGTCCGTCCCGACAATCGCCAGGTACTGCACGGGAAAACCCTCGTCGGACAGCGCGTCCACAGCGTGCTGGGCCTCGGCGTAGGTCGCAAAGGAGGCGATCTCCTCCCCGCGCGGCATGACTGCCCCACCAGAGGTAGCCAGGGCAGGGGACGGAGTCAGGTTCACGCTCATGGGCACATGGTTGCACGCTCCCGGCCGCCGCACCCCGCGCGCGGCCGTGCCAACGCCCAGGGCGCATAGTATTGGCTTGTGGAGAACACCAGGACACGTGCACCCAGCAGAGTCTTTATCGCCAGGCTGATCGGCACCTCTGTCTTCGACCCACTGGGGGACGCAGTCGGCAAGGTGCGCGACGTCGTGGTCCTGCTGGAGGCGCGCGGCAACCCCCGCGCCGTCGGCCTGGTCACCGAGGTCGCCTCACGGCGCCGTGTCTTCCTGCCCCTGTCACGCGTCACGGCAATCGAACCCGGTGCAGTCATCACCACCGGCCTGATGAACATTCGCCGCTTCCACCAGCGCAACGTCGAGACCCTTGTAGTCGGCGAGCTCCTGGACAGGGTCGTGACCCTCAGGGACGGCTCGGGCACCGTCACGGTACGTGACGTGGCCATCGAGCAGGACCAGAGCATGGACTGGACGGTGACCCGCCTGTTCGTCCAGCGCGGTTCCAGCGGCCCCTTGGGCCTGCGCCGTGGGGAGAGCCTCACCGTGCGCCCCGAGGAGGTCGCGGGCCTGGCCGGCAGCGCGGCCCAGCAGGAGGCCACCGCCCTGCTGGCCACCATGGAGGACCTCAAGCCCGCCGACCTGGCCGACGCCCTGCGGGACCTGCCGCAGGCCAGCCAGTCCCGCGTCGTGGCCGAGCTCAGTGACGAGCGCCTAGCCGACGCCCTGGAGGAGCTCGGCGACGAGGCCGCGGTAGCCATGCTCTCCAGCCTGGACGCCGCGCGGGCCGCTGACGTCCTGGACGCCATGCAGCCCGACGACGCCGCCGACCTGGTGGCCCAGCTGCCCCAGCCCAAGGCGACGGAACTGCTGAGCCTCATGGAGCCGGAGGAGGCCAGGGACGTGCGCCGTCTCATGGCCTACGACGACTACACTGCCGGAGGCCTCATGACCACCGAGCCGATCATCCTGCCCCCGAGGCCACGGTGGCAACCTTCCTCGCTCAGGCGCGCAAGGCGGAGATCACCCCGGCGCTGGCGGCGGTCGCCTTCGTGTGCCGCCCGCCCCTGGAGTCCCCGCCGGCAGGCTCCTGGGTCTGGTACACATCCAGCGGGCGCTGCGGGAAAGGCCCCAGAAGATGGTGGGCTCCGTGCTGGACACCCACGTGGACTCCGTCCACGCCCAGGACTCCATCGGCACAGTCACGCGTCTCCTGGCCACCTACAACCTGACCGCCCTGCCCGTGGTTGACGACGCCGGCCGTCTCCTGGGCGCGGTGAGCGTCGACGACGTCCTGGACCACCTCATGCCCGATGACTGGCGCGAGGCCGACGAGGCGGTCACCGACGAGATGATCGAGAGGAGCGCCAATGCCTGAGCCGCTGGACACACCCCTGACCCGCAAGCGCTCACGCTGGCTGCGCCGCAGCCCGGGCAGGGCCTCCCAGTCCGACGTGGCAGGCCGCGTCTCCGAGGCCATCGCCCGCTTCTCCGGCACCCCAGCCTTCCTCATCTGGCTGACGGTGTTCGTGGCGCTGTGGCTGGGGTGGAACACCTGGGGACCGGAGAGGCTCCAGTTCGACCGGGCCTCCCTGGGGTTCACGGCCCTGACTCTTATGCTCTCCCTGCAGGCCTCCTACTCCGCCCCCCTGATCCTGCTGGCCCAGAACCGCCAGGACGACCGCGACCGGGTCACTGCCCAGCAGGACCGCCAGCGCGCTGAGCGCAACCTGGAGGACACCGAGTACCTCACCCGGGAGATCGCCTCCCTGCGGCTGGCCATGAACGAGGTGGCCACGCGCGACTTCGTGCGTTCCGAGCTGCGCGACATGCTACGTGAGATCCTCGCCGAGGAGCGCCGCACCCGCGCCGAGCTCTCCGAGTCCCCCGACTCCGAGGCTGCCAGCCAGTCCCCGGCAGCACCTGCGCCCCCGTCCCGGACTGACCAGGACACGGGGAAGGAGCTCCCCGAGCGGGACCAGGAACGTGCTACTCGCCACACCAACAGCCCTTCCCCGCAGCCCTAGGATAGTGATATGCCCGCACCCACACAGGAAGCCGTCCTTGAGGCCCTCAGCCGTGTCAACGACCCCGAGCTGCGCCGCCCCATCACCGACCTGGGGATGGTGTCCTCCGTCGAGGTCGGTGACGACGGGGCCGTGTCCGTCGGCGTGCTGCTGACCGTGGCGGGCTGCCCGCTCAAGGACACCATTACCGGGGACACCCAGCGGGAGGTGAGCCAGGTCGAGGGCGTGACCAGCGTGTCCGTCACCATGGGAGTGATGAACGACGAACAGCGCGCCGAGCTGCGCCGACGCCTGCGCGGGGGCGCAGCAGAGCCGGTCATCCCTTTCACCCAGCCGGGGAACCTGACCCGGGTCTACGCCGTCACCTCCGGCAAGGGCGGGGTCGGCAAGTCCTCGGTCACGGCGAACCTGGCTGCGGCCATGGCCTCCCAGGGGCTCAGCGTGGCTGTGGTCGACGCCGACATCTACGGCTTCTCCATCCCGCGCATGCTCGGGGTCAGCCAGGTTCCTACCCAGCTGGACGGCATGATCGTGCCCGTGACCGCCCACGGCGTAAAGGTGATCTCGATCGGCATGTTCGTGGAGGAACGCCAGCCGGTGGTGTGGCGCGGGCCGATGCTGCACCGTGCCGTCCAGCAGTTCCTCACCGACGTCTACTGGGGGGACCTGGACGTCCTGCTGCTCGACCTCCCTCCAGGGACCGGTGACGTCACGATCTCGGTCGCCCAGCTCCTGCCCAACGCAGAGATCCTGGTCGTGACCACGCCCCAGACTGCCGCGGCCGAGGTCGCCGAGCGCACCGGGCTGATCGCGGCCCAGACCCACCAGCGGGTCGTGGGCGTGGTGGAGAACATGTCCTACATGCCCCAGCCCGACGGGTCCAGGCTGGAGATCTTCGGATCCGGTGGGGGCCAGATCGTCTCAACCTCCCTGAGCGAGACCCTGGGCTACGAGGTCCCGCTCCTGGCCCAGCTGCCCCTGGACATCCGCCTGCGCGAAGGCTCTGACACAGGCGTCCCTGCGACGTCAGCCAATAACGGCAGGCCGCTGGCCGACTCCCCCGCGGCTCTTGAGCTGGCCGCGGTGGCTCAGCGCCTCACCCACCGGGCGCGGGGCCTGTCAGGCATGAGCCTGGGGGTCACGCCTGTGAGGTGACGAGCCCGCTCCCAGGCTTGTGCCCCGGTTGGCGGCGACACTACTGGCTGCTGCGGGCGGCACGGGCTCAGGCGGCTCAGGCGTCCTCCAGGACCACCGCTGCCGCCTCGGCGCGGGTACGGGCAGCCTCGTTGGCAGCACGCACGATCTCCCGCGGGGACAGGGGGCGCCCGCCCCCAGCACCGGTACCTGCGGGCAGGCTGTCCCGGGAGGTGCCGTGCGTGGCAGCGGACACCAGGGTTGAGGGCACTGTCGTCGGCTGCTGGCCTGAGCCCTGGTTCTGCGGGTCAGGTACCGCCTCGGCCGGGTCCTCGGCAGCCGGGTCGATCTGGGTTGGACTTGCGTCGGCCGGGTCGTCGTCAGCAGCACCAGGCCCGACGCCCGGCTCGGTGACCGCGTCCAGGACGCCGGAGCCCAGGATGTCGGGGTCCAGGGAGACGTCGCCTGCACCCGGGAAAGTATCCTCCTGCGCGTCCTCCGTACCGTTCTCAGCAGCGACCGCCGCAGCCGCCTGTGCCCTCGTCTCACTGATCTTCTCGCTGACCTGCCTGCTCAGGGAACGGCCCTGGTCCGCACGTACCGCCTCGTTGACCGCCTGGGCCGCAGCGGCCGAGCCCTCCCTGGCTGTCTGGGCCACCGACCGGAACGGGTGGGTCAGGTCCTCCCGAATAGCGTTGATATCCTCGCTCAGGGCGTCACGCACGATCCTGCGGGGGTCGTACTGTCGGGGGTCGAAGTCGGACAGGTCCAGGTCAGCGAGCTCGGGCCCCACCTCCTCGGCGATCTGCGCACGGGCGTTGTCCAGGTACAGCCGCAGCCGACGCACCATCCGGGTCAGCGTGCGCGCGTACTCGGGCAGGCGCTGGGGGCCCACCACGATCACCGCCACCAGGATAAGGACGAAGAACTCGGAGCCAGAGATGCCGAACACGCCGCCTAGTATAGGGAGGCCTACGTCAGCACCGGTCCCGGACGGGTGAGAACGGCCCAGGACGCCCTAGTGCCCCACCCCGCCGGACCGGGCGAGGTAGGGCAAGCATGTGGCGGATCCCCTCATCCCTCCCGGTTCCTGGGACAATACGGCCTGGGCGGCTACGCCCCACGGTCGGCGGCTGGAAGAGGGTCACAGTGAGTGCGGACAAGACACTGAGCTGGTCCTACACGGAGGACTTTCCCCTGGAGGACGACGCCATCGCCCAGGCCCGGATGCGGAGCCTGGAGCTGGGCATCGCCCCCGTCTCCTCGGGCACCGGTGCTGCGCTGCGCGTGCTGGCTGCCTCCGTCGGGGCCAAGTCCGTGGCGGAGGTCGGCACGGGAACCGGTGTGTCCGGGCTGTGGCTCCTGGGCGGGATGGGGGCCGACGGCGTCCTGACGACGATCGACGTGGAAGCCGAGCTGCAGCGGCAGGCCCGGCGCTCCTTCGACCTCGCCGGCTTTCCCGCGTCACGCACTCGCGTCATCCAGGGACGAGCCTCCGACGTCATGCCCCGGATGGCAGCACGCAGCTACGACATGGTGGTCCTTGACGTCGAGCCGCGCGACGCTGTCGACCTGGCTGACTACGCGCTGCGCATGCTGCGTACCGGCGGGGTGCTGGCCGTGACCCGGGCGCTGTGGCACGACCATGTCGCCGACCCGGCACGCCGAGACGCCACCACGGTGGCCGCTCGCGAGCTCGGCAAGGCGCTGCGTAACTCCCCGCTGCTGCTCACCACCCTGCTCCCGGTGGGCGACGGCCTCCTGGTATCCGTCAGGCAGGCCTGAGGCTGCCACGACACGGGTACACGGACGGCAAGGTACGCATAGGTGACAAAGCATGCGGACCGGGCCCCTGACAGACCCGGTCCTACTCCGTGGCGCCATCCCACGGCGTCCCACAGCCCTGTGCTGACCCGAGGCGATCCCGCACAGGCCCGCGGTCTCAGATCTCTCAGATCTTCGCGTTGGCGAGAGCCTCGCGCATCTGCCTGACCTCGTCGGCCGTGACCTCCAGGACTAGGCGCCCGCCACCCTCCAGGGGAACTCGCATGATGATGGCACGACCTTCCTTGACGACCTCAAGAGGGCCGTCACCGGTCCGGGGCTTCATAGCAGCCATGTGATCACCTTTCGTCAGTGCGGCGCGGACTCATTGTTGCGCGACCTCGATAAGTCTACGCCATCATAAAGATGCCCATATGATGATCCGTGCGCCCTAACACTCGCGGCGACCACGTAGCTCACGGCCTCCTCGGCGGTGTCGACCACGTGCACCAGCTGGGGGTCCTGAGGTGAGATCGTGCCCCGCTCCACCATGGTGGAGCGGATCCACTCCAAGAGGCCTGACCAGTATCCCGAGTCCACCAGCACGATAGGGAAGGAGGAGATCTTCTGGGTCTGGACCAGGGTGAGGGACTCGAAGAGCTCGTCCAGAGTCCCCATCCCGCCTGGCATGACGACAAAGCCGTCAGAGTACTTGACGAACATCGTCTTACGGGCAAAGAAGTAGCGGAAGTTGACCCCTAGGTCCACGTACTCGTTCATCCCCTGCTCATGCGGCAGCTCGATGCCCAGCCCCACGGAGGTACCTCCGGCCTCGTGGCAGCCCTTGTTCGCTGCCTCCATCATCCCCGGTCCACCGCCAGTGACCACCGCGTACCCGCTGCGGGCCAGGCCCGCACCCACCTGCTCAGCCACCGCGTAGGCGGGGTCACTGGCCAGGGTGCGCGCCGAGCCGAAGACGCTGACAGCCGGCCCCAGCTCAGCCAGGGCACCAAAGCCCTCGACGAACTCGGCCTGGATACGCATGACCCGCCAGGGGTCGGCGTGGAGCCAGTCGCTGTCACCACGCTGGTCCAAAAGACGTGCGTCGGTGGTCTGGTGGGGAATCTGGGTGCCGCGCAGCAGCACCGGTCCCCGGCGGTAGGTCTGTCGGTCACTCATGCTGCCCATCCTCCCCCAGCCACGCCCAGGCCGTCGGTTCCACTGCCAGGCCCGGACACCACGTCTGCGCAGGTCACGCGCCCGCCCCACCGCACCGACGGGTCGGCGTGTCCCCCACGGCAGAACCTGGAGACAGGTCGTAGGTCACCACCCTGTGTCTGGAAACACCGGCGATTGGTGTCATAGTGCCGCTTTCTGCCCACTCCCCCACGGTAGCGTCGCCGCCATGACCCAGCCTGCTGAGCCGACTCTCGACACCGCAGTCGCCTCCTGGATCGACGAGGATCCGGACCCTGCCACCGCTGCCGAGCTCTCCCGCCTGCTGCGCGCCCATCATGACGGTGACCCCGAAGCCACCGCCGAGCTGGCAGACGCCTTCGCCGCCCCTCTCGCCTTTGGTACCGCTGGTCTGCGCGGGCGCCTCGGACCTGGCCCCAACCGGATGAACCGAGCCGTGGTCATCCGGGCGGCAGCGGGACTGTCCGCCTACCTGCGCTCCGTGGTCGGTGAGGGCTTCACCGTCGTCATCGGCTACGACGCCCGCAAGGGCTCCAAGCAGTTCGCCCGCGACACAGCCTCCGTCGTCACCGGGGCCGCAGGCCGTGCCCTCCTCTTCGAGGACCACTGCCCCACCCCGGTCCTGGCCTTCGCCCTGCGCCACCTCGAGGCTGACGCCGCAGTGATGGTCACCGCCTCCCACAACCCGCCCCAGGACAACGGCTACAAGGTCTACCTGGGTGGGCGGACGGTCTCCGGCTGGGGTCAGGGCGCCCAGATCGTGCCGCCTCACGACGCCGACATCGCTGCGGCGATCAG
The DNA here is from genome assembly GCF_003606385.1 of Actinomyces lilanjuaniae. NCBI lineage: Bacteria > Bacillati > Actinomycetota > Actinomycetes > Actinomycetales > Actinomycetaceae > Actinomyces > Actinomyces lilanjuaniae. Next base: position 967,189 of record NZ_CP032514.1, on the reverse strand, counting down.
CGCAGTAGGCCCCCTGGCCTCCGTCCCCATGCCACAGACGGGGTGGGAGGCTGTGGGGCAGGCAGTGCGTGAGGACTACGTGGAGCGGGCCGCCCAGGCTGCCCATATGGGTGCCGCCGCACCGCTGAAGATCGTCCTGACCCCTCTTCACGGGGTAGGAGGACACACCTGCCAGGAGGCACTGGCCCGCGTCGGGTTCGAGGACGTGGTCAGGGTCGCCGAGCAGTGGGAGCCCGACCCGGACTTCCCGACCCTGGACTTCCCCAACCCTGAGGAGCCAGGTGCCCTGGACCGGGCTGTCGCCCTGGCTCGCTCCCAGGGCGCGGACCTGGTGATCGCCAACGACCCGGACGCCGACCGCTGCTGCGTGGCCGTGCCAGACCCCTTCGCGACAGGGGGCTGGCGCCAGCTGAGCGGGGACGAGGTGGGGGCGCTGCTGGGTGAGCAGGCGGCCGAGCTCGCGGCCTTCGCCGGCAACGGGGTGCTGGCCAGCTCGGTCGTCTCCTCCCGCCTGCTGCGCCGCATCGCCCAGACCCACGGGCTGGCCTACCAGCAGACCCTGACAGGCTTCAAGTGGATCAGTCGGGTACCCAACCTGGTCTACGGCTACGAGGAGGCACTGGGCTACTGCGTGGACCCGGCCGCAGTCCGGGACAAGGACGGGATCTCCGCGGCTGTGCGTGTCGCGGTGCTGGTCTCCGTCCTCAAGCAGCAGGGCCGCTCGGTCATTGACCTGCTCGACCGCCTGGCCCGTGAGCACGGGCTGCACGCCACCAGCCCGCTGACCATCAGGGTGGACGACACCTCCCGCATCACCGAGGCCATGGAGAGGCTGCGCCGGGACGGGGCACCCGTGAGGCTGGCCGGCTCACTGGTGACCACAGCCGTCGACCTCAGGGACGGCAAGCCCGACGGCGCAGGAGGACGGCTGCCCGCCACCGACGGGCTGGTATGGACCACGGCGGCGGACGACCGGGTTGTCATCCGCCCCTCAGGCACCGAGCCCAAGCTCAAGTGCTACTGCGAGGTGATCATGCCGGTCGGCAAGGAGTCGGTCCCCGGGACCCGCAAGGCCGCCGCAGCCCGCCTGGAGTCCATCAAGGAGGACCTCCGCAGCGTGCTCGGGCTCGGCTGAGTGCCTCCGTCACGTCGTGCGACTGCTCGTCGGGCACGTGCGGGACATACTTACACATACTTACTGGGGCAGGGGAAGGCAGGGCCGCCCGACAGGTCGGCCCTGCCCGGGCACTAGTCCGTGCCGTCCACGCCAGCCCCTGCTCAGTCCTCCAGCCCTTCCAGCACCGAGACGGTCGCCGACACTCCCAGGCGTGAGGCACCAGCCCTGAGCATCGCCACCGCGTCCTGTGCCGTGCGGATGCCACCGGAGGCCTTGACGCCCAGACGCTCCCCCACCGTGGCGCGCATGAGAGCCACTGCGTGCGTCGAGGCGCCTCCGGCAGGGTGGAAGCCGGTGGAGGTCTTGACGTAGTCCGCTCCTGCCCGTTCGCTGGCCCGGCACACGGCGACGACCTCCTCGTCACTCAGCGCGGCGGACTCGATAATAACCTTGAGGAGGCTGTCACCCACGGCCTCCTTGACCGCGCGGACCTCCGACTCCACGGCGTTGTAGTCGTGCTCCTTGACCTGCGCGAGGTCCAGGACCATATCGACCTCGTGAGCGCCCCTGTCCACGGCCTCACGGGCTTCGGCGGCCTTGACGGCGGTCGTGTGGGCGCCTGAGGGGAAGCCGCAGACAGTGGCCACCCGCAGCCCCCCAGGAACAGCCACGGGCAGCTGGCTAGGGGACACGCACACGCAGTAGGTGCCCAGCCTAGCCGCCTGGGCGACGAGCTCGGCGACCTGGTCTGCCGTGGCCTCGGGCCGCAGAAGAGTGTGGTCGATGACAGCGGCGGCCTCAGCCCGGGTGGGTGTGGAAGCAGGCTGCGCACGCCACGTACCCGCAAGCGGCGTCGGCTCGCTACCAGCGGCATGACTCATGTGGTTCCCTGTCCTTTCCTCTGTGCAGCCCCTGCCCGGGTGCCCACCCAGACGAGAGCCGCGCAGCTGCCTTCCGCTCACCCCGCCTGTCCCTGTGTGACTACCTCCAGCACCACGCCAGCCTCACGACGGGCACGTGCCTGGACCGCCTCACGAGAGTCAGCCGGTGAGACGACGATACCGTCCCCCAGGGCCTGGAGCGCCCGGTCCACACGCCCGGGCGTGGCCGTGTGGAGGCTCAACAGGGGCTGACCCCGGTTCACGACGTCACCCGGCTTGGCGTGCAACCGCACCCCCGCCACTGCCTGGACAGAATCCTCCTTCCGGGCACGCCCGGCTCCCAGGCGCCAGGCCGCCACCCCCACCGCCAGGGCGTCCAGCCGGGTGAGCACACCGCTGGCCGGAGCGGGAACGACCTGCGTGTGCGGGGCGCGAGGCAGGGGTGCGTCCGGATCGCCTCCCTGACGGCGCACCATGTGCCGCCACACGTCCATGGCGCGCCCACCCGTCAGTGCCTGGCGCAGCAGGTGCTCCTCCACCGGCCTGCCAACCGCGTCGAGCATGTGGCCCGCCAGGGCGAGGGTCAGGTCCACGACGTCACTCGGCCCGCCACCAGCCAGTACCTCCACCGCCTCCGCGACCTCCAGGGCGTTACCGACAGTCAGTCCCAACGGCGTGGACATGTCGGTGAGCACTGCCCGGGTCCTCACCCCCGCATCCCGGCCCAGGTGCACCATGGTGCGGGCCAGCTCACGCGCCTGGTCCCGCTCCTTCATGAAGGCGCCGCTGCCGACCTTGACGTCCAGGACGAGAGCACCGGTCCCCTCGGCGATCTTCTTGGACATGATCGAGGAGGCGATGAGGGGAGGCAGGAGACGGTGGCAGTCGTGTCGCGCAGCGCGTAGAGACGCCTGTCAGCGGGAGCCAGGCCCGGCCCGGCCGCGCAGACCACCGCACCGGGTCCCCGGGTCCGAGGGCGGACATGATCTCGTCGCGGCTCAGGTCGGCCCTCCAGCCGGGGATCGACTCCAACTTGTCCAAGGTACCCCCGGTGTGCCCCAGGCCGCGTCCTGACAGCTGGGGGACGGCCACCCCAAAGGACGCCACCAGCGGGGCCAGCGGGAGGGTGATCTTGTCCCCCACGCCCCCGGTGGAGTGCTTGTCCACCGTGAGGCGCCCCAGGCTGGAGAAGTCCATACGCTCCCCGGAGCGGATCATGGCCCGGGTCCACCGGGCAGTCTCGGCAGGTGCCATCCCCCGCAGGTAGACGGCCATAGCCAGGGCGCTCATCTGTTCCTCGGCCACCACGCCACGGGTATAGGCGTCCACCACCCAGTCGATCTGGGCGTCGCTGAGCCGGTACCCGTCCCGCTTGGCCGCGATGACGTCAACGGCGTCGAAAGGCTCCTCGGCGTCGCCGGGCCCGGTCAGGTTGCTCATACGTCGGCCTCCTGGCCAGGAGCGGCTCCCACGTCACCTGGCAGGACCAAGCCGCCCCTAGACGCACCCAGGTCACCTGCACTCCGACGCTGCGCACCCGCAGTGCCCGGTACCGCGGTGACACGAGCGATGTCGGAGCCGGTAAACTGGTCGGGCAGGATCTCCTCAATGGTCATGATCCCGGAGGGCATGGCCAGCAAGAGCCCCGGGGCCGCGTGCTCGCTGAGCAGCTGGCGACAGCGTCCGCAGGGAGCGCAGGGCTGGTGGTGAGCGTCCACGCACACCACAGCCACCAGCAGGCCTCCCCCGGAGCGGACCAGCTCGGAGACCAGGCCGCACTCGGCGCACAGCGTGGCCCCGTAGGAGGCGTTCTCCACGTTGCAGCCGCTGACGGTGCGGGAGTCGTCCACCAGGGCCGCAGCCCCCACCTTGAAGCGTGAGTAGGGAGCGTAGGCCTGCTCCATGGCCTCTACAGCCAGCATGTACAGCGCCTGCCAGGCAGCCCCGTCCACGTCAGCAGGAGTCACCGAAGGCGGAGACACAGCGCTACGGTCCTCAACGGAGAAGGTCACGGGTAGGGCACCCCCTCTGCGGCGGGGGCGCGGACCCTTCCCACGAACCCGGACACGGCCAGAATTGTCACGACGTAGGGAATCATGAGGATGATGTTAGCGGGGACAGGACTGCCCACTACGGACAGGGTCTGCCCCACGGAGGTGGCAAAGCCGAAGAGCAGCGCTGCGCCAAGAGATCCCAGAGGGCGCCACCCGCCCAGGATCATGGCCGCCAGGGCGATATAGCCGTTGCCCGCCGCCATGTCCTTGGTGAAGGACAGGCCGCTGCCCACGGTGAAGAAGGCACCGCCCAGGCCTGCTAGGGCACCTGCGAGCACCAGGTTGGCCACCCGGGTGCGCATGACGTTGATGCCTACCGTGTCAGCGGCCTTGGGGTGCTCCCCGCACGCACGCATCCGCAGGCCCCACCGGGAGCGGAACAGCATGAAGGAGAAGAAGGCCACCGCTGCGTACATGAGGTAGACGAGGATAGTCTGGCGGAAGAGGACCGGCCCGATGACGGGCACCTGGGCCAGGCCGGGAACCGAGATGACTGGCAGACGCAGCGGCTGGTTGAGACCGGGGTCGCGAGAGAGAACCGTGGAGAACAGGAAGCCGGTCAGTCCCAGGACCAGGACGTTGAGCACCACCCCCACGACGATCTGATTGACCCGGTAGCGCAGCCCGAACAGGGCCAGCAGGAGGGAGACAAGCACGCCCGCCGCAGGGGCGGCGACCAGCCCGGCCCAGGGGCTGGAGGCTGCAGAGGCGACCACGGCCCCCAGGAAGGCCCCGCCCAGCAGCTGGCCCTCGATAGCGATGTTGATAGTGCCGGACCGCTCACCGATGACGCCAGCGAGGCTGCCGAAGACCAGGGGGACGCTGAGTGCCAGCGTCGACGACAGGATGGTCACCATCGGCACGAGGGTGTCCCGGCCGGCGCCTGCCCAGGTCAGGAAGGCCAGGACAAAGGCCGCCCCCAGGATGGTCACCGCCCCCGCACCGACCCCCTCGCGCCGCCAGGAGCGCCACCATGCCCAGCCCGTGGCAACCACGGCAGGAACCGCCAGCGCCAGGATCGTGGCACGCGCCGGGACGGTGATGACGGGAAGCGCCAGGAGGTCGGAACGGGTCGCCAGGGCGAAGCGTGTCGACCCGTGGGCAGACAGCGTCATGAGCACCTGGAGAACCGTCACCACGACTCCGGCGACCGGGATCTTGAGCTCCACGGACTCCCGAGCGACCGTGGTCGCCACACTTCTGGGAGCGGCAGAGCTGAGGACGGGTGAGGCAGTAGTCATGGCTCAGGCCTCCCTGCTGGTCGGGGCCGGGGTGCCCGCAGCCGCAGCGGTGTCCTGCTGGCGCGTCCACGAGCCCCGGGCGGGCAGCCGGTAGAGGGCGCGTACCAGGGAGGGCGCAGCAATGAACAGCACGATGGTGGACTGCAGGACCAGGACGATATCGACCGGTGTGCCCGTGGCTGCCTGCATCGTGGTGCCACCGGCGCTCAGCGCCCCGAAGAGCAGGCCCGCCAGGACGGTGCCCAGCGGGGTGGACCGTCCCAGGAGAGCCACGGTGATGGCGTCAAAGCCGATAGTCCCCGCCACGGACAGCCCCAGGTACCTCTGTGTGCCCAGGACCGGGGCAGTAGCGGCCAGGCCGCACAAGGCGCCGGAGACCATCATGGCCACGGCGGTCACCCGGGACACGTTCATCCCGGCGGTGCGGGCCGCCTGGGCGTTAAGGCCGACAGCCCGCAGCTGGAAGCCCAGCCGCGAGCGCTCCATGAGCCACCACACGCTCCCTGCGGCCAGCAGGGCGACAAGAAAGCCCGCGTGGAGGCGGAAGGAGTCTCCCAGCAGAAGCGGGTAGTGAGAGGACCCGGCCAGGTAGAGGGACTTGGGGTTGCTACCGCTCTCGCCGATAAAGACGGTGGTCGTAAGCAGCTGGGCCAGCAGGTACCCCGCCACGGAGTTGAGCATGATGGTGACAATCACCTCGTTGGCTCCGGTCCGGGCCTTGAGCAGGCCTGCGAGACCGCCCCACACGAACCCGCCCAGGACAGCGGCGAGCACAGCCAGCGGCAGGTGGACGACGACGGGCAGCTCCCAGGTGATACCTACGTAGGTAGCCAGGATCCCGCCCAGGACGACCTGTCCCTGGCCTCCGATGTTGAACAGGCCCGCGCGAAAGGCGACCGACATCCCCAGGCCCGCAATGATGAGGGGGGTGGCGTTGGTCAGCGTCTCAGTGAGGGGGCGCACCATACGCGTGGCCGTGGTCGCCCTCCAGTCGAGGACCGAGCCGCGCAGGAGGGAGGTGTAGGCCTCGACCAGGCTGGAGCCCGCAGCACCAAGGAAGTCGCCGGGACGGGCGAGGAAGTAGCCGGCGGTGGTGCGCACCTCCTCGTCGGCGACAAGGATGAGGACCGAGCCCACGATCATGGCCGACACGACGGCGAGGACTCCCGCCAACGCCGTGGACTCCGCCACCCGCCGCAGGACCCCGGGGCGGGGCGGGTTGGCGGACGAGTCCGCGGACGGCTCGCCGGACGGGTCAGGGAGCGGGCCACCGGGGGTGGCCGGAGTGGCTGGGACCGCTGTCACTGCTCCTGGCTCCTCTCTGTCCCCTTGTCCGTCTTTTCATCTGTCCTCATCTCAGTCTTGATACCGGTCCGTGTCTTGGTCGTCTCAGCATCCTCGGGGGCATCCTCGGGGACGTGCGCACCCGGCTCCCCCTGGCCGGGGTCCTCCTGGGCACCCGCCTGGGAGGGGGACGCGCCCGCCATCATGAGCCCCAGCACCTCGCGCGGCGTGTCCGGGGTGACCACGCCGGTCACCCGGCCGCGGTACATGACCGCGATACGGTCGGACAGGGCGTAGATCTCGTCCAGCTCGGAAGAGATGATAAGCACGGCCGTCCCCGCGTCACGCTCAGCGACGAGCCGCTGGTGGACGAACTCGATAGAGCCGACGTCCAGGCCCCGGGTGGGCTGGGAGGCCAGGAGCGCCGTGAGGGGGCGGGACAGCTCGCGGGCCAGGACGGTCTTCTGCTGGTTACCGCCGGAGAGGGTGGAGATGGGGTCGCCGACCTCGCCGACCCGCACGTCGAACTCCTCGCGCAGCCTCTCGGCGTTGCGGCGCAGCAGTGCGGGAGACAGGGAGTGCCTCCGTCCCAGGGATGGGTCGTCGTAACGGTCCAGGACCATGTTCTCAGCCACGGAGAGGTCAGCGACCACGCCGTCGCGCGAGCGGTCCTCGGGAACGAACCCCAGGCCGTCGTGCAGCCGCTGACGCACGCTGTGGCCGGTGACGTCACGGCCTCCCAGGAGCACACGCCCCGCTGCAGGCGCGCGCAGACCCAGGACTACCTCGCCGAGCTCGGTCTGCCCGTTGCCCTGGACCCCCGCCACGCCGAGGATCTCGCCGGACCGCACGTGCAGGGTCACCTCCTCAAGCACGGCACCGCCGTCCTGGTCCAGCAGGGTGAGGTCCTCCAGGACGAGGCCGTCGTCCCCGGGGTCAGCGGGGTCCTTGTCCACTGTCAGGGACACGTCGTGGCCCACCATGAGGCTGGCCAGCTCGGCGGCAGAGGTGGTGGGCTCGGCGGTACCGACGACCCGCCCCCGCCGGATGACGGTGATAGCGTCAGCGACCTCACGCACCTCCCGGAGCTTGTGGGTGATGAAGACGATCGAGGTCCCGGAGTCCCTCAGTCCCCGCATGACGACCATGAGCTCGTCGGTCTCCTGCGGGGTGAGCACCGCAGTGGGCTCGTCCAGGATGAGCACCCGGGCGTCGCGGGACAGCGCCTTGATGATCTCCACACGCTGCTGGACGCCCACCGGCAGGTCCTCGATACGGGCATGCGGGTCCACGTCGAACCCGAAGCGCTGCGATATCTGAGTGACCCTGGAAGCGGCAGCAGCGGTGTCGATGACCCCCGCCGGCCCGGTGGGCTCGTCGCCCAGGGCCACCGACTCCGCCACCGTGAACACCGGGACGAGCATGAAGTGCTGGTGGACCATACCGATCCCCGCGGCCACGGCGTCCCGGGGCCCGGAGAAGGTCACAGGCACGTCATCAATGAGGACCTGACCGCCGTCGGGCTGGTAGAGCCCGTAGAGGACGTTCATGAGCGTGGACTTACCCGCGCCGTTCTCCCCCAGGAGGGCGTGGACCTGCCCGGGCTCGATGGTCAGGTCGATACGGTCGTTGGCCACGACAGGCCCGAAGGTCTTGGTGACACCACGCAGCTCGAGCTTCACGCGGGACTCGCTTCCGGTCGGGGAGGCGTCAGGACGCCGTCGGCGGGGCAGTCGACAGGGCGCTGCACGGCAGGGTCAGGACGGGTCGTAGGGGGTGGACACGTCCAGGGAGCCGTCGATGATCTGCTGGCGCAGCTCCTCGATCCTGGTCTTGACCTGGTCGGGGACCTGGGAGTCGTAGTCGTGGAAGGGCGCCAGGGACACCCCCTCGTTCTCCAGGGTCCCGATGTAGGGCTGGGAGGAGAAGCTGCCCTCGGTGGCCTCCTGGACGGTGTTGTAGACGGCGATACCGATCTCCTTGACCACCGAGGTCAGGATCAGGTCACCGGAACTGGTGGACTCGTAGCCGTCAGCGTCCACCCATACCACCGCCTGGTCGCCAGAGGAGGCCTTGACCGTGGACAGGGTGCCCAGCCCCACGGGGCCGGCCACCGGCATGATGACGTCGGCGTCCTGGGAGAGGAACTGCTCAGTCAGGGACTGGCCCTCCTGGGTGTTCGAGAAGTCACCGACGAAGGAACCGGTGCTGGGGCTGTCCGGGTCCCAGCCCAGGACGGTGACCGAGGCGTCGTTGTCCTCGTTGTACCTCTCCACGCCCCTGGCGAAGCCCTCCATAAAGATCTCCACCGTAGGGATCTGCATCCCGCCGTAGGTGGCCACGATGCCCGTGCTGCTCACGCCCGCCGCGGCGTAGCCAGCCAGGTAGGCGGCCGCAGCCGTGTTGAAGATGAGCGGCTTGGCATTGTCCAGCTCCACCGGCTCGCCCTGGGTGTCAGAGAAGGTGGAGTCAACGAGAGCGAAGTTCATGTCCGGGTTGGCCTGCGCGGCTGTCGCCAGGTCCACGTCCAGGTTGAAGCCCGCACCGATGATGAGGTCGCAGTCCTGCTGGACGAGGGAGTCGATATTGGTGGAGTAGTCTGCGGACCCCTCCGACTCCACCGCGATGGTCGCCACCCCAGCTCCTCCTTGGCCCGGTCCAGCCCCTCCTTTGCGGACTGGTTGAACGACTGGTCGTCAAAGCCGCCCTCGTCAGAGACTATGCACGCGGTGAAGTCGCTGGCCGCCCCGCCACCGGAGGCGCCCTCGTCCGGGGCGGCGCCGCAGGCGGTCAGGACCAGAGAGGCAAGCAGGCCGAGCGCCAGCGTAGGACGGGTCTTCTTCATCGGGACCTCCGTAGCAGGATTTCGGGGAGCACGAGCCACACCGCCCGTACCCGTACAAGGATACTGCGCTCACGGTGACAGCCAAGGAAACGACGCAGGCCGTCTGCGCAGCCCTGCGGGTCTGGGCAGCCCCAGCCGACCTCCGCCAGCCGCCCCCCAGGTACGCCCGCACCGGGGCGGTACGGCCCCGTTCAGCGCTTCGTCACACGCCCTCCCGGCCGCTGGGGCCGCCTGGCGCGGTAGGCTTCTAGGCGTTGCCGCCGCCTGTGCGCGGCTGCTGGTCCATGTGCCCCGACGAGGAAAGAAGCAATGACTCAGAACCTGGTCACGAGTGTGCCCGCCCAGGTGCGCGCCGTCTCCGGTCGTCCCGCCGACGCCGCCACCCCCATGGAGGTCTGGCAGGGACTGTCCGCCGCCGTCGTCGACGCGATCGCGGACGACTGGTACGCCACCCAGCAGAAGTACCGCGCCGGACGCATGGAGCACTACCTCTCCGCGGAGTTCCTCATGGGACGGGCGCTGCTCAACAACCTCACCAACCTGGGGCTGGTGGACCAGGCGCGCGAGGCGGTGGGCGCCTTCGGCCAGGACCTCTCCCAGGTCCTGGAGCAGGAGCCCGACGCCGCCCTGGGCAACGGCGGGCTGGGACGCCTGGCCGCCTGCTTCCTGGACTCCTGCGCCACCCTGGACCTGCCGGTGTGGGGCTTCGGCATCCTCTACCGCTACGGCCTGTTCAAGCAGCTGTTCGAGGACGGCTTCCAGACCGAGCACCCCGACCCGTGGATGGAGGATGGCTACCCCTTCGTCATCCGACGCGAGGAGGCCCAGCGCCTGGTCCGCTATCAGGACATGACCGTGCGCGCCATCCCCTACGACATGCCTGTCACCGGCTACGGGACCAGGAACGTGGGCACGCTGCGCCTGTGGAAGGCTGAGCCGGTGGAGGAGTTCGACTACGAGGCCTTCAACTCCCAGCGCTTCACCGACGCCATCGTCGAGCGCGAGCATATCGCCGACATCTCCCGAGTCCTCTACCCCAACGACACCACCTACGAGGGCAAGGTCCTGCGGGTGCGCCAGCAGTACTTCTTCTGCTCAGCCTCCCTCCAGCAGATCGTGGACAACTACGTAGACCAGCACGGCGAGGACCTGACCGGCTTTGCCGACTACAACTCCATCCAGCTCAACGACACCCACCCGGTCCTGGCCATCCCCGAGCTCATGCGCCAGCTCATGGACGTCCACCACCTCTCCTGGGAGCAGGCCTGGGACGTGGTGACCCGGACCTTCGCCTACACCAACCACACGGTTCTTGCGGAGGCCCTGGAGACCTGGGAGATGTCCATCTTCGACCGGCTGTTCCCGCGCATCGCCGAGATCGTCCGGGAGATCGACCGCCGCTTCCGCCTGGAGATGGCCAGCCGCGGCCTGGACCAGGGCAGGATCGACTACATGGCCCCTCTGGCTGGCGGCTCGGTACGCATGGCCTGGATCGCCTGCTACGCCTCCTACTCCATCAACGGCGTGGCTGCTCTGCACACCGAGATCATCAAGCGCGAGACCCTGGGTGAGTGGCACGACATCTGGCCCGAGCGCTTCAACAACAAGACCAACGGGGTGACCCCGCGCCGCTGGCTGCGCCAGTGCAACCCCCGCCTGGCGGACCTCCTGGACGAGGTCACCGGCTCCGACGCCTGGGTCAAGGACCTCACTGTGCTGGCGGACTACACCGACGCCGTTGACGAGTCGGTCTACGACCGCCTGGGCGAGGTCAAGCAGGCCAACAAGGCCGACTTCGCCGCCTGGGTAGCCAGCCGCGAGGGCGTGGAGATCGACCCTGAGGCGATCTTTGACGTCCAGATCAAGCGCCTGCACGAGTACAAGCGCCAGCTGCTCAACGCCATCTACATCCTGGACCTGTACTTCCGCATGAAGCAGGACCCCGGCCTGGAGGTCCCCAAGCGGGTCTTCATCTTCGGCGCCAAGGCCGCCCCCGGCTACATCCGGGCCAAGGGCGTCATCAAGCTGGTCAATGCCGTGGCCGAGCTGGTCAACAACGACCCGGTGGTCTCCCAGACCCTCAAGGTGGTCTTCATCCACAACTACAACGTCTCCCCCGCCGAGCACATCATCCCGGCGGCCGACGTCTCCGAACAGATCTCCACCGCAGGCAAGGAGGCCTCCGGGACCTCCAACATGAAGTTCATGATGAACGGCGCCCTGACCCTGGGCACCCTGGACGGTGCCAACGTGGAGATCCTGGAGGCCGTGGGCGAGGACAACGCCTACATCTTCGGCGCCACCGAGGACGAGCTGCCCGCCCTGCGCCAGACCTACGACCCGGTGTGGCACTACGAGAACGTCCCCGGCCTTAAGCGCGTGCTGGACGCCTTCACCGACGGGACCCTGGACGACAACGGGTCCGGATGGTTCGCCGACCTGCGCCGCAGCCTCCTGGAGCCCTCCTACGAGCCCGCCGACGTCTACTACGTGCTGGGCGACTTTGCCGCCTACCGCGAGAAGAAGGACGCCATGGCTGCCGACCACGCCGACCAGAGGGCCTGGCAGCGCCGCGCCTGGGTCAACATCACCCGCTCGGGCCGTTTCTCCTCCGACCGCACCATCCAGGACTACGCCCGCGAGGTGTGGAAGATCGAGCCCACGCCGGTGGACTAAGCACTGGGCGGCCGGGGCCGCGCCCGCTCACGCAACCTCAGGCAACGGAAACGTCAGAGGACAACACGGTACCGTGTTGTCCTCTGACGTTTCCGTTGCCTCTTCTTTGTTGCCTCGTCGTCTCCGCCGGGCTGGGCGTTCAGGGACGCCTGCCCGGCCCGCACGCGTCGGGACCGGGGCCACGCCCGCTCACGCAGCGGATTGAGGCCGCCACTACCAGAAGACACTCAGCAAGTTTGCTCCCAGAAACTTCCTCACAGACTTCTACCAAGTATTCCGTCTTCTTCGGCTCTTACCGCAGACATCCGCCCCCTGCTGCGCCTCATGAATGCTAGACACCTCCGAGCCGCTTCAGCGCACACGGGAGAATCTCACCACTGAAACCTTTCATCGACGGGTCCACCCGCCTTAAGGGAACCTGAGACCGTTGACATACCACAGCAGGAGAAAGCACTATGGCAGTGCAGGTTGTCTACCACGGGACAAAGCGAGGGCTCACAGCATTTCCGGGATACCGGCCTACAAGATACGCCACCAGACAACGTCCAGTCTTAGTAGGAAGCCACCACCATGAAAACCATCACCATGAGGCACAGCCTGGTCACCAGGCTGTCGGCAGCCGCCTGCACAGCCCTGTTGCTCGCCAGTGCCGCCACAGCAACAGCCCAACCAACATCGCCACCCACCAGCGTAGACGTCGGCACCGAGAACGCTCATGACAAGCAGGAGACCCTGCAGGCCGCGCTAGACTACATTGCCAGGTTTACCGAGCCCACGGTCGAGTATAGTGACGATGGGAAGCAGGCAGTCGTTTCCTTCTCCGACACCGTTGACGGTAGCAGCCATCGCTACACTCTTAGTCGAGATGAAAGCGGTCAGGCAGGGAGGCCGAATGACCTGACCGGCGACATCGTCTCCTTTGAGATATGGACTCGAACTGGGTGGGTACTCAACCGGGCCGAGACCGACTCGCTCTCATGGGAAGGAGCCACGTGGGCTGAGCTATATAGTATTGCTGCTGCACTTGGAGTCGGGGCCCTGCTGCTATTGGAGCCGCTATTGAGGGCAACTGGGCCGCGCACGCAGCTAGCTACTACAGTCATGGAAACTGCATCAAAGTCCACTACTGGCTCACAGTAAGCGAGATCAAGCGTGGGTCCCGGGGGTGCCGGTGAACAGGTTCCTCAGGCGCATGCGCCTTCCCTGCGTCGTCGGCCTCGCCGTGAGCGGCGTCCTGCAGGCCTCCGCCCTGGTCGGGGACACCGCGACGCCAGTCACCGTCCTCTACCTGGTCCTGATCCTCCTCCTCGTGGCAGGCGCCCTCGGCGGAGAGGCGGTTCTGCGCACAGGCCGACGCAGCAGTCAGGACGACCAGGACCTGCCCAGCGACCAGGAACACTGACCTTCCTGGGGGCAGATCCCAGCAGACACAGGCCTCTGGACCCGGGCCCTAGGTAGGGCCTAGCCCGCCGCAGGCAGGATCGCCACGACCGCGCCTTGGGCAGGGACCGGTGTCGGGCAGGGACTCAGTCTCAGCCCCGCAGCACTCAGCGGCTCTCAGTACAAGAGGCTGGCCAGCATGCGGCGGGCGCGGGCGACCTCCGGGGTGGTGGCACCAATGACCTCAAAGAGCTCCAGGGCACGCAGGCGGGCCTCCTCCCGCTCCTCACCGGTATGGGAGCGCACCGCCTCCAGGACACGCCCCAAGGCGGCGTTGACGTCGCCCAGGGCCAGGGCCGCGTCCGCACCGGCCAGGACGGCCTGGAGGTCCTGGGGAGTAGCGTCGGCAGCAGCCAGGAGGGCCTGCGGGTCCTGGCCGTCCATGCGGGCTAGCAGCCGCACCTGGCTACGGGCGGCCTTGAGGCTGTCGTCAGCCGGGTTCTGGTTGATAGCGTGGGTGTAGACCTCCTCCGCCGCCGCGAAGTCCCCGGCCTCGATAGCCTCCCGGGCGGCTTTTTCCACCTCGGTCTCCTCAGCCTCGGCAGGTGCCTGGTCGGCCCCCGAGGCATCAGGGCTGACGGCAATGGTCCCGGTAACGCCGTTTGCCGCAGCCACCTCCAGCACCTGGTCCAGCACGCCACGCAGCTGGGGCTCGGTGGCACCGCCCTGGAGCAGGGGCACCGGCTGGCCGGCCAGCAGGGCGAGGACAGCCGGGACCGCCTGGGCCTGGAAGGCCTGGGCGACTTCAGGGGCGGCGTCCACGTCCACCCGGGCCACCTGGAACCGACCCGCGTAGTCCTCGGCCAGACGCGCCAGCAGGGCGGCCAGGTCGGAGGAGGCCTGGCTGCGTGGCGTGTGCAGCACGACGACCACCGGGACCCGGGTGCTGAGCTCAGCCGTCTCACGCAGGGTGGAGGCATCGACGTCAACGACCAGCGGCAGAGGCAGTCCCCCGCCAGCCTCGGTGGCACCAGGCTGCCCCGGGGACCGGCCTGCGGCTGCGGGGCCCGCTGCACTCCCAGACCCTGAGGCTCCTGGGGCGGGTGCCCCGGATGAGCCGCCGGAAGGGACCAGGCTGGACAGGTCGACAGCACCGAACATGGACATGGATGACAGCCTTCCCCGGGCAGCGCCCGACTGTGCCCGACTACTGACAGGGACGCGCGCTCCTGCGCGCAGCCCGGACTATTGTGTCACCGTGACGCTGCCCGGGCCTGTGCCCGGGCAGATCTCCGCTCAGGGCCAAGCGGGAGCCCCCTCCTGCCTCACCTGGACGTGACTAGTCCTGGGCAGCGGGAGCCTGGTCGTCGTCACGCTCCACCTTCGCCAGGACCGCCTCGGCACCCAGGGCCACAGGACTGCTGTCAGAGCCCTCAACGGGGATGGCGAAGGCCACCACGGCCTCGTAGGTAGCGGTCACGGTCCCGATCACCGAGGGGTCCTCCACCATGGACGCCACAGGACCCTGCAACGTCACCTCCGAACCGTCCACTGTCCGTCTCAGCGTGGTCGTGTAGGACAGGGTGGTCACCACGATGGCTCCCTCGTCGTCAGTACGCAGTCCCAGGAAGCCGTCGCTGCCTGCCGAGGCGGACACCGAGACCTCGCCCACCTCACCGAGGTCGATGGCGCGGTCCGCCTCCACCTTCTGGCGGAGGGCGTCGTCCGCCCAGGCCTTCCCGTCCTCGCCGTCAGGGTCGTTGAGGGCGCCCACGTAGGAGTCTAGGACCTCCTGCGGCGTGGACACCAGGCCGTCGCTGTCGGCGACCACCTGCTCGGAGCCGCCGGCAAGAGAGGCGATAGGAGGTACCTCGGCCCCGGCAAACAGCTGCACCCAGGCCCACAGCTGGAAGTTGTCCCGCGCCGTGTCCTGCTGCAGGGCCATGAGGTAGGGGGCGACGTCATCAGAGGCGTCGGTGACGTTGATCGCCACGCGCGGGAAGTCCAGGGTGACCCCAGCCGAGCTCGTCTGGCTCGTCGTAGCCGGGAGGACGTGGACCTGGGAGTCGTCCTCGGTGGCGGTGGCCAGGGAGTACTGGGCCTGACGGACCCTGACCCCGGGGCCATTGACGTAGCCGGACAGGAGATCGGGGTTCTTCTCCTTGTCCGCGGCGTCCATACCTTTCTTGATGCGCTCCAGCACCTCAGTCAGCCTCTCGGCGCTCAGCACCGACTCGGCCACGGCGCTCTCAGTTACCTCCGGGGTCACCGCCGGCTGGTCCTGCCCGCAGGCGGCCAGGGCAAGGGCGACGGCGGAGGCCGCACCACCTGTCAGTAGGGCACGACGGCTGGTACTCATGCTTGCTCCTCGTGGTTGGGCGCCGCCTCGTCGGAGGAGGGCGCGACGGGCTCGGCCTGGACCGCTGCGACCTCGGCGGTCACTGCAGGGTCCTCAGCCTCAGCCTGGGGACCCGTCATGCTCGGAAGCGGCGCCTTCATCGCCCGGGCCTCAGGTCGACCAGGGCCAGTCTCGGGGACGACCTGACCAGAGGCAGCGTCAGGCCCAGCCTGCTGCCCTGTCCCCAGGGACGAGAGCTGCCAGGGCTGGGCTCCCGGCAGTGCCCCCTCACCCTGCGGCTGCCACTCCTGGGTCACGGGCTCCGGACCCCAGCCAGCCTGCTGCTCGGGGGAAGGCTCAGGAAGGCTGAGCTCGCGCGGCGGCTGACCGTAGGACACCTGGGACTGCTGGGGCTGGCCGTACGGCGGTACGTACGAGTCCTGCGACACCTGGGGATCCTGCGGCACCTGCGACACCTGGGAGCCACTGCCCTCCCGTCCCGGCCAGCCCCACATACCCGGCTCAGGCGACCAGTCCCATGTCTGCGGCTGCCCGGGTACCTGTCCGGGTTCCTGCTGACCCTGGTACTCCTGCTCCTGACGCTGGTCCTGCGGTAGGTCGGGCACCGTAGCCGGCATCGGAGGTGACACAGGCTCCTGGCCCGGGACCGCCTGCTTCCACGGCTCAGGGGCACTGTCCTGCACCGCCTGGCCCCATGCCTGGGGAGCGTCCTCCTGGGTCACCGGCCCTACAGCGTCCTGGGACTGCGGGGCCTGCGGGGGAACAGCCCCGGGGACTGCCGCCGGGTCAAAGGTGAAGGCGGATACGTCAGCCGCCTCCCCGCCCGCCTCCTCACCAGACGCAGGCACCGCAGCCCCCGGCGCGGGCTGGAAGGCTCCTGCCCCTGGCGGGGCGAAGCGGGAGGTCGAGGAGGTCCAGGGGCCTGTCTCAGCCTCCGCCTCGACGTCCACCTCCGCGTCAGGGGCACCAACTGGGTCAAGGTCCGGGCCAGCACCAGCGACGTCGGCCGAGCCAGCGTCTGGGACGGCGGGGACAACCACGGTCTCCTCACCGCTACCCACGGACGCGCCACCTGCGACCTCATCGACCCCGGCAACGGCCTGGCCACCCCAGGCCTGGCCGTCCCAGTACCCAGAGACCGCCTCTGTCGACCCAGGTACCCCGGGCAGGCCCGCCGCGTCACCAGGCTGCTCACTTGGCTGCCCGGCGTCCTGCGCCCCCCAGGCCTCCTGGGCTCCCGGCACGTCGGGGACCTCAACACCGTTGACGTGGACGCGCCCGGTACGCGGGTCGACCCACTCCAGCCCAGCGGCCTCAGCCCTCTCCTTGTCACGCTGCTCGCGGCGGGTCAGCTTGCGGCTGGGGTCATCGAGGCGGGGCAGCCCGGCCGTGGTCACCTCGTCCGCAACCGCGATCCGCGCGGCCTTCTCAGCCGCCTGGGAGCGACGTCGCCTGTCGGCGTGGCGCATCTGGATGTCGATGAGGAACAGGAAGACACCAACCAGGACCAGCAGCCCGCCTACCACGAGCCCCGCGTAGAAGTACCAGGGTGTGGACACGGTGCGCGGCCAGCTCAGGGTCAGCGTCGGCGCCGCCTCCTGGCCGTCCGTCACCGCGAGGATGACGTTGTGCGCGTTGGTGGCCGAGTAGGTAAAGCTGACGCTGGAGGTCCCTGTGTGCTCGTCGATCCACAGGTCGGAGCCCACCGGGTTGCTACCGGTCGCCTCCCGGGGGACGCAGCCTGACTCCTGCACCGAGGCCTGCGCGGAGGCATCCGCACTGGCCCCCTGGGTCGGCTCTGCGGTCTGGTCAGCGTCCTGGGAGGAGGCCTCGTCGCCGCACACCTCAGTCACGTCGGTGGACTCCAGGGTCTCGGAGCCCTCTGCCAGCCCGGTCACCGACACGTAGGGGTCCTCGTCAAGCCAGGCCTGGACGTCAGCCGCCCGGGCGACGATCACCGTGACCTCAGAGTCACCCGGCGCGCTCGCCTCTACCGTGACCTCAGAGCTGACAGTCCCCAGGACCCCGGGCTCGGTGACCAGGTAGGGCTGGGTCGGGCTGCTGGCCAGGGTGGCCTCGACCGTCGGACTGGGCCTCCAGATGGTGGCGGAGCACACCGCCAGGGCGATGGCCACCAGTCCGAGGACGGTCACGATCACGCTCACGATACGTCGCCTCACGACGTGGATCTCCTCTGCTCGCGGACACGGACGCGGACCTTCAGGCCCACGGGGCTCTCCCGCAGGTCCTCAGCCGCTGCCAGCGCACCCGGGCGCCAGCAGAGGAACAGAATCGCACGACCGCTGCCGCGACGCTGGTAGGACCCGGCAAGATCACAGGAATCCACGCGCTGAGCGAAGCGGCCTGGGCACCAGGTACAGGTAGCCCCGCTGCGCCTGCACGTCGTCTCCGATGGGTCTGCACGTCGAGCCGTCGCCTCGCTACGCTTGGAGGTGTGGCGGTGACCCTGACCGCCCGGCAGGAGGAGAAAGACGTGCCCGAGGAGCTCAGCGAGTTCGCCATCACCATGCGCGGCTATGACCGCGCCCAGGTTGACCAGCGTATCGACACCCTGAACCGCCAGCTGGCTGACGCCCGCCGCGAGGTCGCCAGCCTGGACCAGAGAGCAATGACCCTTGCGGGGGAGCTGGCGGACGCGCAGCGTCGGCTCCGGGAGTCGGACAAGCCCACCTACGCGGGCCTGGGCTCCCGGATCGAGCAGCTGCTCCGCAGCGCGGAGGAGCAGAGCGCCTCGGTCCTGTCCAAGGCCAACGCCGAGGCGGACGCGCTGCTGACACGGACCCGCACCAACGCCAAGAACCTGTCGGAGCGCAGCGCCTCCGAGGCTGCCACGATGCTGGCTGAGGCCCGCCGTGAGGCCAGCGAGCTGCGCTCCCGCTCCGAGACCGAGGCCTCCACCACCCTGGCCAACGCTGACGCCCGCTCCCGCGAGCTGGTCGCCGCCGCGGAGCGCAAGGCGGCCCAGATCACTGCTGACTCGGAGTCGGCCGCCACCGAGCTACGGGCCTCCGCAGAGCGCGAGGCAGCCCTCATCCTGTCCCAGGCCCGTAAGCAGGCGGCTGAGATCGCCATCTCCTCCGAGCGCGACGCCACGACCCAGCGCGACGCCGCGCTCGCCGAGGCCGACGAGCTGCGGACCTCCTCGGCTGCTACCGCCGAGGAGATCGTCTCCGACGCCAAGCAGGAGGCGGAGCTGACCCTGGGCAAGGCGCGCCGTGAGGCCGAGGAGATCCTCACCTCCGCGCGCACCGAGTCGGAGACCCTGCGGCGCACCGCAGCCGACGAGGCCGCGGCGGCCCGCGCGGAGGCCACCGAGCTCAGGCAGCAGGCGACCCTGGAGATTGCGGCCGCCCACGAGGCGGCCGCGCAGGAGGACTCTGACGCCCACGACGCCACCAGGGAGCGCATCCAGGAGATGCAGGAGCAGGCCCAGGCGCAGGCCCAGGATGCGGAGACCCGCTTGCAGGAGGCCCTGTCCCGGGCGGAGGAGGTACGCGCCCGTACCGACGCGGAGACCCGCGCCCGGCAGGAGGAGGCACTGGCCAAGGCTGAGGAGACTATCGCCCAGGCCCGCCTGGAGGCGGAGCAGATCGTCGCCGACGCCCGCGCGGAGGCCGACGTCACCGCCACCGTCGCCAGTCGGCAGCTTGAGGAGCTCGAGCGTCAGCGTGACTCCGTGTCCACCTACCTGGCTGAGATGCGCGGCGTCCTGGGCGGCTCCCTGCCCCAGGCCCCCGCCCTGGTCTCCCGGGAGACCTCTGCGGGGACGACGGCGCACGACGACAGTGAGGCCAACGGTGAGGCCAACGGCGAGGTCGCGAGCAGCCACGACGACGCCGACCCCGAAATCGCTGCCACTACCACCGACACCGCCGAGGCAGACGAGTCCTCCTCTGGGGCTAGGACTGTCGCGGGCAGCGCTGCCCAGGACAGTGCCGGGACAGGGACAGTGAGGAGCCTGAGACCGCAGCAGCTACCGGTTCTGTAAGCGCCTCCGAGCGGGAACACTCGCAGGGCGGCCGAGGGCAGGGAGCACGACAGACGCCAGAACGGCCCGGGTCCTCCCCCGGCGCAGAAGCCGACGCTAGGCGGCCCACCTCCGGCTGTGCCGGGAGGGGGTGCGACATGGGGGCGTCGACGGCACCGTACGGGTGCTGCCAGCGCCCCCATGTCACGTGCTGGGAAGGCCAGGATCTCCTTAACGCTCGCACTGCTTCTTATGCGCCTGTGCCGCCCTGCGCTACCACAGCCCACGCTGCCAGCAGGACGTGTGCCAGTGCCGACGCTCCTCCAGGCCCCGCTCCGCTCCGAAGAGCGACTGGCTGGGCCAGGCCACCACGTGAGGCGTTCCCGCCGGGACCTGATGGTGGCAGCCGGGGCACGTGTAGGACTTGTCCCCTCCTCGTACGTGGCGCACGGTGAACTCGGCTCCGCCAGGGCCTGTCTGCCTACGCGGGAGCGAGGAGAGACGAGTCATGTCCAGCGGAACGTGGTCGCGCCCGTAGGGACGCTTAGAGCTGCGGCGTGCCATGGACCAAGATCTAGCACAGGACCTGCCACACAGGCTGACACAGGACCGCGCCGAAGCACCTCAGGCTGCCGTGTGTCAGATCCCGTGTCAGGCATGGTGCCAGGTGGTGTCAGATAAGGCCCATTCCCGCCACGGCGTCCTTCTCCTCAACCAGCTCGGCCGCTGAGGCGTCGATACGGCTCCGGGAGAAGTCGTCGATCTCCAGGCCCTCCACGATTGTCCACTCCCCGCCGGAGGAGGTGCAGGGGAAAGAGGAGATGATGCCCTCAGGGACCCCGTAGGAGCCGTCAGACATCACCGCGGCAGAGGTCCAGGAGCCCGAGGTTCCCAGGACCCAGTCGTGGACGTGGTCGATGGCGGCAGAGGCGGCAGAGGCGGCAGAAGATGCTCCCCGGGCGGCGATGATGGCCGCGCCCCGCTTGGCCACGGTGGGGATGAAGTCCTCCTCCACCCAGGCGCGGTCAGCCAGGATCTCCGGGATGGGCGCCCCCTTGATGGTGGCCTGGGTGAGGTCGGGGTACTGGGTCGTGGAGTGGTTGCCCCACACCGTGACCTTGTCGATGTCGGTGACGTGGACACCCGCCCTGGTCGCCAGCTGAGCGAGGGCGCGGTTGTGGTCCAGGCGGGTCATGGCGGTGAACCGGGACGAGGGGATGTCCGGGGCGTGCGAGGCGGCGATGAGGGCGTTGGTGTTGGCAGGGTTTCCTACTACCAGGACCTTGATGTCGTCAGCCGCGCCTGCGTTGAGGGCCTCGCCCTGGGGGCCGAAGATCCCGCCGTTGGCGGAGAGCAGGTCGGAACGCTCCATCCCGGCCTTGCGAGGCATGGAGCCGACGAGGAACGCGATGTTGGCACCCTCGAAGGCAGCCTTGGGGTCGTCGAAGATGTCGACGGACCCCAGGGTGGGGAAGGCGGCGTCGAAGAGCTCCATAGCGGTGCCCTCAGCGGCCTGGACAGCCTGGGGGATCTCCAGCAGACGGAGGTTGACACGCTGCTCCGGGCCCAGCAGGGCGCCGGAGGCGATACGGAAGAGCAGCGCGTAGCCGATGTTGCCGGCCGCACCGGTGACGGTGATGTTGACGGGGGCGTTGGCCATCAAGGACTCCTTTGAGACGTGTGTCGGCTCGAACCGCAGGCAGCAGTCCTGCTGAGCCAACGCTATGACGTCGCGCAGGCCTGGACACCTCAGTCCAGGCGTTTCGTGACTGTCACCACCTGTTCCGGCCCCTGGGACGAACCGGGGTCCCCGCGAGGGGGAACGCCGGGACCCACTGCCTGCTTGTCCCCGACCGCCTGGGAAGACAGGGCGCTCCCAGCCCGCACCCGCGCTCCCCTCGTTCTATCGTGAGCCCTGGTAGTACGTCTCCTACCGAGCCGCTCCACACCACCCGTCACCGCCTCACCGCCTCACCGCCTCGCCCCACAGTTCCGCCTCCCCCCAGGATCGTCATGCCTGCTGCCCGCCTCCTGCCACGCCTGCCCCGCCCGGGCTCCCCGGGTCCGCCCATCTCCTCACCCGCTGGCAGGCATGCCTATGTAGTCTCCCTCCTCCTGTCCCTCCTGGCCTCGCTGGCCACAGGCTGGGCGCTCATCTCCACAGGCTGGGCGCTGGGAGCCCTGCTCGATGGCACAGTCTGGTCCCACCTGGTGTCCCAGGCCCTCACTGCTGCGGCACTGGCGGGTGGGCTGCGGGCTGGCGCCGAGCACGTGACCCGCTCCAGCGCCACCACCGAGGAGGCCCACCTGCGCCAGCTGGTCCTGGGGCACCTGCTCCGTCTGGGTCCGGCTCGTACGGCTGAGGACCGCAGCGGCGCCACCGTGTCCCTACTGACTGACGGCGCACAGCGCGTCGCCCGGTACCGGCAGACCTTCCTCGCCCCGGCGGCAGCCTCCCTCCTGGCCCCGCTCCTGGTCCTCACCGAACTGGCCCTGGCGGTGGACACGATCGTCTCCCTGGTCCTGGCCGCCATGGTGGTCCTGACCCCTGCCGTCATCGCCCTGGCCCACAGCCGGCTGAGAACCTCCTCCTCCGGCTCCCGCGACGCCCGGCTGCGTCTTGCCGCCGACTACCTTGACGCGATCCAGGGCCTGACCACCCTGACCCTGTCCCGGGCGGCACGGCGCACCAGCCAACGGCTGGCCGCCACCGGGGAGGCCAACCGGCGCTCCCTCATGCAGCTCTTGGCGGGCAACCAGCTCGTCATCCTGGTCACCGACGGCCTCTTCTCCCTGCTCCTTGTCACCACGGCCACGGCGCTGGCCCTGAGCAGGCTCGCCTCCGGGGCGCTGGGGACGGGAGACGCCCTGGCCGTCGTCCTGACCTCCTACGCGCTCCTGGAGCCGCTGGACCACGTCGGGGCCTTCTTCTACGTCGGCCTGACCGGCCGGGCCAACCAGCGGTCCCTGCGCGCGATCCTCTCCCGGCCAGCAGGGGGCCTCAGGCGGGCCGTACCGGCCGATCCCGCCACCTGCACGCGCGAGCCTGCTGCGGGTGGGACCGGTGACGAGCCCACTGCTGCGCGCGAGGCCAACGACGATCCTGAGGCGGAGATCCTCCTGCGGGGCGTGGAGGCGGTCTGGGACACCGAGCCGGTCCTGCACGACGCCGACCTGGTCGTCTCAGCCGGAGAGCACGTGGCTGTGGTCGGCCCCTCGGGCGCAGGTAAGTCCACCCTGCTGGCCGTGCTGGCCGGGGACCTGCTTCCCAGCGCGGGGACCGTGGTGGTCCACGGGACCAGGCTGGAGGCCTCCACCCAGGAGCAGGTGCGGCAGGCCTCGGCCCGGGTGGCCCAGACGACCTGGCTGCTCACCGGGACGATCGCGGACAACCTGCAGCTGGCCAGACCTGACGCCACCCCCTCGCAGATGTGGCGGGCGCTGGAGGAGGTGGGGCTCGCCGAGGAGGTGGCCCGCATGCCCTCAGGCCTGGCGACCCAGGTCGGTGAGGGGGGCCTGGGGCTGTCGGGCGGCCAGGCCCAGCGCGTCTCACTAGCCCGTGCGGTCCTGGCGGACCGCCCCGTCCTCCTCCTTGACGAGCCCACCAGCCACGTGGACCTCGCCAGCGAGGCTGCGATCATGGCGGCCGTGGAGACAATGGCGCCGGGGCGTGCGGTCGTGACGGTAACGCACCGCGAGGGCGCCGTGGCCGGGGCAGACCGGGTCCTCGTCGTCACCGGAGGCAGGCCCCAGCAGGCACAGGAGGAGACCCGGTGAGAGACCCCGTGAGTCTGACAGCTCCGACAGGTCCAGCGCGTCCACCGAGCGCAGCCAGCCCAGCCGGGGCTGCCCGGGGCACCAGCAGCCTGCGGCCGCCCGGGCAACGGGTCCTGCTGCGCTGGCTCCTGGAGGTGACCCGCCCCGTCCTGCGGCCGTTACTGGGGTCCGTCGTGTGCCGGGTCGTCAGCCTCCTGGCAGGCGCCGCCCTGCTGGCCCTAGGCGCCTACGCCGTCGCTGACGCGGCCGTGCACCTGTCGCGCACCGGTGCACCTGGAGCCCTGCGGTCAGCATGGGCGATCGTGTCCGCCATGGCCGTCCTGGCCCTGCTCAAGGCTGCGCTGCGCTACGCGGAGCAGTTCCTCGGGCACCTTGTGGCCTTCAGGGCACTGGAGCTGCTGCGGGCGGAGCTTTTCCGCGCCCTCCTGCCCCGCGCGCCCCGACTGTCCGCAGGATCGCGCTCTGGCGACCTGCTGGCCCGCGCCACCAAGGACATCGACCGTATCGAGGTCTTCTTCGCCCACACGCTCGCTCCCGCGGTGTCGGCACTCGTCGTTCCTGCAGCCGTGCTGGTCGTCGTCAGTGCGACGACGTCGTGGGTGGTCGCCCTGGCGGTCCTGCCTCTCCTGGCTGCCCAGCTAGTCCTGGTCCCTGCCCTGGGAGCCAGGGCCTCGGTGCGGGCCTCACGGGCGGCCTCCCGGCAGCGGGCCGCACTCACCCACCATGTCAAGGACACCGTCCAGGCCATGGGCGACATCGTCGGCTACGGCCGTGAGCGGCAGCGCCTGGAACAGCTGGCGGCCCTGGACGCGAACGTCGCCTCCGCCCTGCGGCCCTCCACCACGTGGGCCTCGCTGAGGCGGGGTGCCAGCCAGGTGCTGGGCCTCGCCGCCCCGGTGGTCGTCGTGGCTGCAGGAGCCGGTAACGTCGATTCCGGCTCCGTCAGCGTCCCGGCCCTGGCCGCAGCCGCAGCCGCGGTCCTGCGGCTGTCCGGGACAGCACAGGGGGCCGAGGCGCTCGTCAGCGCGCTGGCTCCCGCTCTTGCCTCCGCCGAGCGGGTCTGGGAGGTGGTCCACGCCCCCGTCGAGCGCCACGACGGTACCCGGGAGCTCAGCAGCGGCATCTCACACGAGGTCCTGTGGCAGGGGGTGAGCTACACCTACCCTGCTGCCTGCGCTGCCCTGGACAGCACCAGCGGCTCCGGCAGCCTAGGTGGCAGCGTCCTGCCCGGCCGCGCCGCACCCACAGCTGACGCAGGCCGCATGTCCCGCGCAGCCCCCGCAGCAGCCCCCGCACTCAACGACGTCAGCCTGAGAGCCAGGGCCGGGAGGTGGACCTGCGTGGTCGGAGCCTCTGGCTCGGGCAAGTCGACCCTGGCCATGCTGGTCCTGCGCTGCGAGCCCTTGGGCCCGGGAAGCGCCCAGACCGGGCGCGTTCTTATTGACGGCATCGACGTGCGTGACCTGCGCACAGACTCCCTGTACCAGGAGGTGGCGCTGGTCCCCCAGCACGCCCACTTGTTTCGCGCCTGCGTGGCCGACAACGTGCGCCTGGCCGCCCCCTCAGCCAGCGACGAGGAGGTCCGCGAGGCCTGCCGGGCGGCTGGCGTCCACGAGGAGGTCGAGGCCCTCCCCCACGGCTACGACACTCTTGTGGGTGAGCGTGGTGAGACCCTCTCGGGTGGCCAGCGGCAGCGGCTTGCCCTGGCCCGGGCGCTTCTAGCCCGCCCGAACCTGCTCGTGCTCGACGAGCTGTCCTCACACCTGGACCCGCAGACACAGGCCCGGGTCCGGGCGGGCATACGCCGCTACCTTCCTGAGGCGACAGTCGTGGAGATTACCCACCAGGTGCGCCAGTCGGTACAGGCGGACCACGTCGTCGTGCTGGACGCCGGAAAGGTCGTCCAGGAGGGCTCCCCCTCGGTGCTGCTGGAGGTGGACGGGCCGCTGCGCACTCTGTTGGCCCGAGGTTAGCCAGGTTGGCCCGAGGTTAGCCAGGTTCGAGGTTACCGAGGCCGCTGACTACGGACCGCCGGTGAGGAGCTACTCACCCCCAGCGGCAGCGTCCACCGCCTGGGCGGGACTGTGCACGCGGGCGGAGGCCTCCAGCTCCTCGGGGCTGACAACGCCCTCCACGCTGACCTTGTCCAGGTAGGCCATCCCGTCGAAGGACAGCTCCCGGGCGTTGGCAGGGTCCGCCTCGGCCCCGATGCGCCCGCCCGCCAGGCGGTTGACCAGCAGGGCGATCGCGCCGTCACCGGTGACATTGGTGGCCGTGCCAAAGGAGTCCAAGGCGATGTAGGTGGCGATCATCAGCGCCACCTGCTCCTCGTTGAAGCCAAGCATGGAGGACAGTAGTCCCGTGGCAGCCATGATGGCGCCCCCGGGGACACCCGGGGCCGCCACCATGGTGATGCCCAGCATGAAGATGAACCCCGCCCACTGGGCAACGGAGACCTCGATGTCCTGGGTCAGGACGATCGCGTAGGCGAAGGCAAAGATCTTGGATGTCGAGCCCGCCAGGTGGATCGTGGCGCACAGCGGGACCGTGAAGGACGCGACGGCGTCCGACACGCCGTTGCGGCGCACCTGGCGTAGCGTCACGGGGATGGTCGCAGCCGAGGAGGCCGTGCCCAGGGCGGTGAGGTAGGCGGGAAGCATGGTGACCAGGGCGCTCAGCGGGTTCCTGCGGCTGACAGCACCGGCGACGAGGAACTGGGTGCCCAGGATGGCCACCTCAAGGAGGAGCACGACGACGACCACACGCAGCAGGGTGCTCACGATGTCCCACACCTCTCCGGTGTAGGTGAGGTTGAGGAAGATACCAAAGATATGCAGCGGCAGCAGCGGCACGATGATCCGCTCAATGAGCCGGGTGATGATCGCGCGGAACTCGATAAAGCCCTTGCGCAGCACGCCCCGGGGCACCATGGACAGGCCGATCCCGATGACAAAGGACAGCAGCAGCGCAGTCATGACCTCCACCGCCGGCGGCATCTCCACGGTGAAGTAGCTGGACAGGGCGCTTCCGGGCTCCTCGACCTGGTCCAGCGAGCCTCGCCGCAGGACGGAGGGCAGCGCGGCGGCGCAGACCAGGTAGGTGAGGAACCCCGCGAAGAGTGTGGAGCCGTAGGCTAGGGCGGCGGTAACCCCCAGCCACCGGCCCGCGCCACGCCCCAGGTCGGCGATGGCCGGGGTGACCAGGCCGATGATGATAAGGGGGATAGAGAAGCTCAGGAACTGGCTGAACAGGTCGGAGAAGGTGACGAAGACGTTGCCGACCTGGGCCGGGACCAGGTGTCGGCCACCAACCGTGGCAGAGCCCAGCAGCAGAGCCAGGATGATGGCAAGAAGGACCCAGACCAGGATGCCTCCCCTGGTCAGCAGGTTCCTGCTCTCGCGCCCCGGCTCTCGGGACTCACCAGAGCGGGCGGGAGTGGGCTCAGACATGTGAGGACCTTCCGGTAGGGCAGGGAGGACGGTCGGGCCGTCAGTGACGGGGGCAGACTGCCACACCGAAGAGGTTGCGGCACCTCACGCCCACAAGGTGGTCCGCTCACTGCGTGATCCGCCCGGCCGTGAGCGCGGGCTGCGTCACAGGACGTAGGCAGTTGAAGAAGAGGTCACAGAAGGCGGGGAAGGTTCACGTACTGGGCCAAGGCAAGCAGCGCCCCGGCCAGGATCGTGCCAAAGGCCACGTCGAAGACACGCCCCCGGGCTGCCAGCCAGCTGCCCTCAGGGCGCCGCAGACGCACCAGCGCCAGGACCAGGATCCCCACAGCCAGCCACAGGACCGCCAGGAGCCGCTGCCCTAGGAGGGTCAGCACGGGTACGACGGCCAGTCCCAGGGCCACCAGCACTACCCCGACGGTGCTGTAGGGCTCCTTGTGCCCAACCTGCCTGAGATGCTCCTGCTGTGCCACGACTGCAGTCTACGGCTGCGCCCCGGTGGAGGCCATGGGAGAGCAGGGCAGAGTCAGTGGGAGAAGTGGCGGGCACCGGTGAGGTACATCGTCACTCCTGCCGTCTGGGCCGCCTCAATGACCTCCTGGTCCCGGATCGAGCCTCCCGGCTGGACGACGGCACGTACCCCGGCGTCCAGGAGCACCTGGAGGCCGTCGGCAAAGGGGAAGAAGGCGTCGGAGGCGGCCACGGACCCCCGCGCCCGCTCGGGGGCAGCGCCTGGAGCACCCTCAGCGCCTGCGCCCGGGACCTCCTGCCCGCCCTGTCCCAGGGTGTTGGCGCGCTCCACGGCCAGCCTGCAGGAGTCAACCCGGTTGACCTGGCCCATGCCGACCCCGACAGTGGCACCGCCGCGAGCCAGGAGCACGGCGTTGGAGCGTACGGACCGTACCGCGCGCCAGGCGAAGAGGAGGTCGTCCATGACGGCGTCGCCAGCCGGCTCGCCCGCCACGAGGGTCCACGAGGAGGGGTCGTCGCCCGGGGCGTCCAGGACGTCGCGGTGCTGGACCACGGCACCGCCGGAGACCTGCCTGATCTCGTAGCCCTCCCTCTGCGGGGGCTCGACGACGAGCAGGCGCAGGTTCTTCTTGGCGGACAGGATCTCCACCGCCTCGTCGGTGAAGGCAGGGGCGGCCACAACCTCCGTGAAGACAGGACGCACCTGCTGGGCCATCGCTGCCGTGACCGTGGCGTTGGTGGCGATGACCCCTCCGTAGGCAGACACGGGGTCGCAGGCGTGGGCACGGCGGTGGGCCTGAGCCACGTCGCCGTAGGCCGACACGGCGATCCCGCATGGGTTGGCGTGCTTGACCACGGCTACGCACACCTGCTGGCCGTGGTCCCAGGCGGCACGCAGGGCCGCGTCGGTGTCGGTGTAGTTGTTGAAGCTCATGGCCTTACCGTGCAGCTGGCGGGCACCAGCGACCCCGCCGCGAGCCCCCGGCGCCCGGTAGACCGCGGCCTCCTGGTGGGGGTTCTCCCCGTAGCGCAGCAAGGACAGGCGCTCATAGCCCGCCCCGATGTAGGCGGGCAGGGCCGCGCGCGCCTGCGCGTGCCCGCCGTCCCCGGCCACAGCTGTCTCAGCAGACTCAGCTCTCCCAGGGCTGTCCTCCTCCCGCTGGTCCTGCTGGACCTGGGTAGACATCCAGGTGGCGACGGCGGCGTCGTAGGCTGCGGTGTGGGCAAAAGCGGCAGCAGCCAGGCTGCGGCGCTGGGAGCGGGTGAATCCCCCGGCGGTGAGCGCCTGGGCGACCTCGGCGTAGCGTCCCGGGTCAGTCACCACGGCCACCCCGGGGTGGTTCTTGGCTGCGGCGCGCACCATGGCAGGCCCGCCGATGTCGATCTGCTCGACGCAGGCGTCAAAGGGTGCGCCGCGCTCCACCGTGTCGATGAAGGGGTAGAGGTTGACCACCACCAGGTCGACGGGGGTGACGTCGAGGTCTTCCAGCTGGGCCAGGTGGTCAGGCTTGCGCCGGTCAGCGAGGATGCCTGCGTGAATCCGGGGGTGGAGGGTCTTGACCCGTCCCTCCAAGCACTCCGGGAAGCCCGTCACCTCCTCCACCGGGGTGACGGGCAGGCCTGCCTCGACGATAGCGGCAGCGGTGGAGCCCGTGGAGACGATCTCGACACCGGCCTTCACCAGGCAGGTCGCCAGGTCGGCGAGACCGGTCTTGTCGTAGACCGAGACCAGGGCACGGCGCACGGGTAGCAGGTCGGGGTCGTCCGCCCGCACCGGGCTGGAATCAGGGCCGGTCGGGATCGGGGCGGTGGTGGCAGAAGTGGTGGGGGCCTGGGTGCTCACGGGGGCGCTCCTGGGGCAGGGGCTGGCGGGACGCCCAGGCGGACGACGTCCCCTCCACGACGGACCAGGCCGCTCCCCGGTGGTGGCCCACCCTCGCCAGTTACGGCCACCACACACTGTACCTGCTCACCACCTCTCAGCACAGGTCCGGAACCGGGTCATAACACGGTGCCGTGGTCCTGGCGCCTAGCGGGGCGTGGGTCGTGTGGGGGTGCCCCTGTCTGGGGGTGCCTGGGGTGGGTCTTGTGCCTGGGGGTTGTGGTGGTGGTGTGGTGAAGGTTACGGTTGGGTTATGCGGATGAGTGAGCAGGAGTGGTACCAGGGGTGGCTGCACGCCACGCCGGAGTGGGTGGACGCGAACATGGACGACCTGGTGGAGGAGGGGTACGCGCCGATGGGTGTGGGTGCCCCTGTCACGGAGGAGCACGTGGGCTACTTTGGTGGGGTGCTTCCGGCCTCGGTGCTGCACCTGTGGGAGCGCTTCGGCTTCGAGGGGTTCGGGCAGGGGCGGTGGTGGTTCACTGACCCCTTCCGGTGGGCGCCGGTGGTCCAGGCGTGGCTGGAGGGCACGGAGGTGCCCTTCCCCACCAGCGGTGGTGGTGCCTGGCCCGCTCCGCGACGGGTGACATGGAGCTGTGGGGGGAGGTCTCCGGCCCCGCGCTGACTGTTACCCCGGTGATGGGGTGGCTCCGCCCCCACGCGGGCAAGGCGGCCAGGATGTCGGACCCGGTGATGCGTGAGCGCATGGGGGCCACCACCCTGACCTCCCCCTCGGAGGACATCCTGGACGACGACGACACCGGGGTGCTGGTGGCCGACTGGGCCATAGACAACCTGGGGGTCCTGGGGGCCGACCAGGTCTACGGGCTGACCCCGGCCTACTGCCTCACCGGGCGGGTCAGCCTGGACCAGGTCGGTATCGAGGACGCGGTCGCGCACCTTACTTTTCTGGCCCAGGCCCAGGACCACGTCCTGGAGCAGGACTTCTCCGCCGCCGCCGCGCAGGCCGCCGCCACCATCGCCGCAGACGGCCCGGGCGGTTCTGGTGGCCCCGGGGGCACGCCGGGTGAGGGCGCCGGTGGTCCCGGTGGCCCGGGGGCGGGGTCGTGACGCCCAGGCGGTGGCGCTGGTCGCGCAGGCGCGGGAGCCCCACCGCCCCGCCGCTGGTCCCGCCGCCCCTGGCGGCGTGCCCGGTGGTGGTGGCCAGGCCCCTGGCCACGGGGGCGGGGCTCCTGGGCCTGGTGCCTCGCTGGTGGCTGGGGACATGTTCACCCCAGGGCGGGCCGGTGGGCAGGGGTGCTGGTGTGGGAGGGGTCGGTGGCGGCGCCTGACAGCCCGCTGGCATGGCACTCGGCCACGCCGGTGGAGGTGTTCTTCCACACCGGCCACCAGCCCGCCACCCAGGAGCTGGCCTCCGAGTTCACCCGCCAGCTGGACCGCCAACTCAGCGCCCTGTCCCTGCTGTCCGTGGAGAGGCTGCTGGAGGGCATCCGCACCTACCGGGCACAGGGACGCCAGCCCACCTCCAAGGCAACCAGGAATAGGCGCAAGGAGTTCATGAAGGAGGTCGTGGGCGACCTGCGGGATGTGCACCAGTTCTCCCGGGAGGACGCGCGGGCCGCGACGCGGGATGTGGACCGGGCGCTGGTGGTGCTCCACGAGTCCGACCAGCTCCTGGCGGGGCCAGGCGGCCCCGCCACCACCGCCGAGGGCTGGCCCTCCCTGGGCCACGGGGCGGTCAACTCCTCCATCGGCGGCCAGCAGCCTCCCGTGTCCGCGGTCCTGGAGCAGGCCGCCCTCCAGGTCCCCCCGCAGCAGCGGGCGCGGGTGCGCCTGCTGGTGCGCGCGGTGCTGGCAGACTCCCCCGACCTGGCCCAGGACCTGCGCCACGGCCAGACAGTGCTCGAGCCCCGCACCCAGGCCCAGGTGAGCGCCACCAGCCCCCGGGGGCCACCCTGGACACCCGCCCACGTCGCCGCCACCCTCGCCGCAGGCCACCCACCCTGGCACCCACCACCCGCGCAGGAGCAGGGACACGGCCAGACCCGCCAGGACACCCGGGGCCAGCAGCCCGGCCAGGACCAGCCCGGGGCACCCACCGGAGCCGACCCTGCCCGCACCACCAGCCTGCGCGAGGCCTCCTTCCCCCACCCGCCTACCGCCGCCGTGCGCGTACCACCACCCCAGACGGGCCAGCCGCCCCAGACGGACAGGCCGGGCCAGCCGTCGCGGCCGCTGACCCGCGAGGAGGTCCTGGCCAGGATCACCGCCCGCGTCCAGCAGCCCTCCCAGCCCCGCACCACCCGCCAGCCCCGGGCCGCGCGGGAGGCACCCGCCGGGACCGGCCCCGCCCGCACCGCCAGCCTGCGCGAGGCCTCCTTCCCCCACCCGCCCACCACCGCCGCACGAACACCACCAGCACAGGCCCAGCCCCAGACAGGACCCGCCACAGGCCAGCCCTCCCGGGCAGGCAGGCCGGGCCACAAGATCACCCCGAGGAGGTCCTGGCCGACATCAAGGCCCGAGCCACCCAGAGGACCCAGCAGCCCCCCACCCCACGCCAGACCCCCACCAGAAACCGCAGACGCAACCGAGGCCTAAGCCGATAAAACCCACCGACCCCACACCCGCACCCACCACAACAACCGGCCGCCCTGCCCGTGGGCGGTGAGCCGGATGAGCGGACACCCCACGATCTGCCGTCACTGGCCCTAGACGTCCTGGGCAACCTCCGGGTCGGCCCCGGCGCCTGCTCCCTGGAGACCTTCTCCCCGCACCATCTCACGCGCCAGGCGCCCTACCTGCGCCACCAGCTGGGGGGTCTCGGCCGCCTTGATCCGCTGGGTGAGGGTCGCCTCGGTGTCCCCGGGCAGGACCTCCACCTCCACCTGGGCAATGTGCTCACCGGTGTCCACCCCCTCGTCCACCCAGAACAGGGTGGCGCCGGAACGGTCAGCACCGGCGGCAAGCGTGTCGCGGACGGCGTGAGCGCCGGGGAAGTCTGGCAGCAGCGAGGGGTGGGTGTTGACGACACGACCGGGAAGGCGCTCCAGGAAGCCGGGACCCAGCAGGCGCATGAAGCCCGCGCACACCACCAGGTCCGGCTCCCAGGCGGTCACGGCACGCACCAGGGCCTGGTCCCAGTGGGGCCGGTCGGGAAAGTCTCCGGGCGCCACCACCTGGGCAGGCACGCCCGCCCGGGCGGCGTGATCGAACCCGGCACAGGCGCGGTCAGCAAGCACCGCCACTACCTGGGCGCCGTAGGAGGGCTCCTCGCAGGCCTCCAGCAGCGCCAGGAGGTTGGAGCCTGCTCCCGACACCAGGACCACCAGCCGGGCACGCCGTAGCACAGGACCGGTCCTGTCACAGACTGTGCCTGGTGCTGCCGCCTCAGACTCTGCCGCCGCGGGCGTCGCCGACGGTGCCATCCTGGTTCCCACCGCAGCAGTGTATCCGCCAGGCAACCTCCTGCGCCCGCTCCCGCCCAGGCACGGCCCCTGCTCGCCCCGGCGGAACTGATGGGGCGGTGCAGTACCTGTACACGCGCTCGGTCCCCGCCTCACCCCTGCCTACTCCGGGGAGCCGGAGCCGCTGCCCGGCTCCCCGGGCTCCCCGACGGCCGTCTCCGTCTGAGGGGTCCGTTCCTGCCGCCCGTGATCACGGGACGGTGCGGACGGATGGGCAGCGTGCCGGTACCGTCCGGAGCCCACGGCCGACCCCAGACGCGCCTCCACCCGGTGGCGCGCGTCGCTGGCCGCCTGGGTGGTCCCCGACACCGCCTCGGTAGCCCAGGTCCGGGTGTAGGGGTGTGTCAGCACCGCAGTAGCCCCCAGGCCCACGGAGACCTCCAGAAAGACCAGCAGGACGGTGTAGCCGGTCTGCGGACCGACGTCGACCATGCGACCGGGCCCCACCGAGCCGGAGGCGGCCAGGCACGCCACCCCCGTGGTCAGGGCGAGAACCGTCCCGGCCAGCAGGGAGGCCGCTACCGCGTACCTGACCCGCAGGGCGCTGAGGACGTGCCGCCGTCTCCAGGCGACCACCATGGCCGCCACCGTGACTACCAGTGGCAGGTAGAGCCCCACCCTCCCCACCGGTGCCGTGGGCAGCAGCCCCAGCAGGGGCAGCGATGGGACAGGACCGGCGGCGACCCGTTCCGGGGAGAACATGCTGCCTGTCCCCACGGAGAAGCCGGAGCCCACCAGCCAGGAGCAGGCCCACACACCCGCCGTCGGCAGCCAGCCTGCCTGCAGGACGAGCAGCCCGACGGTGGACACGATCCCGCCGCCAGCCAGCGTGTCGTGCAGGCGTGAGGCCCGCCCGGCACCGGAGACCAGCGCCACCACCAGGACCGCGGCAGTGAGGACAGCCA
Organism: Actinomyces lilanjuaniae; assembly: GCF_003606385.1. Lineage (NCBI taxonomy): Bacteria > Bacillati > Actinomycetota > Actinomycetes > Actinomycetales > Actinomycetaceae > Actinomyces > Actinomyces lilanjuaniae. The sequence continues at coordinate 933,452 of NZ_CP032514.1, read as the reverse complement.
GGGCAACCGCCGCGCCCCGTGCCAGGGACAGGCCCGGGGAGACCCAGTGGGGGCGGCGGTCCCACCAGGCGGACAGCCTCTGAGACCCCCGACCACGCCGCTGCAGCTGGACCGCCACCACCACGGCAGTTAGAGCAGTCAGTCCCAGGACGGCGGGCCAGGTGCGCGAGCCCGGTGGTCCCGCCAGGCTGGCCAGCCCGGCCACGACCGCCGCCGACACGACGGTCCACGCACCGGAGACGGGACCGCGCAGGTCGGCCCGGCGCACACAGCTCCACGTCCAGGCGGCCTGCGCCAAGGTCAGACCCGTCAGGGGCAGGCTGAGGACGCCGCTGTCCGCCTGGGACAAGCCCAGAGACCCCCCGAAGCCCAGGCTCCACAGGGCCGTTCCGGTACGCAGGGCGTCACCGGTGGTCAGGGCGGCGGTGGCGTCCAGGCTGGAGGTCGCCAGGAAAACCAGGACGGTGAGGAGAACGACCAGGACCCACCCCAGCGCCGCCGACTCGACCCCGGCGCGCAGTGCCCAGCCCCAGTCATCAGGACGCAGGCGCCGGGGGCTCACGCCTGCTCGCCCAGCATCTGGCGGTAGAGGTCTCTGGCGACCTGAGCGGTCTGGCTGGGTGTCTCGCCCACCCGCACGCCCGCAGCCTCTAGAGCGATCTTCTTGGCCTGCGCCGTCCCCGAGGAGCCGGAGACAATAGCGCCGGCGTGCCCCATGGTCCGCCCCTCAGGGGCGGTGAAGCCTGCGACGTAGGCGACGACCGGGGTGGTCATGGACCGGCTGATGTAGTCGGCGGCGCGCTCCTCCGCGTCCCCGCCGATCTCCCCGATCATAACGACCAGCTTGGTGTCCGGGTCCGCCTCGAAGGCCTCCAGGGCGTCAATGTGGGTGGTGCCGACCACCGGGTCCCCGCCGATACCGATGCAGGTGGTAAAGCCCAGGTCCCGCAGCTCGTGCATGAGCTGGTAGGTCAGGGTGCCCGACTTGGAGACCAGGCCCACAGGGCCGGGGCCGGTGATGTCGGGCGGGGTAATACCGACGTTGGAGCGGCCGGGGGAGATGATACCGGGACAGTTGGGGCCGATGACCTGAACCCCCCTGGACCGGGCGTAGGCGCACATCCAGGTGGCGTCGGCCACGGGGATCCCCTCGGTGATGACGACCACCAGACGCACCCCGGCGTCCACGGCCTCGGTCACGGCGTCCTTGGCGGCGGCGGGAGGTACGAACACCACGCTAACCTCCGCGCCGGTGGAGGCCCGGGCCTCGGCGACGCTGCCCAGGACAGGGACCTCGAGCGTCCCGGCGACCACACGCCCCGCCCCGGGGCCGACAGGCGCCACGTCGAAGGCGACGGTGGTGCCCGCCTTGCGCGGGTTGACCCCGGCGACCACCCTGGTGCCCGCGCTGATCATGCGGGCCGTGTGCCGACGCCCCTCGGAGCCGGTCATGCCCTGGACGACGACACGGTCGGCCTCAGTCAGGAAGATGCTCATCGCTTGGCCTCCTCGGCTCGGGTCCTCCCGGCAGGCGCGGCCGCAGCCTGCCCGGCACTCTGCTCGGCAACAGCGGCGACGAGGTCGGCGGCCCCGTCCATGGTCCCTGCCACCGTGACGCCGTCGATGGCGGCCTCCTCCAGGATCTGGTGCGCCAGAGGCGCGTTGTTGCCGTCTAGGCGCACTACCACCGGCTTGGGCAGCCCGCCCAGGGTCTCCACGGCCGACACGATGCCCTCGGCCACCGTGTCGCAGGAGGTGATGCCCCCGAAGACGTTGACGAGGATGGCACGCACCTGGGGGTCGGAGGCGACCACCTCCAGGCCGGCAGCCATAGCCTGTGCGGAGGAACCACCTCCTAGGTCCAGGAAGTTCGCCGGCCGCATGCCTCCGTGCCTCGCCCCGGCCGCGGCGACGACGTCGAGGGTGGCCATGACCAGCCCGGCACCGTTGCCCAGCACGCCGACCTGGCCGTCCAGACGCACATAGCTGAGGCCCGCCTGCCTGGCCCTGTCCTCCAGCGGGTCGCGCGCACCGACGTCGGCCAGGTCGGCGTGGCCGGGGTGGCGGAAACGGGCGTTGTCGTCCAAGGTGACCTTGCCGTCCACAGCGAGGACCTCCCCCTGAGGGGTCAGCACCAGGGGATTGACCTCGACCAGCGTCGCGTCCTCGGCGGTGAGGACCTCCCACAGACGGGTGATGGTCAGGGCCACCTGGGCGGCGACTTCCCCGGGGAAGGGTCCCGCTGCCTCCACGATCCTGTCGGCTACCTGCGGGGTCAGCCCCTCCAGGGGATCAACCGGCACCTGCGCCAGGGCCTGGGGACGCTCCCGGGCCAGGGTCTCGATCTCCATGCCGCCCTCGCGCGAGCACATGGCCAGGTACTGGCGGCGAGCGCGGTCCAGGAGGATGGAGACGTAGTACTCCTCAGCGATGTCAACACCCTGGGAGACCAGGACGCTGCCCACCACGTGCCCCTTGATGTCCATGCCCAGGATCGCCTCGGCGTGGGAGCGGGCCTCGGCCGGACTGCGGGCGAGCCTGACGCCCCCGGCCTTACCCCTCCCACCGGTCTTGACCTGGGCCTTGACCACGACGAGGCCGCCCCCCTCCCCCAGGAGGTCACGGGCGGCAGTCTCCGCCTGGTCCGCCGTGGTGGCGACGACCCCGCCGGGAACCGGGACGCCGTGGGAACCGAACAGTCCCCTAGCCTGGTACTCGTACAGATCCATGCGGCTGGTCCTTACCTCTCCGGTGTCTCCGAGTGGTCTCTGCGGTCTCTTCGATCGTTGCGGTCTCGTCGGGCGTGCTGACAGGCGCCCCTGACGTGTCACCGACAATGACTGACTTGACTATGACTGACTATGGTGGCCGTCGCCCCGGCGACTCGCCGACAGCAGGTGGCACAGCCAGCCGGCACCGGCTCGCCGAGACCGACGCGCGGTCAGTGCCGTCACCGCCGACCCGATACCAGCCGACCACCAGCCAGGTACCGGTCAGGTGCCGACCAGCCACGTGCCTCACCCCACGATTCTAGCCGTTACTCCTGCCCACCGTGTCTAGACAGAGCCAGATTCAGGGACCGGGGCAGCAGCCGGCGCCTGGGCAGGGTCCGTGGTCATGCACGAGCACACGACCAGGGTCCCCAGGGTGCTGGGAGGAACCGGGCTCACCGCTGATGACTCAGGCCACCACCTGGGGCAGAATAGGCACCAGCTATACATAGCGCCCACCAGTCACGCACACGACCCACTCGCAGAAGGACCTTGTCCACCATGCCTGTCACACCTGCCACTCCTGCTCCTGCCAGCAGCCTCTCCCCACCCCGGTCCCCGCTGAGCCAGGGACCACCTCCGGCTCCCCTGCACACACCAGCCAGGAGCCCCTGCGCATCGGAGTCCTCACCTCCGGGGCGACGCCCAGGGCATGAACGCGGCGGTGCGCGCCGTGGTGCGCACCGCCATCCGCCTGGGCGCCCAGCCCTACGCCGTCATGGAGGGCTGGGCGGGCGCCGTGGCCGGGGCGAGGGCATCAGGCCTCTGGGCTGGGACTCGGTGGGCTCGGTCCTCCAGCGCGGGGGCACCGTCATCGGCACCGCCCGCTCAGCGGAGTTCCGCGAGTGGGAGGGCCAGCGTGACGCCGCGCGCAACCTGCTGGAGCACGGCATTGACCGCCTGGTGGTTATCGGCGGGGACGGCTCCCTGACCGGCACCGACGAGTTCCGCACCAACTGGCCCGCCCTGCTGGCCGACCTGGTGGAGCGCGGTGAGATCACCGCAGAGACGGCACAGGCCCACCCGGTGCTCATGGTGGCCGGGATCGTGGGCTCCATCGACAACGACCTGGTGGGTGCCGACATGACCATCGGCACCGACTCCGCCCTGCACCGCATCCTGGAGGCCATTGACGACATCTCCTCCACCGCCGCCTCCCACCAGCGCACCTTCATCGTGGAGGTCATGGGGCGCCACTGCGGCTACCTGGCTCTCATGGCCGCTGTGGCCGGGGGATGCGACTACGTGCTCGTCCCCGAGCTGCCCCCGGGGCAGGGGTGGGAGGCCGACATGTGCGCCAAGCTCCAGGCGGGGCGCGACGCCGGGCGCCGCGAGTCCATGGTCATCGTGGCCGAGGGCGCCACGGACCGCTCAGGCAACCGGATCACGGCCGACGACGTCAAGCAGGTCCTGGCCGACCGCCTGGGCGAGGACGCCCGGGTGACGATCCTGGGCCACGTCCAGCGCGGTGGCCGCCCCAGCGCCTACGACCGGTGGATGTCCACCCTGCTGGGGTGCGCCGCCGCCCGCGAGCTGGTGACCATGGATGCCGGTGCCGAGCCGGTCATTATCGCCGAGCGCCACAACCGTATCCGCCGCCTGCCCATGATGGAGCAGGTCAAGGCCACCCGGGCGGTCAAGGACCTGGTGCGCGCCCAGGACTACGAGGCGGCCGTGGAGGCCCGGGGATCAAGCTTTGCCTCCATGCTGAAGGTGTTCGAGACCATGTCCACGCCCCCGACGTCCACGCCCCCGACGTCCACGCCCCGACCTCCACGCCCCCGACGCCCACGCCCCGCACCAGACGCTGCCGGGCGGGGTCAGCAGGCCGGGGCGGGGTGAGCGCCCCAGCCGGGTGGCGATCATCCACGCGGGAGGCCTGGCGCCGGGAATGAACACGGCGGCTCGGGCGGCCGTGCGCCTAGGCCTGGACCACAGCTTCACCATGCTGGGGATCTTTGGCGGGTTCCCGGGGCTCCTGGACGGCAACGTGCGCGAGCTCACCTGGGCCGACGTGGAGGGATGGGTCGGTGACGGCGGCGCCCAGCTGGGGACGCGTCGCGAGGTGCCCACCGTGGAGCAGCTCTACGCCCTGGGCCGGGCCATCGAGTCCCACGAGATCGACGCCCTCCTGGTGATCGGGGGCTTCAACGCCTACCTGGCCGCGCACCGGCTGGTGACCGAACGGACCCGCTACCCCGCCTTTCAGATCCCGATCGTGTGCGTGCCCGCCTCCATCGACAACAACCTGCCCGGTTCCGAGCTGAGCATCGGCACGGACACGGCGCTGAACAACGCGGTGGCGGCCCTGGACGCCGTCAAGCTCTCCGCGGCCGCCTCCCACCGCTGCTTCGTGGCCGAGGTCATGGGCCGCAGGTGCGGCTACCTGGCGCTCATGTCCGGACTGGCGGCCGGGGCCGAGCAGGTCTACCTGCACGAGGACGGGCTGACCCTCAGCCAGCTGGCACAGGACTCGGCACGGATGGTGGACTCCTTCCGCTCCGGGCGCAGCCTCTACCTGGTGGTGCGCAACGAGCGGGCTAGCGCCAACTACACCACCGGCGTGCTGGCCCGGATCTTCACCGAGGAGGGGCAGGGCCTCTACGACGTGCGCGAGGCCGTCATCGGCCACCTCCAGCAGGGGGGCAACCCCACGCCCTTTGACCGCATCATGGCCACCAAGCTGGTGGCCGCCGCCCTGGAGCTGCTGGCTGCCGAACTGGGGGGCGGCACCGCAGGCGCCTCCTACATCGGCCTTATAGGGGGCAAGGTGGACCACCGCCCCCTGGAGCGCATGACCGACGAGCTCGACCAGGACAACCGCCGCCCGCTCCACCAGTGGTGGACGGGCCTGCGCCCGGCGATCGAGCTGGTCAGCATCCATGAGGGAGTGCTGGGCCCGGAGCAGGTGCCCGACTTCGGCCAGGCTGCGGACCAGGCGGCCCAGGGGTAGACAAGGCGGCCCTCGGAAGGGCACGGGCGTGTATACAGCGGCTTACGCACACACAGTGGTGGGCACGGGTGGGCGCGGGCTGTGCTGGTGTCCCCGCCAGCAGACCGCCCCTGGTGCCGCTACAGGCCCAGCATCCGCTCCAGGACGGACACCACCGCACCGGGGCGCGAGGGGACGCGGACCGTCTGCCTCCTCGCCCTGACCCCCTCCAGGCCGTCCCCGACGGTGATACCGACGTCTGCCGCACGGATCATCGCCACGTCGTTGACGTCGTTGCCTGCCGCCACCCACGTGGAGACAGCCTGTGGCAGCAAAGCGGCCGTGTGAGCGGTGGTTGCAGGCTCCCCCGCGACGTCTGTGCCCTCGTTGATGGCCGTAGAGCTCGTGGCGGCCAGCGCCTCGCCACCGGGCAGCAGCCTCATGCAGATGCTCTTGTCCACCCCTGCCGCACAGACATCGACCACGCCGTCCTCGTGCGGGTAGGCAGTGACACCGTCAAGACGAAGACCCAACAGGGCCTGGAGGACGCCTGCGCCCTCTGCGGCGCCAGCCCCCCAACCGGGCACGGCACCCTCCGAATCGGCCAGCCCCCGGCTGACGACCGTCACCTTGAGCACGTCGTCGACCGGCACCTGGGCCGGGTCGGCGCACCACCGGCCGTCCAGGTAGTCCCGCATGTGCTCCAGCCCCGAGCCCAGCCCCTTCTCGCGACCCGGTGGCGTAAGCACTGTGAAGGAGTGTCCCTGGTCCACGTAGGCAGGCACACCGATACGGAACGCTGCATCCACGACGGCACGCACATGCTGCCTCCTCATGCAGTGGCGCCGCTCCTCACTCCCCAGGCGCAGGAGTGCACCGTTGAAACAAGCCATACCGTCCAGGCAGGTCACGGCGTCTCCCAGCACCTCGGCCACGCCCCTGGGCGCCCGTGACGTCGCCACGATGACGGAGACGTCCCCACGTTGCGAGACACGCCTGAGAAAGGAGGGTAGCTGGGGGTCTGCGACCCCGTCGAAGACGACGGTACCGTCCAGGTCCGTCACCAGGCCCACCGGACTGGTCAGCACCGGCCGCTCGCTCTCGCGATATCGGGGATGACCCGACGCTGAAAGGTGGACTCGCCGCCAGGCAGACAGGTCACGGGCAGCCACTCCAGCGCCTCAATCTCAGAGTGGGGCTGCGGGTCACCGGCGATATCGCATATATAGACGACAATGGTGATCGACCTGCCCTGGTCGAAGACAGAGACGTCCTCGTAGGTGCCGAAGTAGGTGGCCGACGCCAGCGAGGCGCCCAGTTCCTCGGAGAGCTCGCGACGAAGGCAGTCGAGGTGGGACTCCCCTGCCTCCAACTTACCCCCGGGAGATATAAGGGCGGTCGTGCCACGCTTGCGGATAAGCAGCACACGGTCGTCACGGACGATGGCCGCAGCGCACTTAACAAGAGGCTGTCCCTCCTCCGCGTCAGACCGCACCTACTCTTTCCTTCCTCGAAAGGCGAATATAGTACATGTTCAGACTGACGATCGCCCCGATGACCACCGCCCCACCCACGAGCGAGGCCGGCCCGGGATTCTCGTGGAAGAACATCCACACCCACACTGGCCCCAGCACCGTCTCTGCCAGTACAAAGATCGCCACATGGTGCACGGGCAGAAGCCTCGGTCCCACGGACAGGCAGACCAGGCCGACTGGCATGACCACGAATCCCTCAGCGACCAGGGGCAGCCATGATCCCAGGGCGGGAACCTCCACCCCGCGCAGGAGGACGGCAGCGGTGAGCGCGCACAGCGCCCCGCCGACCGCTGTGGTGAGAAACGGGCTGGACCGGCGTCGCGAGGAGAACACGAAGCCGCCGCTCATCGACACCGCAGCCAGCAGGGCCAGCAGCTCCCCCCGACCAGCGGCACTGGAGAGCTGTGAGGCGAAGATGATCGTCATGCCGACGAGCGACACCATGATCGCCAAAACTGTCGGCCGATCAATACTAGTCCGCAGAAACACCCGCCCCAGGACTGCCGACCACACCGGCATGGTCGCCATGATAAAAAGCGTGTTGGCGGCGGAGGTGCTCTCGATAGAGTACACAAAGGCCACCGACGCCACCCCGAACATCAGCCCGTTGCCCCAGGCAGCCCACTCGTTGTGCCAGCGCTGCCTTGCGCCACCAGCATGGCAAAGGGACGCTGCCAGCACCATGGCAGCGCATATCAGCACCCCGCGCCACAGCGACAGCACCCCGGCCGGCAGGCCCACGGCCCGGATAAGGGCGGCGTCAAAGGACATGAGCAAGACCCCGCCCAACACGATCACCGCACCCCGGACATATCGATCATCTAACAGACCCGGCATCCGACCAGCTCCTCTAGGTCGCGACAAAACGTTGCAGCAACCCCTTCCACGGGACGCCGCTCCACCCAGACACAAGAATAATAGGGCCAGAGGTGCTCAGAGGCGCCCAAGGCCGTGGATGACGACCTCTGTGCGCGACTGGCAGCCCAGCAGGGTGAGCAGCTCGGAGACGTAGATGCGCACAGTGCCCTCGCTGAGCCCGGTGCGGCGGGCGATCCCCCGGTTGGTCAGTCCGTCCAGGATCCCCTGGTAGACCGGGACCAGACGAGAAGGTATCGCGGTGGCGGTGCTGCTGACGTCGCCACCCCCGGACCCCGCATCACCAGACCCGTGACCGCCTGTATCACTGCCACCCGTGTCGCTGCTACCACCTGTCTCACCGTCGCTGCCATCCTCCCTCTCCCGTGGGTCCTGGACAAGTGCCTCAAGGAGGTCGCCAGGCCAGTCAGACAGCACCACCTGGCCCTCCGCCGCCCGCAGGAGCTGGTCGCCCAGGCGAGGGGACCAGCCCATGTTCTTGTCCACGAAGGCCACGACACCCGCCTCGACCGCATCCTGGAGGACCGCCTCGCTCCTGTATGCGGTCATGACAGCCGCGCGTACGCCATTGTCTGAGTGCTGCAGGCTCTCCAGCACTGCCGTAGCACCCAGGTCGGTGCTGTCCCAGTCCAGCAGGACCAGGTCCACGGCCCACTCAGACAGGGCTCCTAGCGCCTGGCCCCCGTCGCTGACGTGGTCCACCACCTCAAAGCGGGGGTCCCCTCCCAGGCCGGTCTCCAGGACACGGGACGAGGGGGACTCGGCACCAACGACAAGCACCCGCAAGGGCCTGGCTGTATCTCTTCCTCCGGTCATCGCAGTTCCCTCTCATCGTGTCTCGCCAGCGTAACAGCTGCGTACAGGACGGCCATGGGGCACGACATGCGCCACACACCCAGGTCTGCCGCAGTAAGAGCGATGTGGGTACCAGCCAGTACCGGCGCCAGCCACAGGATCTGGGAGCGCCTGGCCTCGATACGGAGCGGAGTCGTCATACCCGGTCACCCCCTGCCGCCCGACCTCCTTCTGCCAGGGAGGTAGAACAGCCCGCGCCAGAGCCCGGGGCGCCTCACCAGGTGCGCCGCCAGCCGTCACCACCGACATGTACCCCTTCTCCAGGAGGCTGCCACCCAGGCCAGGCTGACACGCTGCGCCATTCCTCCAGACCGGTACCTCAATCCTCTGGCTGTGCTGAACGTCCATTCCCACCTGCTCCACAGCCTCGTCCGCCCGCTGTCGCCGCTGCTGTCTCGGTACGGACTTCAGCCAGGCTGCGTACTCAACGTCTCACGGCAGGTGAACGACGGCACCCAGGACGGGTTCTGCGGCAGGAACCCGATCGAGCCCCTGGCACGACGGGCGGTGGCGGTGTCGCTCACCCGCTCCCCCATAACGGCAACCCGACCCAACGCCGGAGCCAGGACGCAGCCCGCGATCGACAGCAGCGTGATCTTGCCCGCACCGTTGGGTCCCAACAGGCCGAGGACCCGCCCCCGAAGCGCCAGGAGACACCGTCGAGCTCCAGGACGAGAGCGCGACCCACGCGGTCAGCCCCGGAACTCGACCCAGGTACCGGCGCCCCGGACACCGCGCTCACCTGCCATGACTGTTCTCCTTTCGCTTCTGGGACCGGCCACCTCTGCATGCTGTCTCACTATCTGTCTGGCCGATCCCGGAAACAGCGTAGGCACACGACGCTACGTAGAACAGTTGATCAATGTCAGCTATCGGAGGCGTGCAGCCGACCACCCGTTACCTTGTTGTCGGTCGACATGATGTCTTGTCCTTGTCGTTATAATGATCCTGAGTGCTGTTACCGGCCGCTGCAGGGCTGCCGGTAACAGCTGATCAGCAGGGACGGACCGACGGCCCTTCGAGCCCTTTTGTGACGTGGGTGCAGGGCCGGAGCCTGTTGGCTGGTCCCACACCGAGAAAACGGAAAGACGAGCTGGATGCGAGCCGATGACACAGACGTGTTCATCGGCATTGACGTGGCAAGACCGAGCACCGGGTCACAGCCCTAACCGCAGACGGGAGGAGCCTCCTCGACAGTGCCCTGCCCAACGACGAGAGTCGGCAGCGCGAAGTATACGAACGGCTCAGCAGCCACAGCCGGATGCTGGTGGCGGTGAACCAGCGCGGCACCATCGGCAGTCTGGCAGTGACGGTCACCCAGGCCACGGGCGTCACCGTAGGCTACCTGCCCGGCCTGTTGATGCGCTGGGTCACCATCCCGACCCGGGTAGCGCCAAGACCGAGGCGAGGGACGCGGAGGTGATCGCCAGCGCAGCCCGCACGGTGCCCCACACGCTCAAGTCCATCAGTACCTCGGAGGAGGATGCTACCGCCTTGCGCATGCTGCCCGCTATTGACCGGGACCTTGCCCGGAAGATCAACCAGGCCGCCAATCGGGTCCGGGGCCTGTACACCCAGGTCCATCCCGCTTCCTAGCAGGTGCTGAGCAAGTGGCTCACGCACGACGCCGTCCTGGAGGGCATGCCGCCTAACCCACCCCGCCTCCCTGCGCAAGGCGGGCCGCACAAGGACCGACGCCAGGCTCAAGGACCACGGCTCCCGCCGCCGCTCCACCTGGGTAGGCGAGCTCGAGGCCCAGCGCATGGTGGTAGTCGGCACCCGAGTTGCCGAGGCGGTAGCCCAACTGGCGAGACAACTTATCACCCTGGCCTACCACCACAGTCCAGCCCCGTACGCCATGGACCCGCGACACACAACCCGAACACAGCCCAACCGCAGGTTGACACACCACACAGAGGCACCCCCGCCAGGAGGACTTCCTGTGATCTAGTTAACTTGACGAAGCGTGGCCTCAGTGTTAATACTTGGTTCGTCGAACATCGAACTTAGGAGCAGCATGCGCACCCCCCCCTTGACGAGTGGTTCCTGCGCAAGTTCAGCGCCAAGGAACCCTGCCTAACCGCCGCGAAGTCAGCAGACGGCGCTAATGCCGTAACCGCTGAACAGCGGTTACTTGACGCGGGTCTGCTTGCCTTCGTGGCCGCAGAGACGGGCAAGCCGGATCTTCAGGATATGGCCCGGCGGGCACTAGAACGCTTTGTTGTCGCAAGCAACGATGAGACACCCCCGTCACTACTCGATGTGACCGGCGCCATCCACCCTCTCGGAGAAGCAATGAACGGCTTCGATACCGTAGTATGGGCTTTAGGTGCACTAGCCCTGAACAACGACACCCGGAAAGCCAGGAGCATCCTGGACAAACTGGCAGCTGTCGCATGGGCAGAGAACTTTACTCGGACCGGTGAAGTCCTGATCAGTGAACGCCGACTCGCTACTGCCTCAGCAGGTGTACTTCTGGCAGTCCGCGCTGGCAGCAACATCCCAATCGAAGCGATTGAAATGTTCTGGGATGGAGTGCAGTTCTGGGACCGCGTAGATGCTGCGGGAACACCAGTAAAATCTTTAGGGGCCTCGACGCATGACCTCTCGTGGGCACTCATGGCTTGCCGTTCTCTCGCGAGTCACAGTGAAGTAGGTAACAGATGGCTTCATCGCGCAGAAGTTATCGTCACGATGCTGCATAACACAGTTATTCCTACTGCCTGGCACCCAGGAATATGGAGTCGCCTCGACCGCAATAACCGCGTCTCAGTACTGTCGGAAGCCGCATTTGCTCGTGGCGACTTCTCACCGTTCCCAGCGGTGCTTGCCTCTGACCAGGCCCTGCTTTTGGTGGCGCTTCAAGGGTTTACCAGCAATGGCGCAGACATCCTGCGCGAAACGGCTCGCGAAACTCTATCATCCCTGCATGATCCCACAGGCGGCGTCAACTACGGCCAAGGAAGTTGGTTCTCCACCCCGACTGATCCGACTGTACCGCTAGATAGGCTAGTGATGGTCCCACCCCGCTCGGTAAGCGGATACAGTGTCGGCAACAGCACCTACGTACCCACTCAGAATAAGCACGCCTACACGCAGATATGCGCGCTATGGGCGGGCACCGCTGCCTCAAAGGAACACACCGCCGAGCCACCCCCAGGGCAATCGATCCAACTGATAGATTTCGACGCACGACGCCCACCAGTACCCAGAGGCACGACACCAACGCCGAGATTAAATCTAGACGCCTATCTGAACTGGCTCGAAAGGACCCGAAGCGGCACCGGGTACGGACTGACGCCGTACGCAGCACCATTGGGGTTCCGAGCAGATACAAGCGCACAGACGTTCTCAATGCTGCACGTACTCTCAGACCTCACGGTACTGGGCCGCCCTCTGCCCGACGCAAAATGGATCAGTCAATGTCTTATCGCCTGCCGCAACCCTGATGGCGGGTTTGCCGAACGCCCTGGTCTCCCGTCAGAGGTATTCACAACCTACTGTGCCGTGCTCTCTGGTCTCATTGCGAGAGCCGATTTCGGGGCCGTGGACAAAACTGCCCACTTCCTGCGTTCCGCCCAACAACATTCTGGCGGCTTCGGTAACTACCCCGGAGTAGTAGAAGATATCTGGCATACCAATCTAGCAGTTTTAGCCTTAGTTGCACTCCACGCCGAGCCAAAGGATAGTTATAGGTTAACCGGTTTTTTACGCAGTTGCCGCAATGATGATGGAGGCTATGGACAGCGGCCGGGAAGGATATCGGATGCATTCGCAACATTCCGGGCAATCGGTTCCCTGCTCGCACTCGGGGCAGAGCCCGAGCACGTCCCACAGACCATCACATACTTGAATTCTCTACAGGACCCTGGAGGCGGTTTCCGGTACCGCAGAGACGCAACCGTCAGTTTCGTAGGCTCCTACCACGCAATTGCCGGCCTTTACGTGCTCGGAATGCCCGTGCCGGATGTCGACCGCTGTCGAAGATACATCCTGAGCCGCCAAGAAGCAGACGGCGGGTTCGGTAGGCACGCAAACGGGACCTCTGAAACCACAGACGAGGGATTTATCGCGGTGCAGGCGCTGCACATGCTCAACGAATCACTAGATCGGACATGGGCGTTGATGCTAACATGACCACACTGGAAACGTACTCCATAGCGGTGAACGCAGTGCCCGAGCCCGGCACATGTCTGAGTGGATCAGTTCTAGGAAACTATACTTGGGTCCGGGCATTCAGCATGGTCACAAACTCTCGCCTCGGCAACAACGTCTTCGTGGGATACCGCTGCCTGATAGACGGAGCCACTATCCATAATTCGGCCATGATCGCAAGCAGATCTCGGATCGGAGCGGGAGCGATTATCGGAGAAGGAGCATGGGTAGGCGCGAGCGCGCACATTGATTCGGGTGTTCATGTGAGCGAAGGTGCCATCATCGGCGCTGGCGCCCATGTGACCGCCGACATACCAGCGCAAACAATTGCTCTCGGAAAACCCGCAACCCGACATATACCCAGAATAATTAATGACAGTACTGCAAGTCTAGGTATTAGGAAAACGATTGATACCGTGTCTCGTCGGACCGACTTATACAAGGCCGCTTGGCCCCCGGATGCTAAAATTGAAGCAGGCGCACTCAATGATGCGCACATCAACGGTGGAGCTGGACTCAGAGTCGCAGCTGGCAGCGTGCTAATGGGCCGTCCCACGGCAGACACTCCACACGGCGGCATCCGAATTGGAACCGATGTCACAATCGGTAGTGAGTGCATTCTCGAAGCATCTGGTGGATTAGATATCGGAAACTACTCCACCATTGGAGCAGAAGTAACAATCCTGACTTCTGGACACGACTACAGCGCTCTGAGCCTGCCGCGCATCACGACACCAGTGCGGATTGGTACGGGCGTGACTATCGAGTCTGGCGCCACACTGGTAGGACCGCTGAATATCAGCGACGACGCTCTTGTCCAAGCAGACCACATTGTTGTCCACGACGTCGCCCCAGGCGATGTATCACACTCGATCATATAAGGAAAAGTTCATGTCAAAACCCATTCTGATGGTTCCAAATGCCACTGGAAGTGGACACAATATGCGGGCACTTGCATTGGCTAGCGAGCTTCGCTCCGTGTGCCCGGAAAGAGAGATAGTCGTACTTCTTGGGTCGATGCAGGACGTTTTCGCGCCCCTGTTTGAAAGCGCAGGTGTAAAAGTAATTTCGACCGAGAACGACGTGATAAGCCATGCTCATAGCAGTCACCTAGATAAAATCCTGGATCAAGAACACTATATTAGCGGATACCTTGCGCCAACATTCCTTAACGGGTCAAAGATAATTGATTATTTAGCCTACTTCAAGGAAATTAATCCGGCTATAGTTGTCTCCGACTACAACCTTACGGCCAGCGTGGCGTCTGTTATAGGACAATATCGGCATGTGCTGATAACTGAGCGGTATGACTTCTCTCTCGCTCAAATCAGCAATGACGACTTTCGTGAGGCAGGTTTCATCGTCAACGACACAGAGATCAGTCGCGCAAGACCAACTCTGAGCATCATATTCGATTGGATTATAAGAAATTCTTCACTCGTTCTGACAGATAAACCCCCATTACCTGATCTCGATGTCGGCACTGCTTTATACTCACAACTGAATGAGCCGAATGTGCATTTCGTTGGGCCTATGACTAGACCAGCACCTAAGAACGTGAATCAAGAGCAACTTCGCCATGAACTAGGTCTCAGTACCGGCCCGCTTCTTGTGGCGTCTGTCGGCGGTATGTCAATGTTCATAGAGAACAAACAGAAAGCTATTCGGACATACCTGCATGCATTCGCACATCTTCGTAAGAGCCATTCTGATGCCGAAATGATTCTTATTGGCCGTGGAACTACTCCCCCCGCAGAGGAGGGTGTACACACCCTTAACTACATCCCAGACTGGATGCCATTACTCACTTGCGCCACTGCCTTGATCGCACAACCAGGGTGGATCACCGTGACGGAAGTCGCCGCGCTCAGAGTTCCGACAATATTTGTTCTTGGTGGACGGGGAGAATATCATGAGATCGAATCGTTACGCCGTCTTGAAGCGCTGGGCTTCCCTACGTTAGTCGAGCCTAGTCCTGACGCTCTTCATAGTCTGCTGAAAGATGCTGTAACGGGTCAACTGGCAGACCGTTGTGCAAAAGCTTTTGCTACGCTCACACCTTCGGGCGGTCGTGCAACCTTAACCGCCGCTAAGATGATTTCTCAGGTTACACCATGACTACCATCGACCTAAGTACATTACCAGTAGTAACTAGGGTTCTGCTCACAAACGATGGGTCAACAACCCGGTGTTTACAAGCTATCACCGGGACTGAGGTCCGACTTGTTGTCAACGGAGATCGGGTTCTCGAACCCGAGGAGTTCGCTACTGAGAGGATTCATCTTGGCTCACACAAAGTGGTGAGGCTCCGTCGCTCCCAACTGTTATCGGGAAACCGCGTCCTATCGACCAACATCGTGTTGTATCCGCCGGACGCTGCGGTATGGAGTTCGGATAGTCCGCTACCGCTAGGCCTGCAACTACGTGGTGCACACACGCCGCAACATCGTGAGATCCTCGCCGCCGGAGTTGATGAACAGTATCACCAGGCGTTCAAGGAATATGTTGTCGCAACCGCCATAAGTTCCAGCCTAATCTACATAAGGGAACTGTTCTCCCCTCTTGTGGCACCCATCAACAATATCCCTGCCGACTCCTCAAATGTATAGTCATACATCACAGATTTTTCAGTGGGACTAGAGAGTAACAATGACTACGGAAAATATCTCCCCAAGAACGGCGTCTGAACCGACAGTACGCCTCATTTCTTTCGCCACTCTTTTTGTCATTGGCACGGACACCTTCCTTACTGCGCCTCTGCTACCGCTTCTGCAGCGAGAGTTTAGCGTAACCGTGTCGCAATCAGGATGGCTCGTCTCGGCGTACGCTCTCGGATACGCACTGTTCGCGCTCATAGCAGGACCGGTATCAGACAGACTAGACCGGAGAAAAGTGCTTTTGTCCGGATTGATTGGATTCACGTTACTCACTGCAGCCTGCGGAGGTGCTTGGGACTTCTGGTCACTCTTCACCGCACGCCTTCTCACAGGTATTGCAGCCGCTTTTGTAACTCCACAGATTTGGGCGTCGATTCCGGTGCTGGTAGTCCCCTCTTCAATAGTGAAGACGATGGGGTACGCAACAGCGGGCCTTGCTATTGCTCAGGTGGCTGGAATTCCTATCGCGTCCTTCCTGTCCTCGCTCGGATGGAGAGTTTCCTTCTTCGCTATTGCTACTGCAGGCGCCTTGCTCTGGATCCTTCTCTATACAAGGTTCCCGAATGTGCGACCGGCCAGTGCAACGAAGGGAGGCTTATTCACTCCATATGCGTATGTTGTCCGTTCTCGACCGCTTATGCTCTCACTCTCGGCCTACCTGTTGTTCCAAACCGGAAATTTTGCCGCGCTCTCTTTCATAGGCTCCTGGTTTTCTAGGGACTTCGGGGCCACTCAAACCATGATCGGTGCTGCCATGATCGTTATCGGGCTCGGTAATGCTATCGGGTCACTAACCGGCTCGCGCCTGGTCTCACACCTTGGACAGCAGCGGTCGCTGTTGCTTGGAATCATCGCTCTTGGAGCAATTTATCTCCTGACTGCCTTCGTCCACACCATGTGGATCGCAATCGCTGTTCTCGCGCTGGGCATGCTCGTCGGCGGTTTTCTCTTCCCTGTGCTCATGAGCGAACTCCAAAGCCATACGGACCTCGCTCGAGGCACCGTGTCTTCTTTAGCAAACGCAGCCATGTATGCGGGAACGACCATCGGAGGTGCCGTCGGCGGACACCTGCTGACACAGTTTTCCGGGTACAGCGGTGTCGCTGTATTTACCGTTGTCGCCTACACCGCCTCCCTTGGCGTCTACGCTCTCGGCGGTGCATTTAGAACGGACGCTAGGTCTATTCAGTAACTATGGTGAGTAGTCCAAACCATATGTGCATCACGCAACATTCACCGCCGCCTTTTCTCATTGAAGTATACGTCTTTGTAATTGCGTAGAACTATGGCCTTAGCACCTGTTATTGCTGGCACTTATTTTCCCGGTACTCTTACAGCCTGCGGTAGGTCTTTTGGGTGCAGCTACAGGTGGCACCACGTCATTACCTCCCATCCTGGGCAATCCTCCTGTTCTATGCATCAAGAACAGGTCTCCGATGTACCAGGCAGCAAACCCTACATATGCCAAATTACCGAGTTCAAGACGCACAACGTTCCGCCGGTCAAGCAGATTGCGATGCCTCCCAGGAACAGGGAGGCAGGTATGCGCCCAGTTTGGCAGTCGGGTAGCAAGCGCTACCGCCGTCCCGTGGCATCGTACCGATCAGTTGACTAATTCACCACGAGAGGTTCACGTAGGTCGGTGGTACCCATGCAGACCACGGTATGCCTCGCGGATCCTATTTTTACGCGAGGCTGCCATGCGCCTTCCCCGGCATACCCGCCGGAAACTACGCACACAAAAGGTGCTACGGCGTCAAGAGTCCGGTAAGATGGGTCTGCAGTTGTACGAGCGAGAGACCAGAAGGGACGGGTCGTGGGCAGAGAGCGGCTGCATCACCCTACCGTGGGTGACATCGAGCTTGATCGGGTGCTCGGCGCGCTGTCAGACCCGATTCGGCGGGATATCCTCCAGCGGATCGCTTCCGATGGGCCGCAGTTCTGCGGTGACCTGAGTAACATGTATGACGTAGCTAAGTCAACGATGTCCTATCACTTCAGGGTTCTTCGAGAGTCTGGCCTTATGCACACCGAGGTTGTCGGAAAACATCGCCGCGTCACCCGCCGTGACGGCGTGATAGAGACCCTTTTCCCAGGTCTCCTGCTCTCAGTGGGACTCCCCCCTGGTGAGGGCACGTGGCGGGAGTCTGTCGATGTCTCGGAACCTGATGCCCAAATAACTAACTGAGAACCGGCACATCTGCTCACCGTCTTCGGCGTTCGACAACATGCGGACAATTCCAAGAAAATCCTTGTGGCGAGTCCATGTACTCCAGCACTACCATGGCGCAGCAGGAGTACCTCATGTCGGGGGCTGATGAACAATCTGCGGCTGTCGTCCTCGCCGTACCCGGCGGTTGTAGCTCCACCCCACCAACGGGAATCGTCCTCTGCTTACAAAGCCGTCACCTTGACTGGCCTGCGCTGACGTGATCCTGATTCTGGCTGACAGAGTACCATGACAGGTCGTGGAATAACCCTGCTCTTCTACGCGGGGAATTCCTGAACAACTCCTCTCACGAGCCTACAACGCCTTCAAGGAATCCTGTCCCCTTTTTCGCCTGTCAGCATTGGCTATATCAAGCCCTCACAAGACCATAAGCACAGTGGTGTTTTGCGAAGCCCTCGTACAGTCGCGCCCCGGCGATCAGCGCCTGACTCCCCTCAGACCCACCGCCGCAGCAGCACCGAGTCCCAGCCGCCCAGGCAGGGCGGCGCCCCCACGTGGCCGGACGAGGGCTGGACAGCCGGATCCGCGGCCTGCAGCAGCCGCCGGGCACCCGACCACTCCCCCGCGTCCAGGCCCTCGGCGGCCAGCGCCTCCCACAGGCCGCCCGTCCCGCCGTCGCCCGGCTCCTCCTCACCCGAGCCAAGCACCAGCTCCTCACGCGCGCACTGGGCGATGAGCAAGAGCTGCTCACGCCCGGTCCGCGTCTCCAGCTCGCGCAGCACCACCCAGGCGGTGGGGTGGTCGGCAGCCAGCAGGCGGAAGGTCCCCAGGGCCAGTACCTCGTCGTCGTGACGCAGGGCGATGAGTGCCCGGTAGTGCTCGAAGACCGACCCCGCCACCCCGACCTGGGCGGCGGCGTTGACCTCCCGGTACCCCGGAGTCACCGGCATCCACGGCAGGCCGGTGGTGAACCCGGCGTGTTCGGCGTCGGACCACTGCACCGGGGTGCGGGCGTTGTCCCGCGAGCTGACACGCATCGCCAACAGCAGCGCGGCCGGGTCCTCCCCCACGCCAACCCGCTCGTGGAAGTAGTTGACCGACTCCAGGTCCCGGTAGTCCTCAATCCGCTCCAGGACGGTGTTGACCATTCCCAGCTCCTCGCCCTGGTAGACGTAGGGCGTGCCCCGGTGAGCGTGGAGGATGCTGGCCAGGGTCTTGGCGGACAGCTCTCGCCAGGCCGGGTCGTCGTCACCGAACCGGGAGACGGCGCGCGGCTGGTCGTGGTTGTCCCAGTACAGGGAGTTCCAGCCGGTCTCTACCAGGTGCCCCGATGCGGGGGCAGCGCCCGCTGCCGTCCCGGCACCGCCACCTTCTGCCACGGCCTGCGGAGCCAGCCCCTCCTGCCAAGAGGCCAGGTTGCGCCTGAGAGCCACCAGGTCCACCGGTACCGGGTCGAACTTGCCGCCGCTTCCCTCGGCCAGGCCCATGTGCTCGAACTGGAAGACCATGTCCAGCTCACCACGCCCGGGCCCGGTGTAGAGCCGCGCCTGCTCACGGTCCACCCAGGCATCTCCCCCACCGTGATGACGTGTCCCGGCCTGGGGGCAAAGACCTCCCGGCTCATCTCCGCCAGGAACTCGTGGATACGCGGACCGTTGGCCGCAGCAGCCAGCCCGAGCCGTAGAGCTGCCCCTCACCCCGAGGGGCGTCGGCCAGCGGGTAGGTCTTGGAGACCAGGTTGATGACGTCCATGCGGAAGCCGTCCACGCCCCGGTCCAGCCACCAGGTCACCATGTCGTAGACAGCCCGGCGGACCTGCGGGTTCTCCCAGTTGAGGTCAGGCTGCTTCGGGGAGAACAGGTGGAGGTAGAACTCACCGCTGGCCTCGTCCCAGGCCCAGGCGGACCCGGAGAAGGCCGAGCCCCAGTTGGTGGGCTCGGTACCGGGCTGCCCCGGCTCCAGCCCCTCCACCTGGCGGGCAGACCGCCAGATGTACCAGTCGCGCCGGGCCGAGGCAAGTGAGGACCGGCTGTCGCGGAACCACTCGTGCTCGTCGCTGGTGTGGTTGACCACCAGGTCCATGACCAGGCGCATGCCCCGCTGGTGGAGGCCCGCGATGAGGGTGTCCAGGTCCTCCAGGGTCCCGAACAGGGGGTCGATGTCGCGGTAGTCGGAGATGTCGTAGCCGTTGTCGTCCTGCGGGGAGCGGTAGACGGGGCTGAGCCAGACCACGTCCACGCCCAGGGTGTCCAGGTAGTCCAGGCGGGAGGTGATGCCCGGGATGTCGCCGTACCCGTCGCCGTTGGTGTCCTGGAAGGAGCGCGGGTAGACCTGGTAGACGACGGCGCGGCGCCACCAGTCCTTCTCGGTGCCGACGTGCCGGGCGGAGACGACCAGGGGCGGGACGGTGAGGCTCATGGGGGTCCTTCTACAACGGTGGAGAGGGCAGGGCTGAGGGCGCTGGGCCAGCCCGACGGACAGCCGATTCTGCCAGACTTGCTGCACGTCTTCAGCCTTCGAACCTGGCCGTGTAACCGGCCGACTCTCATGTTCCTGCGGTTACGTCCTGCGAGCAGCCACCAAGGACGTGCGCCTCACACACCTTGGACGCCCTGCACCCCCGCTTGCACGCCCTGTGCGCCCTCGGGGTGCGCCGCGCGTCCCGCTGTACGTAGCGCCCCTCAAGAGGTCTGGCCTCGCGCCCTCGGGGCGCGCCGCGCACCCCGAGGTGCGACCCTTCTGCCATGACCTCTCCGCTGTCGCGCGGCCCCAGCACCCCGCGCCCGGCCCCGGCCCGTCCGCAGGCCCTGGTGACCGGCCCTACCTACCGGTTCACGGTGCTCACCAGCCGACTCATCCGCATGGAGTACTCCCCCACCGGGGCCTTCACCGATGCCGCCACCCAGCTCGTCACCACCCGCGACCTGGGTGAGCCGCCCGCCTTCCGTGTCATGACCGGGCCGGACCGGGTGGAGGTCGTCACCGAGCACCTCCACCTCACCCACGTGCCCTCCCTGGGCTTCACCCGCTCCGGGCTCAACGTGCGTCTGCGCCGGGCCAGCGCCGCGCCCCACGGCGGCGCCTGGTACCACGGTGACACCTGGGACCCTGCGGAAACCTTCCCGACCAACCTGGGCGGCACCACCCGCACCCTTGACGAGGTTGACGGGCGCGCGGCCCTGGACCCGGGCCTGCTGTCCCTGACCGGGATCGCGGTGCTGGACGACTCCGCCTCCCTGCTTCTGACCCACGACGAGTGGGTCGAGCCCCGCGCCTCAGGCTGCGGCACCGAGGGCGGGGACAGCAGCGGCGTCCCCCGGGAGGGTTCCGCCGACGACCCCCACAACACCCACCTCAGCAGCTCCCGCAGCGGCTTTCAGGGCACTGCCCAGGAGCTCCACCAGGCAGCCCAGGCATCCCAGGACCTCTACCTCTTTGGCTACGCCCAGGACTACCGTGCCGCCCTGAACGACTTCTTCCGCCTCACCGGTCCCAGCCCGCTCATCCCCCGGGCGCTGCTGGGCAACTGGTGGAGCCGCTACCATGCCTACAGCGCCGAGGAGTACCTGGCGCTCATGGACCGCTTTGCTGCCGAGGGCCTGCCCTTCTCCGTGGCCGTCATCGACATGGACTGGCACCTGGTTGACATCGATCCGGCGATCGGCACGGGGTGGACGGGCTACACCTGGAACCACGACCTCTTCCCGGACCCCCGCTCCTTCCTGGAGGCCCTGCACCAGCGCGGGATGCTGGTCACCCTCAACGTCCACCCGGCCCAGGGCGTGCGCCGCCACGAGGAGGCCTACCAGGCGGTGTGCCACGACCTGGGCCTGGACCCGGCGGCCGGGGAGGACGTCCCCTTCAGCATCGCGGACCGTGACTTCGTACGAGCCTACCTGGAGCAGGTGCACCACCCCCTGGAGGAGCAGGGCGTGGACTTCTGGTGGTTAGACTGGCAGCAGGGAGGTACCACGACCCTCCCCGGGCTGGACCCCCTGTGGATGCTCAACCACGTCCACTACCTCGACTCCGGCCGTCAGGGGCGCCGCCCGGTCACCTTCTCCCGCTATGCCGACCCCTCCAGCCACCGCACACCGGTCGGCTTCTCCGGGGACACGGTCGCCACCTGGGACTCCCTGCGCTTCCAGCCGGAGTTCACCGCGACGGCAGCCAACATCGGCTACTACTGGTGGTCCAACGACATCGGCGGGCACATGCTGGGCCAGCGCGACGACGACATGGCCGCCCGCTGGGTCCAGCTGGGCTGCTTCTCCCCGGTCAACCGACTGCACTCCACCTCCTCGGAGTTCAACTCCAAGGAGCCGTGGCGCTACCGCCGCGACGCGCGCGCCACCATGGGCGCCTACCTGCGGCTGCGCCACCGTCTGGTCCCCTACCTCTACACCTGGGCCAGGCGCTCGGTGGTCGAGGGCGTTGGCCCGGTACGCCCCCTCTACCACGACTACCCGGACCAGGCGGGTGCCTACGAGCTCCGTCAGACCTTCCTCTTCGGGGACCTGCTGGTTGTCCCGTTCACCAGCCCCCTGGACCCCGTGACGGGCCTGGGACGTGAGCCTGCCTGGCTACCGGAGGGTGTGTGGTACGACCTGCCCACGGGACGCCGTTATGACGCAACCACCCCAGCCGGTGAGGGTAGCGGGCGCAGGCTCGTCCTTTCCAGGCCTCTGGAGCGCACCGTAGTCCTGGCGCGTGCGGGCAGCGTCATCCCTCTGGCAGGCAGCGTGGACGAACCCGCGTCCCACAATCCGCGCGAGCTGGAGCTGGTGGTCCTCCCCGGTGCCGACGGTAGCACCGTCCTGGAGGAGGACGACGGCTCAGCGGCTCCCGGGCCGCAAGCCGTGGCCCGCACGGTGATCGAGCTGGAGTGGCCGGGCAGCCAGGCGACGGACTGCAAGGAGCCGGGCACC
Organism: Actinomyces lilanjuaniae; assembly: GCF_003606385.1. Classification (NCBI taxonomy): domain Bacteria; kingdom Bacillati; phylum Actinomycetota; class Actinomycetes; order Actinomycetales; family Actinomycetaceae; genus Actinomyces; species Actinomyces lilanjuaniae. Next base: position 910,573 of record NZ_CP032514.1, on the reverse strand, counting down.
CAGGTGACAGCGGGTGCTACGACAGGTCACCAGGGGCGGGCTGTCGTGCGTGTCCGGCTTGAGGGAGCCGCCCACGTGGTGCCGCAGGCACGGCACCTGAGGCTGCGGCTTCTAGCGGGCTCCTGCTCGGGGGCGGTACTGCGGCACGCACAAGGCCACACCCCCGGCCCTGCCGAGCCCACAGGGCTCACAGGACTTTCAAAGCCCTCCAAGCCCTTAGAGTCCTCGGGGCTGCCCGTGAGGCAGGTCGAGGCCGACGGCTTCACCCTGGGCGCGGGCACTGAGGTGGACCTGGGCTGGCTGAGCGCCCAGGAGCTGGTTGACGGCGTGGAGGTGGTGCTAGCCGACGCCGTACAGGCTCCGGCACCCTGGCCTCAGGAGGTCTACAACCTACTGGAGGCGGCACAGCTGCCCTACGAGGTCAAGGACCGCTCCTGGGCGGCGGTGCAGCGGGGGCTGAGCGGGGCCGCGCTGCTGGCCGAGCTGGAGGCCGTGGGCCTGCCCGACTCCCTGCGCAGCGCGGTCGCTGAGGTGCTGTAGCTGAGGTGCTGTAAGGTGTGAGCGAGCACCAGGCGAACACCGTCAGCGCATCTGGCCCCATGGAGTTGGCCGCAGACCGTGCCGTGCTCTGCCCCCGTGCACCCCGGCCTGCCGACGAGGCCCAGGGCTCTCCGGCCTTCCGCGACCTTACCTGTGCTCGTCGCACTCAGCCCAGGCACAGCGGCCTGAAGACGCGCGCCTAAGCTACGCCTTAAGAGTCCAGGCGGACAACGACGTCACGGTGCCGGGTTCCCGGGACACCAGTGGCGGTGATACTGACCTCCTGGACCGAGCCGTTCGTCCTGCGCAGCCTGACCCGCACAGCACGGGTGGGCTCTGTGCTGCCCACCGCCTCCGCCATCAGGGCGTGCAGCTCCACCAGGTCCTCCGGCGAACCGTCAACGAGCCCCCTGAGGCCCCCGACGTAGCCGAGACGCTCCCGCCGCCACGACGGTGACGTCATGAGAACATCGAGTGTCATCGCATCGACGACCGCCATCGGCTCCCTGGCCAGCCCCATGACCCCGTGCAGCACGTCGTCAACCCGGGCCGCACTGTCGTCCTGCTCAAAAGCCATGTCGCGGAAAGTCTCAGGCACCTCATAGCTCAAACCCAGCAGAACGATCTTGTCGTCATTGGGAGCAACCGGAGCGGCCGTGCCGACCGAGCGCAGGTGGCGCCTTCCCCGTACGGGCGAGCCGTAGCCTGTCACTACATGGTAGGTGAGATACCTGTACACACCCGCCGTGCCTGGCAGCCCGTCACGAATCCCGTCCCGGATTGAGCGGTTGACCCGCATCTGGTCCGCCTGGTCGACCAGCTCGTTGGCCCACTCACCCACCTCCCAGTAGCCCCGCTGCTGCTGGGCCGCACCCGGGTCGACGTCGTAGATGAGAAAGAGGTTACGGTCCCAGTAGGTACGTCTGCGCGGGGTGGGCTCACCGTCCTCGTCCCGCTCGATCTCCCACTCCCACGAGCCCACCAGAGGGAGGTCAGGAATACTAGCCTCGGCGGGGAAGACTCCCGCCAGCACACCAACAGTCCTGGCTGAGCGGGGCGAGCCTACCGGGTGCAGCCTGACGACCCACTGGGTCCCGGCATGCGAGACCTCCTCGCGGACATGCTTGGCGTCCTGGGCGGCTCGGGCCACCCGCCCCTCATCCAGAAGCAGCCGACGCGTCAGGGAGCGGGAGACCTTGCGCGCCGAGACAGGCCCGCAGGGCTGGTCGTCAACGAGCACCAGCTGCCTGAGGTCCTGGCCGCAGAACAGTCCCCAGGAACCAACGTCGAACGGTATAGACACCCTGTCAGGTCCTTTCCTTGTCCCTTGTCCAGCCCGGCCTGGCACGGCCCGGCAGAATGTGCCCACGGCATGCCGCTCCTGCGTGGCACGTCCGGCACAGCCCAGGTAGTAGAGTAACGAAAGAACAACGAGTCAGGACTTGTACCCCTGCGTCGGCAGACGGCAGGCGGTGTCCGGTGCGTTGGTAGACGACACACGGTATCCGCCGCCCTCCTGCCGGAGGAGGCTGAGACCACGTGACATCTCTGAGTTGCGCCCGCCACGCCCGTCTCTGCGGCGCAGGACGGCCTGCCGGCGCCCGGGAACTCCCTGTTTCGCCTATTGCGGCATACCCCGCTTCCTCCTTCCCCGGACCTGCGCCGTGGCAGCCGTCCGCAGCGCGCCGCCCACCACTGCGGCAGCATGCACCTCCCTCGCTCCGGCGGACCTCGGTCCCAGCCGACCTCAGCAGCCACAGCATCCCCATGCGGGAGCGTCAGCCGCTACAGCCTGCAGGGCGGGAACTGGGCACCGGCACAAGCGGGTTCAGCCACGCGCGTTAGCACCACCCACCACCGCTGACGGTCGCGCGCCCCGACAACACCCCCACGACTTCCACGACGCGGACCCAACGAGCCGACAGCCACGACACGACCCCCACGGAGAACACCATGCCACTGACCATCACCCCCCTCCAGGACACCCGGAGCCCGGCGGACACCACCCAACCCTCCAAGGAGCCCAGCCACCTGTGGCAGGGCACGATCGACTCGATGAGCGCCATGGTCATCGTGTTCCCGGACAACAGCACCGACGGCCGCGCCCGCAGCGACATCTACAACCTCTACCTGGCCAACGACGAGCGGCCCGCCGCCACTCTGGAGGTCGATATCGACACTACCCGCGTCGTGGGACGCACCGGGTTCGGCTCCGCCCTGCCCAGCGGGCACACCGCCATCGACGCCCTCACCGAGATCGTGCGCACCCACCGTGCGATCGTCATGGACCACGTGAAGTAGGTGGAAGCAGCCTACGGGGAAAGCCCCCGCCAGCCTCTGTGACCGTGCAGCCACCGACGTGCCAGACGCCTCATCCGTCCCCGATTCACCGCCCAAACAACCGGGTGGCAGAATGGCTGGACGACGCCCCGCCCGGCGTCATCCAGTCCAGGAGAGAAATGGCAGACCAGTCAGAACCAGCCACGAGCGGCTCCGCCCCAGCGGGAGCCGCGCAGGCCTCAGCGGAGCCCGCTAGCGGAGCCAGTACAACCGGCCAGGC